>CAYSXA010000291.1:0-1519 GCA_964435005.1 uncultured Anaerolineaceae bacterium | reverse complement strand
CTACGGCACGCTGATGGACCTGGTTGGGCGTGCTGCATAGAGGAACCCAATTATCGAATCCACAGCGGCGACGAGGCTCATGAGAGTACGAAGGAACAGACTGTTGAGGAAGTGAAGGAGAAGCTCAGATGCATGTTGTCCGCTTGAAAATCTCGGGCTTCCGGGGAATTCGTACTGCGGACATTACTCTGGGACAGCAGACCGTATTGGTCGGCCCCAACAACAGTGGCAAAACCACCATAATTGACGCGCTGGCCTTGTTGTTTGGACGTGACCGTCTGGTGCGCCGTCTTACCGAACATGATTTTCACGGCAGCACGCCGAACGAACAGGCCCGCATTCTGTGCATTGCTACTGTGGCGGGCTTTAAGCCCAACGATCCGCAGCATCATCCCTCATGGTTCAGCATAGAACGCGGTGTTGAGAAATGGCTTGATCCCAACGCCAAGACCTTAAGCGCCGCGCCGGACGCGCAGCACACCGACCTGGCTGTGCAGATCGGCTTCGCAGCCCGCTTTGATCTGGACGGGTTGGAAGCCGAAACGATCCGTTTTTTCGTCGATGACGAAGCCACGCTGGGCGATCCGTTCGCGGAAGACGCACACCTTCGCACTGTCCGCGCCAAAGTGCTTCAAGAGATGGGCTTCTTTCTGGTACCGGCCTCGCGCACATGGGACCGCTGGATTTCTTTTACATCCGAATTATTCCGCCGTGTGGTTGCCACGCGCGGGGAAATGCCTGCACAGGCCGTTCGAGCAGAACGGGAGCGACTCTGGAACCCTCCGAAGGACACGCGGCTTGAGGAACAACCGGGGTTGTCGGAGATCGTTGGTGCAGTGAACGATGAGTTGCGCGCGCTTATGGCTAGCGCACCCAGACTTCAGTTGCGCCTGACTTCGACCGACAGCGGTTCCGTTCTGGAAAGCGTGGTCCCGCACTTCATCCAAGAGGTGGGGCCATCCCTTCCTTCACAGAGACAAGGAACAGGTCTTGTTTCGTTGCAAAGCCTTCTCCTGCTCATGCAGTTCGGCATAGCGCGCGCGGAAAAGGACCAGTCCTTTGTGCTGGCCGTAGAGGAACCCGAACTGCACATTCAACCTTCGCAGCAAAAGCGGCTGGTCAACCGCCTCAATGCACTCTGCGACCAGACGATCATGACCACGCATTCGCCTATCGTCGCCGCGATGTTTCGCGCGCCGGACACGCTCTTTGTCGAAACGCGCGATGGCATCCTGAAAGCCAAGCCGCTCATGGACCCGATGCCTGCGCAGCCGACCAACCACCAACAACACTTGCTCTTTGCATGGCGGCAAAAGCTCGTGTCCGCGCTCATGCACGAATGCGTCCTGATCCCCGAAGGGGTTTCGGACGTGGCATGGCTTGAGGCGCTGCAAACCGCCCTTGAACTGCATCAGGGCTGGCAGGACGTCGGAGACGGCGCGCCGTTTCTCTCTACTTTCGTTGGCGTCGTGCCAACCATCGACGCCAAGATTGCCGACACATTCGCGCTGGTCAGTGC
>CAYSXA010000290.1:0-1524 GCA_964435005.1 uncultured Anaerolineaceae bacterium | reverse complement strand
GAAATGTCTTAGCTTACCCTACTTTTGTTAAAGTGCAAATGGATAAAGTCCAGATGATTTGTCCTCCTAATTTGCCTATTTGCCTGTGCTGTTTGGTTGGGGCGGTGCTGCAGGGTAATGAAGTCTTCCTAACTTTAACAAAGTTTGTTTTTGTTGTCAACTCGAACATCCGATGTAATCGTTCCCATTCTGATCATCAAGGGAACCAGGAGGCTGGCAGCCTTTGTGATAGCATGGAATCGTCGTGGAGTTATTTGCTGCGTCGCCGGTGCTGGATGCGGTTGGCCACGCGTTGCCACGCCTTGGTTGGTGAGGCGGGCACTTTCTTTTTGTGCGATGGCTTGCTGAGCACAAAGGCCAGGTCTTCGAACAGCGCAGAGACCGAGGTATCCGGCTGGTCAAACACTGGCGGGATGCCCAGGTTGATCGCGGGCACGAACAGGTCGCTGGCGTAAGGAATGACCACGTTAATCTTTTGTTTGAGCACGCGTTCAATCTCGCCTTTTACCAGGCCGCGTTTCTCGAACGTCCAGTTGAGCACCAGACGGATGTGGGTGTCTTCGTAGCCCAGCTCGGCGAAGGTGTCCAGTACGGCAGCGGTGGTGCGGATGGAAGCCAGTTCTGGGGCCAGTACGAGCAGGATTTCTTCCGCCTGATCGAGCACGGTCAGCGTGGTCTCGCTGAAATCGTGTGGTAGATCGACGACCATGTAGTGGAACTGCTTCCGCAGTAGGTCGAGCACATGGCGGACTTTTTCCGCAGTTACCAGTTCTCCTTCTGCTGGATGGCGTGGCGCGGGGAGTACATGGGCACCCGAAGGATGTCTCAGTAGCACGTTCTGGACAAATTCGGCGTCGATTTCTTCCACGGGCAGGCGGGCGATGTCTGTCCAGGTGTGGCGGAGTGGCAGGTTGAGCATCAGTGCGGCCTGGCCGGCGGTAAGCGCCATGTCCACCAACACGGATGGTCGCCCCCATAACTGAGCCAGCGCTACGGCCAGATTGGCTGCCAGCGTGGAGACCCCCACGCCGCCACGGAGCGAGAACACGGCAATCAGTTTTCCTTCCTCGGTGATCTCTTTCGGCTGGACGCGTGCCAGTCGGCGCAACAGCACCTGCACGCGCGCCTGTAGTTCCGTTGGCTCGAATGGCTTGGTCAGATAGTCGTCCGCGCCGGCCTCAAAGCCCTTGATTTTGCTTTCCACCGTGTCCTGCGCGGTGAGCATCATGACCGGCAGGTACGTGGTCTTCGGATTGGCGCGGATGCGCTTGCAGACCTCGTAGCCGTCCATGCCGGGCATCATTACATCCAGCAGAACCAGGTCGATGTGCTCCTGCTCGAGCAATTTCAGCGCGGAAGCGCCGTCCTCAGCGGTGATGACCTCATGGCCGGCGCGTTGCAGCACATCGGCTGTGAGCTTGCGGTTCAGTGGACTATCGTCAACGACCAGGATACGAGTGCTCATGATGCCTCCTATAAGCATTTTGAGTAGAATGACAGCAAAGCGGAAGGGGAGGCCGGAGG
>CAYSXA010000289.1:0-1557 GCA_964435005.1 uncultured Anaerolineaceae bacterium | reverse complement strand
TCCCCCATGGCTTACCCCGCCATGCCCTTCCGCCTGACTTTTCGAACCCCCTGGGCACGAAGAAAGCACGACGCCCCCTACACTAACGAAAAAAGCCGAGGGCGTGCCCTCGGCTCTATGCTCCATTGCGTCGGCTTATTTGCCAACCGCCTTGGCGACCACCGCCGCAAAGGCTTCGGGGTCGCGCACGGCCATGTCGGCCAGCATCTTGCGATTGATAGCGACGTTCGCCTGCCGCATGGCGTGAATCAGGCGGCTGTAGGTCACGCCGTTGCGGCGCGCCGCCGCGTTGATGCGCGCAATCCACAGACGGCGCAGCACCCGCTTGCGAGTCCGGCGGTCGCGGTAAGCGTACCACAGGCTCTTCAGCATGGCCTCGTTCGCGCGGCGGAACAGGCGGTGCCGCGTACCGAACTGGCCTTTGGTCAGTTTCAATACCTTCTTGTGCCGACGTCGGCGATGAGGACCGGTCTTTACACGAGCCATTGTCTACCTCCTGCGTACCCCTGGGCGCCAGCGGAAAGCAGCCCGCCCGTTAAACACCCAACGGCCGCAACTCATAAAGATGGATCAGCTACTCTGCTTCTTCAGGTAGGGCGCCAGGCGGTTGATCCGCTTGATATAGCCCTTCCCCTCCACCGGCAACATTTCGGTGAACAGGCGCTTGGTGCGCTTGGAAGTGCGGCGGCGCAAGTGGCTCTTACCGCCCTTGGTGCGCACCAGTTTTCCCGACCCGGTCACCCGAAAACGCTTGGCCGTTGCCTTGTGGGTCTTCAGTTTGAACTTTCCGGTTCGCTTCTTTCGAGGCACGGTCAACTCTCCTTCACACAAAATCCCGCGGAAGCCTTGCTCCCGCGGCATCCTACCAACCCGACGTACAGGGAGCCTTACTTTTTCTTCCTGGGCGCCAGCACCATGAGCATGGTGCGACCATCCAGTTTGGGCGCCTGTTCCACCACCGCGATGTCAGCGAGTTCCTCAGCGATCTCCCTCAGGTCTTCCAGCGCGATTTCCGGGTACGTGATTTCGCGCCCCCGGAAGCGCACGCGCACTTTGACCTTCATGCCTTTTTCCAGCCAGCGGCGCGCGTCGCGCACTTTGAAGGAACGGTGATGTTCGGTAGTCTTCGGGCGCAGTCGAATCTCTTTGACCTCGATCTTCACCTGCGCCTTGCGCGCCTCGCGCTCTTTCTTGGTGCGCTCGTACAGGAACTTGCCGTAGTCGAGCACACGACAGACCGGTGGATTGGCGTTGGGGGCCACTTCCACCAAGTCCAGGTCCGCCTCGCGCGCGATGCGCAGGGCCTCACGGATGGACACCACCCCGTGGTTGGTGCCGTCCGGCCCAATCAGCCGAACCTCTCTGGCGCGAATGGCTTCGTTGGTACGAAACTCTGGTTTACTTATTGCCTACACTCCCGTGTGACTTCGTTGTTAAATACGACGATGGCAGACAAACGTCCGCGTCCCATCATACCACAAGGGGCGCGGACTCGTCAACCAATCAAACCCCAGCTTCGATGTCCTCACGCGCCTTCGTCAGGAAGCCCTCCAGCGA
>CAYSXA010000288.1:0-1634 GCA_964435005.1 uncultured Anaerolineaceae bacterium | reverse complement strand
TCATGCTGCAGTCCAGCGAGCCGGATTGTGATCCCGCGCTGGGCGTGCCGCTACTGCGCGTCTGGGTGCTGGACGCCGACGGCCAGCTACTATCCGGCGTGCCGTTGCTGATCGCCTGGGGAAGCGGCCAGCAGGAGCACTTCTACACCGGCCTGAAACCCGAAATCAGCCCCGGCTACGCCGACTTCGAACTCACCCCTGGTGTGGAGTACACCCTGCAGGTCGCTACCGGGAGCCAGCCCGCCCAGCACATCCTCAGCCCGTTGTGCGACACCACCGGCGAAGGCTATCAGGGCGGGTGGAAGGTGGTTTTCCGCCAGCCGTAAGGCGGTAACATCCTCCTCCTTTTCCCCAGTGGTAGAATGGTACCGACGAGCGACCATCCCAGCCCACGGCGTTTGCCGTGGGGATTCGACCTGACTGGAGGGAACCATGCCGCACATGTTTGTCCCCGGCCCTGTGGATGTGGAACCCGAAGTGCTGCAGGCACAGGCACAGGCCATGCTGCCACACCGCAGCGCAGAGTTCGAGGAAATCTTCCACCGCGCCGAACACAAGATGCGCCAGCTGTTCTTCACCCAATACCGGGTGTTCATCACCGCGTCCTCTGGCACCGGATTGCAGGAAGCCGCCGTGCGCAACTTCGTCCCCGACGATGGGCGGGTGCTCTCCTGCGTGAACGGCGCGTTCGGAAAACGCTGGCACGAGGTGGCCGTGACCAACGGCAAGCAGGCCGACAAACTGGAGACCGAGTGGAACCAGCCGATCACCGCCGATCGCGTGGCCGAGGCGCTGAAGAAGGCACACTACGACATCGTGACCATCGTGCACAACGAGACCTCGACCGGCATGATGAACCCGGTGCAGGAAGTAGCCGCGGCGGTGCATGAAATCAGCCCGGACACGCTGGTGTGCGTGGACGCCGTGTCTTCCCTGGGCGGCGCAAAGATCGAGATGGACACCTGGGGGCTGGATTTCGTGCTCACGTCCTCACAGAAATGCCTGGCGCTGCCCCCTGGTCTGGGCTTCGGCGCCACCGCCGACCGTGCGATGCAAAAGGCGGAAAGCGTGCCCAACCGCGGCTGGTACTTCGACCTGTTGCGCCTGGAGAAGCACCGGCTGAAGGACTCCACCCCCGCCACGCCCGCCGTCTCGCTGATCTACGCGTTGGACGCGCAACTCGACCGCATCCTGGCCGAGGGGTTGGAAGCGCGCTTCGCCCGCCACCGCGCCATGGCCGAGCGCGTGCAGTCCTGGGCGGAGAGCCGCGGCATGACCATCTACGCGCCCAAAGGCTACCGCTCGCTCACCGTGACCACCATCTTGAACGACCGCGGCCTCGACCTGGCAAAACTGAACGCCTTCCTCGGCGAGCGCGGCATGCGCATCGCCAGCGGCTACGGCCCGCTGAAGGGCAAATCCTTCCGCATCGCCCACATGGGTGAGACGCGCATGGAACACATCGAGGAACTGCTCACTGCCCTGGACGAGTTTCTCCAGCAATAGCACATCGCAGCCATAGCACCTTGCTAGATTTTGTATAGTTTGGGGCAAACGTCCCTTCAGAAACAGGACGTTTGCCCCATGACTTTAATGTCAATTGGGGCTATATTGTATAACACAATATCCAACCC
>CAYSXA010000287.1:0-1650 GCA_964435005.1 uncultured Anaerolineaceae bacterium | reverse complement strand
ATCGAAGCGCCGATCATCATGCTGCTTGCCGCGTCCACCGCGTTGAGCAAGGACATGGCTTCCTATCGGCGGGTGCGGCAATTCACCTGGATTGCTGGCGCAACGCTCACCGCGCTGCACATCTTGATCGCCTTCACCCCGCTGTACTACTGGGTGGTGCGCGACCTGCTCGGCGCGCCGCCGGAGATCATCGAACCGGCGCGCCTGGGACTGCGCATCATGACGCCCTGGACGTGGGCGATCGCCTACCGGCGCTTCAACCAGGGCGTGCTGATCCGCTTCGGTCACTCCGAGGCGGTGGGGGTGGGCACGGCGGTGCGCCTGCTGGCCGACGCCACTGTGCTGGTCGCCGGTTATCTGCTGGGTGGACGCGTGCCGGGCATCGTGGTCGCCACCAGCGCGGTGATCGCTGGCGTGCTGACCGAGGCGGCCTTCGTGGGCTGGCGCGTGCGCCCGGTGCTGCGCGAAGAATTGGGCGTCTCGCCGCCGGTCGAGCCGCCGCTTACCTGGCTGGCGTTCTTCCGTTTCTACATCCCGCTGGCGCTGACCTCGCTGCTCTTCCTGGTCGCGCAGCCGCTGGGTAGCGGCGCGATGGGCCGCCTGCCACAGGCTCTGAACTCGCTGGCCGTGTGGCCGGTGGTCAACGGGCTGGTGTTCATGCTGCGCAGCCTGGGCGTGGCCTACAACGAGGTGGTGGTCGCCTTGCTGGACGAAGAAGGCTCCTCCGGGCCGCTGTGGCGCTTTACGCTGTACCTCGGCGGCGCGACCGTGCTGCTGCTGTTGCTGATCGCTGCCACACCGCTCTCGCAATGGTGGTTCGGCGTGGTCTCACACCTGCCGCCGGAACTCGTCCCACTGGCGCGGTCGGCGCTGTGGATCGCGTTGCCCTGGCCGGGGCTGAGCGTGCTGCAATCCTGGTATCAGGGCGCGATCCTGCACAGTCGGCGCACCGGGGCGATCACTGAAGCCATTCTGATCTTCCTGACCGTCGGCGTGAGCACACTGGGCGTCGGATTGCTCTGGCGCGGCGCGCCGGGCATCTACATCGCGCTGGGCGCGTTCGTGATCGGCACGACCGCACAAACCGTCTGGCTGGGGATACGCAGCCGCGAGATACGGCGAGCGGTCTTCTGCCGAGACCGCCTGATCGTCTGTGAGGGGAACGTCGGATGAGTGGATGGGTTCTGCGCGCCGCCGGGCTGGGCTTCACCGCTGCCTCGTTGCCTGGCCCGTTTCAAACTTACCTGATCGCCCAGACACTGCAACGCGGCTGGAAACGCGGTCTGCTCGTGGCGCTCGCGCCGCTGGTCTCCGACCCGCCGATCATCCTGCTCACCACCTGGGTGGTTGGTCAGTTGCCGGACGCTGTGCTGCGTCTGTTGCAGGTCGGTGGCGCGGCTTTTTTGCTCTATCTGGCAGTTGGGGTACTGCGTGAGTGGCACGACGGTACCGACGCCGCAACCGACCCGCCCGCCTGGCAGGGCTCCTGGCAGGTCGTGATGGTCAACCTGCTCAGCCCGCGAGCGAACGTCTTCTGGCCGCTGGTCAACGGTCCCCTACTCGTGCAAGCGCTGGACGAAAGCCCCTGGCACGGCGCGGCCTTCCTGGGCGGGGTGTACGCAGGCCCGCCGGGGTGGCTGGGCGGGGGGG
>CAYSXA010000286.1:0-1669 GCA_964435005.1 uncultured Anaerolineaceae bacterium | reverse complement strand
TCGCGGCCCCGCCTCGTGATTCGTGCACTGCACGCCGTCGGGCTGCCCGCGGTCTCCTTTCCGCCCTCCGCCGGTGTCATCGCCGAACGCGGGCGCATCGTAGCCTGGGACACCGCTCCACTGCGTGCGGCGCTGGAGGCCGGTCTGCTACCCGTGGTGTACGGCGACGTGGCCTTCGACACCGCCCAGGGCGGCACCATCGTCTCCACAGAGACCGTGTTCGACTACCTGGCGCGCGCGCTCCACCCTCGGCGCATCCTGATCGCCGGCATCGAACCCGGTGTGTGGGCGGATTATCCCGCCTGCACCCGCATCGTGCCCGAAATCACGCCGGACAACATCGGCGCGTTGACCGGCGCACTGCACGGCGCAACGGCGACGGACGTCACCGGCGGCATGGCTGGCAAAGTGCGCGCCATGCTCGACCTGATCCGCGAAATCCCGCACCTGGACGTATGCATCTTCTCCGGCGAAGAAACCGGCGCCGTGAAGAACGCCCTGCTCGGCGAAGTGCGCGGCACGCGCGTTCATGCGAATCGGGTATAATCAGAAAACACAACGCGTCCTATCCTCTGACAGACCCATCAAAACCACAAAGACACAGAGGACACAAAAGTTTGGCCTTTGTGTACACAAAGGATCCCCCCTGTGCACTCTGTGCCTTTGTGGTTGATTTTCCAGAACGGCCAACGGTAGAGACAAAGGAAAGCCATTATGCTGTTCACCCGCGAACAACTTGAAGCGATCGAAGACCAGGCACTGGCGCCCTACGGTCTGCGCAGCAAAGACTCGAAAGGTCGCGCCTACCCGGAAGATGAGCCGCCGTATCGCACCGCCTTCCAGCGCGACCGCGACCGCATCCTGCACACCACCGCCTTCCGCCGCCTGGAATACAAGACCCAGGTCTTCATCAACTACGAAGGCGACTACTACCGCACCCGCCTGACCCACACGCTGGAGGTCACGCAAATCGGGCGCACGGTGGCGCGCGCGCTGGGCGCGAACGAAGACCTGACCGAGGCCATCTGTCTGGCGCACGACCTGGGGCACCCCCCGTTCGGGCACTCTGGCGAGGTGGCGCTCAACCGGCTGATGAAAGACCACGGCGGCTTCGACCACAACAAGCAATCCCTGCGCATCGTGACCAAACTGGAGCGCCGCTACCCCGACTTCCCCGGCCTGAACCTGACCTGGGAAGTGCGCGAAGGCATCGTGAAGCACGAGACCGAGTACGATGTCTCTGATGCGCGCGACTACAACCCCGACCTGCGCGGTCACCTGGAGGCGCAGATCGCCAACGCCGCCGACGAACTCGCCTACACCGCCCACGACCTTGATGACGGCCTGCGATCCGGCATGATCACGCCGCGGATGCTCGAAGGCATCGAACTGTGGGAGATCTTGTGCGAGAGCATCGGCTGGCACAACGGCGAACTGGAAGAACTCGTGCGGCATCGCCTGATCCGCCGCCTGATTGGCCTGGAAGCCACTGATCTGGTGCAGAGCACCGCGCGCAAGTTGAAGGAGAGCGGCGTGCAGTCCGTGGAGGAGTTGCAGCGCCTGCCCTACAACGTGATCGGCTTCAGCGAGGATATGGCGCGCCGTAACCGCGAGTTGAAGGACTTCCTTTACAAGAATCTGTATCGCCATCACCGCGTGGTGCGCATGG
>CAYSXA010000285.1:0-1708 GCA_964435005.1 uncultured Anaerolineaceae bacterium | reverse complement strand
GCTCAGCGCGCTGAGCGATTCCGGCTATATTAAGATCATCAAGCGCGGTGTGTACCTGGTTCGCTCGCCGCTCTTTGCTGAGGAGATTCACCCCTTTGCCATCGCTGCAGTGCTGGTCCAGCCTGCGGCGATCAGCCACTGGTCAGCGCTGGCGCATCATGGCTTTACCACACAAATCCCGACAGCGGTGCAGGTTTCCACCCCGTCCAAGGTGATTACCCCAGAGATGCGGCACGGGAGGGCTTATCGTCCGCGCGGGCGTGCAGTCTGGCGAGTAATGGACCTTGAAGTCGAGTTCATTCACGTTCGGGCCAGTCGCTTCTTCGGCCATGAGCGGGTCTGGGTGGACAGATGGCACCAGGTGAGCATCACCGATCGGGAACGCACCGCACTCGACCTGATCGCCCGCCCGGAAGTGTTCGGGTGAATGGCTCCCGCCATCGAGATACTGGATGAGATCCTGTCCCATCTGGCACTGCCACGCCTGGTGGCGTACACCCTGCGATACGGTGTGGGTGCGGTTATCAAGCGTATGGGGTGGATTCTGGAGAACCTGGGCGTCCCACACAAGGAGATTGAGCCGTTACGGGAGTATCCGGTCAAGAACTATTATCGACTGGACCCGCAAGGCCCTCCTGGAGGAAAGCCCAACGCGCGCTGGCATATCAAAGAGAACCTGAGGAGTGTCCATGCCTGACATTGGTCAAATCCTGCGTCGGTACGCCAGAGAACGAGGCGTCCGGCTGGATATTGTGGAAAAGGACTACGCACTCAGTTACCTGATGACTGCCATCGCCAGGACACCCGCTTTAGGCAGGTGGGTGGCACTCAAAGGCGGAACGGCGCTCAAGAAGATCTATTATCCCGACTATCGGTTTTCGGAGGACCTGGATTACTCTACGGTTCGTCCTGGCCCGATCCCCAATCTATCTCAGACGATGGATGCGGTGATCGGCCAAATGGAGGCGCTGCTTCGAGAGCGCGGCCCTTTTGAAGTGCGCTATGAGCCCCTGGTACTGAAACGCCCGCATCCAGGAGGACAGGCTGCTTTCCTGGTGCGTGTGCGTTTCCCTGGTCAACGTCAGCCGCTGTGCCGTCTGAAAGTAGAAATCACGGTAGACGAACCCATCTTGCTACCTGTGAAAGAGCGTCCGCTGTTACACGATTTCGGAGAGCACCTGAATGATCGGGTGAAAGTCTATTCCTTGACCGAAATCGTGGCCGAGAAACTGCGTGCCTTGCTCCAAAGCCGCCAACGTCTGGCAGCGCGCGGCTGGGGAGCCAGTCGAGTGTGCCGGGACTATTACGATCTGTGGGCTGTGTTGACCCGCGAAGGACAGTTGGATGCTGAGCTGCCAGAAATCCTCCACCGGAAGTGCGCGTTACGCGGGGTACAATTTGCCTCTCCAGAGGACTTCCTGGTGGACGAGCTACAAGCGGTTGCCCGGCGCGAATGGGGACAGCAATTGTTGCCTTTTGTGCCCCATGCGCCTACCGCAGATGAGGTCTTGGCCGCTCTTCATGCGCTGATCCCGGCACTGTTTCATTAGCAATACAGGATGGACACCTTTCCCCCATCTCGCCCAAGCATGTCACATATGACCCTTGCGTCTCGCCTGATCGTATGGTTAGATATAAGAAATCTGAGAACCTGAGATAATGTCTCATAACGTGGTGTAAATTCGGACTTGAAAAAAAGGCCATCGTG
>CAYSXA010000284.1:0-1718 GCA_964435005.1 uncultured Anaerolineaceae bacterium | reverse complement strand
TGGGCCATGCGGCGCGCTTCGGGGTAATGATGCAGCAAGAGTTCGTGCCCTTCCGGCTTCAGCTCAACGGCTTCCCAGAGCCGTGCCGAGAGACTGCCACCTGCGCGTAACGTCTCGCGGATGGTCACTTCCTCGTCCATCAGCAAACAGGGGCGCAGCGCACCATCGGCGGTCAGGCGCAGCCGGTTGCAGGCCCGGCAGAAGTGCTCCCCCAGCGGGGAGATGAAGCCCACCGTCCCCAGCGCGCCGGGGATGCAGAAGGTACGCGCCGGGCCGTTACCCCTAGGCGTGGCGGCAGGCTTCAGTTGCAGCGGCGCCAAGCGGTCTTTCATCTCCTGTACGGAGACATAGCGTCGTCCCTCGGGCGGAAACCCCGGCCCCCAATCCTGAGTGTTGCCCACCGGCATCAGCTCGATAAAGCGCACGTGCCAGGGGTGCTCGATGGTCAGCCGCGCCAACGCGGGCAGCTCGTCGTCGTTTACACCGCGCACCACCACCGTGTTGATCTTGATCGGCGTCAGTCCGGCGCGCTCGGCGACGGCGATCCCGGCGAACACGCGCGCGATCTGTCCGCCGCGCGTGATGCGGCGGAACTTGTCTGCGTCCAGCGTGTCCAGGCTGACGTTCACGCGCGTCAGACCGGCCTCCGCCAGCGCTGCGGCCTTCTTTGCCAGCAACATGGCGTTGGTGGTCAGGCAGACCTCCTCGATCCCCGGTGTGGCCGCGATGCCGCGCACCAGGTCTTCGATGCCGTGCCGCACCAGCGGCTCGCCGCCGGTCA
Organism: uncultured Anaerolineaceae bacterium; assembly: GCA_964435005.1. Taxonomy (GTDB): domain Bacteria; phylum Chloroflexota; class Anaerolineae; order Anaerolineales; family DRMV01; genus CAYSXA01. The sequence goes on along the minus strand of CAYSXA010000284.1, from coordinate 937 downwards.
GACGCACGCGGCGGATGCCCTGCTGCGCCGCCACGCGCACGAAGGCGATGATCTCCTCGTTGCTCAACAGCTCGCTTGCGGCAGGGGCAGGTAGCCCCTCCGGTGGCATACAGTACACACAGCGCAGGTTGCACCGTGGTGTGACCGAGATGCGCAGGTAGGTGATCGGGCGTCCGAAGCGGTCGGTCAACATGATGGGGCCTTTCGGTTCAGTCCGCCACGGCCAGTGGCTGGTGGCGGGGTACGGTGGCGGGTAGGGGGCGGTAATAGGCCTGACCTGCGCAGGCCTTGCACCGTGGCTGACCGGCCACGTACACCTCGCGCTCGTTGATGATCTCCTCGCCGCAGTCAGCGCAATTCACCCGCACGCCGGGGCGACTGACGATCGTTTCCACCGGCTGCTTCAGCGCGACCGGCTGCACGGTGAGCAATTCGCTGGTGGGCATCACCTGGTAGGCGTGCAGCATGATGAAGTAGCGGCGGCGTTCGCCTTCCGGCGGGTAGGCCAGAGCGCGCTCGCGCACGTCCTCGCGCGGGGCGACGCGCACCGCGCGCCCGCTCCGTACGTCTACGAAGGTGGCCGCCACCTTGCCGTAGTCCTCCACGCGCAGGGTGCGGTGCCCCACCGTGCAGCCGGTGGCCACCTCCACGCCGTCGGCGAAGCAGCCGTCGCTTTCCAGGATGACCAGCAGGCGCTTGTCGCGGCGCGGGACTTCCAGGCCGAGCGCCGCCGCACCCGCCAGCCCAATGCGCACGCCCAGCACCTGTCGCGGACACAGGTGGCTGTGCCGTGCGGCGGAGCGGTCCAGCAGGATTTGCAGGTCTGCGTTCATCGCAATGCTCCTCAAAAAGTTTCAGGCCGTCCTGCAAAGGGACGGCCTGCCACGCCCGAACGTGGAGAGATGCCGTCTCCTTTCCAAGTCCATCCCCGGCGGGG
>CAYSXA010000283.1:0-1727 GCA_964435005.1 uncultured Anaerolineaceae bacterium | reverse complement strand
CCATCGTCCCCACGTTCACATGCGGCTTCGAGCGGTCAAATTTCTGCTTGGACATTGCTCACTCTCTCCTTGCGTTCGGCTGGCTCAATCGCCAGAGACGATTTCTTTGGCTACGTTCTCAGGAACCTGAGCGTAGTGATCGAACTCCATGGTGAACACACCACGTCCCTGCGTGGCCGAGCGCAATTCGGTAGCATACCCGAACATTTCGGCCAGCGGCACCATGGCGCGCACCGCCTGAGCGTTCCCAGGGCGCATCTCCATGCCCTGGATTTCGCCACGACGTGCGGACAACTGTCCCATCACGTCGCCGAGGTACTCTTCCGGCACCACCACCTCGACCTTCATGATCGGTTCGAGCAGCACCGGGCGCCCCTTTTGAATGCCTTCTTTGAAGGCCATCGAGGCGGCCACCTTGAAGGCCATCTCACTGGAGTCCACCTCATGGTAGGAGCCATCGTACAGGCGGATGTGGACGTCGGTCACCGGATAGCCGGCCAGCACACCCGTCTCTGCCGCTTCGCGCACGCCTTTCTCCACCGCCGGGATGTACTCGCGTGGGATTGCGCCACCCACAATGTTGTCCTCAAAGGTGATTCCCGTGCCCGGTTCGTTGGGGCGCAGCTCCAGGATGACGTGGCCGTACTGGCCACGACCACCAGTCTGCTTGACGAAACGGTACTCCGCACGTTCCACCGGGCGGGTGATCGTCTCGCGGTACGACACACGCGGGCGCCCCACGTTGGCGTGCACGTTGAACTCGCGCTTCATGCGATCCACGAGCACTTCCAGGTGCAACTCGCCCATGCCGGAGATAATCGTCTGACCGGTATTCTCGTCCGACCGCACCCGGAAGGTGGGATCTTCTTCAGCCAGCTTGCGCAGCGCCTCGGCCAACCGATCCTGATCTGCCTGCGACTTCGGCTCAATGGCTACCGAAATCACCGGCTCGGGGAAGGAAATATTCTCCAGCACGATCGGGTTCGCCGCGTCGCACAGCGTATCGCCGGTAAAGGAGTTCTTCAGACCGAGCACCGCGCCGATGTCGCCCGCTAGAACTTCACTCACGTCCTCGCGGCGATCGGCGTACATCCGAATCAGGCGGCCGATGCGCTCCCGCTTCCCTTTGGTGGAGTTATAGACCTGCGCGCTCTGTTTGATCTTGCCCGAGTACACGCGGAAGTAGGCCAGCCGCCCGACGTAGGGATCGGTCACAATCTTGAAGACCAGGGCGGCCAGCGGCGCATCGTCCTCCGCAGGGCGGCTGACCTCTTCACCCGTCTTGGGGTGCACGCCGCGCACAGCGGGGATGTCCGCCGGCGAGGGGAGGTACTCCACCACGGCATCGAGCAGCGGCTGCACGCCCTTGTTGCGCAGCGCCGTCCCGCAAAAGACCGGGGTGGCGCGGTTGGCGATCACCGCCCGGCGCAGCGCGGCTTTCAACTCGTCCACGGAAATTTCCTCACCCTCCAGGTACTTCAGGGTGAGGTCATCGTCCAGTTCGGCAATCGCTTCGACCATCAACTCGCGGGCTTCCTCGGCGCGCGCCTTCAGGTCGGGCGGAATATCAACCACCTTCGGCTCGCGGCCCAGGTCGTCCCCCCAGCTGATCGCACGCCTGGCCATCAGACCCACCACGCCCTTTAAGCCCGCATCCGCCCCAATGGGCCCCTGGGCCGCAGGCCGGCTGGGCGCCCGGCGGTCACGCCAGGCCGCCCACCCCCCCG
>CAYSXA010000282.1:0-1743 GCA_964435005.1 uncultured Anaerolineaceae bacterium | reverse complement strand
GCCGGATGGCCTGGACGAGCGCCTGCCCGGCCTGCAACCGGCTGGCGCGCAAGCGTCCTTTCTCGGCGGGTGTCCAGCGGCGGGTGAAGACGGCGACTGGCGTCTCGCCGCCGATGCTCGCGCCCGCCAGGTTGACCACCGCGTCGGCGCGTTCGATTGCTTCTCCCCATTCGGTGGGTGTGCGCCCGTCCCAGTGCAGCACGGAGACCTCGCGCGGCAGGCGCGCCTGGGCGCGCGCCGGGTCGCGGCTGAGCACCTGTACGGTGTGCCCGTGGGCGATCAGGTGGGCGCACAGCGCCCGGCCAATCAATCCGCTACCGCCAGCAATCAGGACGAGCATTCGTTTCCCTCAACGGAAGACCCATTCCCCGCCCACCATCGTGGCGACCGGGTGTAGGTCGCGCAGCGCGTCCGGCGGGAGATGGAGGGGGTCGGCGTCCAGCACCACCAGGTCGGCGAGGTAGCCCGGCGCGAGCCGCCCCAGGCGGTCTTCCAGGCCGGCGGCGTAGGCCGCGCCGAGGGTGTAGGCGCGCAGGGCCTCGGCCAGCGAGAGGCGCTGTTCGGGGTGCCAGCCGTCCGGGCCGGGGGAGCCGTCTGCGCGGCGACGAGTGACGGCGGCGTGCAGCCCCCAGAAGGGGTTGGGGGATTCCACCGGTGCATCCGAGCCGAAGGCCAGCACTGCACCGGCGTCCAGTTGCGTGCGCCATGCGTAGGCCCAGCGCGTGCGGTCACCCCAATGGCGGTCGGCCATGAGCATGTCCGAGGTGGCGTGGATGGGTTGCATGGAGGCCACCACGCCAAGCGCCGCCAGTCGCTCCACGTCGTTCGGGTGGAGCACCTGCACGTGCTCGATGCGATGGCGCAGCGTGGGCAGGCCTTGTTCGCGCTCGTAGCGGCGTAGTTGGGCGTATCCTTCGAGCACCTCGTGGTTCGCGCGGTCGCCGATGGCGTGGACGGTGAGCGGCAGTCCCGCCTGCGCCGCTCGCTGGCCGATCTCGAACACGTCCTCGCCGTCCAGCATCAGCATGCCGCGGTTGTCCGGTTCACCCTCGTATGGCGCGAGCATGGCGGCGGTGCGTGGCCCCAGCGCGCCGTCGGCGAAGGCTTTGACCCCGCCGATGCGCAGCCGGTCGTCGCCGAAGCCGTGGCTCAGACCGAGCGCCACGGCGTGATCCAGCAGTTCTACGGGGATGTTCTTCACCACGCGCAGGCGAAGGCGGCCTTCCCGGTGCAGTTGTTGCAGGGCGAGGAAGCACCGCCGACGGTCGAAATCGTGCACGCCGGTCACGCCCAGGCGGAAGAGCGCGTCCTGGGCTTCGTCGATGGCCTGGGCGATTTGAGCGGTCGAGGGGTGGGGGATGCGCTCGGAGACCAGACGCATGGCGTCTTCCAGCAGGATGCCGGTTGGTTCGCCGTGCGCGTCGCGTGAAATCGCACCGTTCGGCGGATCGGGGGTGTGGCGGTCGATGCCCGCCAGGCGCAGCGCCGCGCTGTTCACCCAGGCGGCGTGCAGCGACTTGGCTGTCAGGTACGCCGGGCGGTCGCCAGTGACCGCGTCCAGTTCGCGCGCGGTGCCGAAGCCTTCCGGCCAGTCGTTTTGGTTCCAGCCGTGGCCGAGCACCCAGGCGTCCGGTGGAAGGGTGCGTGCGCGTTCTGCCACGCGGCGCAGACATTTCGCCTTCGTCGGCGTCTCGCAATCCACTTTTTGCAGGGACAGGGCGTAGTGTTCCAGGTGTAAATGGG
>CAYSXA010000281.1:0-1744 GCA_964435005.1 uncultured Anaerolineaceae bacterium | reverse complement strand
CACCTGTACCGCCTGTCTTTCCCGCCGCGCTGGACGCCCGTCCCCGCCGACCTGACCTTCACCGTGCGCGAGCGCGTGGCCGCCGACGGACAGGTGCTTGTCTCGCTGGACGAAGCGCACGCCCGCCGCGTGGTGGCGCAGGTCGCTGAGCGGGGCGCCGAGGCGCTGGCCATCTCGCTGCTGTTCTCCTTCCTGTATCCCGAACACGAGCGTCGCATCCGCGACCTGGCGCGCGAGCACGGGCTGTTCGTCTCCCTCTCCTCGGAGATTCTGCCGGAATACCGCGAGTTCGAGCGCACGTCCACCACCGTGCTGAACGCCTACGTCGGCCCAATCATGGCGCGTTACCTGGACGATCTGGACGCCGCGCTGCGGAGGCGTGGACATCCGGCGCTGTGGGTGATGCAGTCCTCTGGCGGCATGTTGAGTGCTGCGCGCGCAGCAGACCAGGCCGTGCGCACCGCGCTCAGCGGCCCGGCGGCAGGCGTGATCGGCGCGGTTGCCGTGGCGCGCCGGGCCGGTTTCGAGCGCGTCATCACCTTCGACATGGGCGGCACTTCGACGGATGTAGCGCTGGCCGACGGCGAGGTGCGCCGCACCACTGAAGGACAGATTGCGGGCTGGCCGATGCGCCTGCCGATGATCGACATCCACACCGTGGGCGCGGGGGGCGGCTCAATTGCCTGGGTGGACGCCGGCGGCAGCCTGCGCGTGGGGCCACAATCAGCGGGCAGCGACCCCGGCCCGGCCTGTTACGACCTGGGCGGGACGCAGTTCACCGTGACCGACGCCAACCTGCTGCTCGGACGGCTGCCGGAGGCGCACTTCCTGGGCGGTCGGATGCGCCTGAATGTGGACGCCGCCCGCCGCGCGGCGCAACCGCTGGCCGACGCGCTCGGTTTGTCCCCCCCCGACCTGGCAGCAGGCGTGGTGCGTGTGGTAAACGCCGTGATGGAGCAGGCCATCCGGGTAATTTCCGTGGAGTGCGGCCATGACCCGCGCGATTTCACCCTGGTGCCTTTCGGCGGCGCAGGGCCGATGCACGCGCTCGAACTGGCGCGGGCGCTGCGCATCCGCCGCGTGCTCGTGCCGCGTCACCCCGGCGTGCTCTCCGCGCTGGGGCTGGTGCTCGCCGATTTCGTGCGCGACTACTCCCAGACGCTGATGTGGCCGCTGGCGACGCTCGATCTTTCCGCGCTCGCAGCGGCGATTGAGCGATGGAAAGCCCGCGGGCGCGCCGACCTGCGTGCCGAGGGTTTCGCCGACCCCGCCATCCACCTGGAGCCCGCGCTCGACCTGCGCTACCAGGGGCAATCCTTTGAACTTACTGTGCCGCTGCGCACGCTCGACAAGGACATCATCGCCACGGGCTTTCACGCCGCGCACGCGCAGCGCTACGGCTACGCCAGGGAAGGGGCGACCATCGAAGTAGTCAACTTGCGGCTGACCGCGCGCGGCCTGCGCCCGCCACCCCGATTCACCCGCTTGCCCCACGCCGCTTCCTCCGACCCGACGCCCGCACAAATCGCCGTCCAGCCGATGAGCTTCCACGGTGACGCCCAGCCCACACCAATCTACGACCGCGCCCGGCTGCGCGCCGGTCATCGCCTGCGCGGCCCGGCGCTGGTCGTCCAGCCGGACGCCACGGTGGTCGTGCCGCCGGGCTGGACAGGCGAGGTGGACGAATGGGGAAATCTGATTTTTGAGGGGTGACCTCCCCCCTCCCCAACCCTCCCCCCGGTGG
>CAYSXA010000280.1:0-1773 GCA_964435005.1 uncultured Anaerolineaceae bacterium | reverse complement strand
GCTTTCGAGGACACCACTGTTGGCCCCTTTTTACAGAAAGAACTTGACACTATCGACGCCTGAAGGGTGAACAGAATAACGCTGCGAGTCCGCCAATGTGCCGGTAAGGCCGCTCATCAGGGGGAAAGCAGGCCAAGGATTTTTTTTGCCAGGCGCAGGACCGGCTCGCCGACCGCTTCCACGTTTTCGGCAGCCTGTATCAACCCTTCGATGCTGACGCTGTACCACTTGCGGCGTGGCTTTTCCTTTTGCAATTCTTCCTGCAGCCTTTCCAGGTCGTCGCGGACTTCTTCGGCCTGGTCGGCGGAGAGATGCGGCAGCATGGCTTCCACTGCCTGCGTCAACTGCGCCAGTAAGGGGCCGAGTTCCGGGTTAGCGGGGGTGTTGAAACTACCCTGTACCTGCTGGGAGATGGTGTTCTCATCTCCCAGGTTAAGGGTGCTGCCGGAGACATTGCCTTTGATTTCCAGATGTCGGTGTTCGTGGTAATGAATTTCTCTTGCCACGTCCGGGAATCGCCGTTCGCGCTCCTCGCGGCGCACTTCGGGGGCGACAAAGCCGTTCAGTACTTCGGCCAGGTTTAGTATGATGGGCTTGCCTCGCCAGACCTTGTCAACCGTTGCGTGGTGACTGCCCTCCAGGATGAGCAGTTCATCATAATCAAGCCGCAGGCCAGGGTATTGCGGCGGGCAGATGAATTTCTGGATGGGAAAGGTCTCTTCTCCCGCGCTGGCAGCGAAGGTCTGATGGATGACGGAAAAATGCCCGCGAATGAGCGCCAACAGGTCGCGGCGAGTGTTTCCCGCGCCGATCACGCGGATTTCGATCCGTTTGTCGCCGACGCTGGCGCGCACCAGAGCACGGTTGGCATTCCAGCGCAGGATGACGCCCCAGCGCCAGACCTGCCCTTTATCAATCATCTGGTGGACGCGGACGATGAAACGAGTGATCACGCTTTCGGGCAGTTCGGGGTAGATGTATTCAAAGGTCAGCGCTTGGTCCCATTCCGGAGATCCGGCCGCGGCCGGTTCGTCCTGCGGCATGGCGTTTGGTAAGTACCAGAGGCCGTCTTTGTGGGCCGGGTAAGCCAGCTCGAATTTTTCCAGCAGTTTGAGAATCAGGTCGCGATGCCAGGGCTGATAATCGGACAGGATGCGGCGGGTCATGTCTGCGGTCAGCTGCCCGGCAGCGGGCCCGCGTACTTCCTGATCGGTGATCAGGCGGTAGGCGGCGTTGGTCACCCAGTTGGGGTTAAGCACGCCTTCCGGACTGAGCGGTTCGCCTGCCTCGTCGCTGAAATCGAGCACCACGCCCAGGTCATGCAATAACAGGAGCAAAGTGTGTTGATCTTCTTCGTCTGAGATGCCCTGCCTGGCGCACAGGTCGCGGTAACGCTCATAAGGGATGATATCGCGCTGCTGTTTTTCTGCTTCCAGGGCAGCTTTGACCTGCAAATGCGAGCGGGCAAACAGGACGCGCACGTGCGGCAGATCGTCCACGGCTTGCGCCAGTGTGGCTCGCAGCTCTTCAATGCCGCTGTTTTCCTGGGCGGAGGTCTGCAAAAAAGCGACGATATTGGGAAACTGGCGGCGCAGGCGGTTTTGTGGCAGGTCGAGCACGTGCCCCTGGACGTCGGCTTGGTTGCCGACGATGATGACTGGCGAATCGCCGCCGTAGGCGCGAATGGTGCGCAGCCAGTATTCCACGCGGTTTTGCTCGTAACTTTGACGCACGTTGAGCACCAATACATACACACAGCGTGCTGAGAAGAAG
>CAYSXA010000279.1:0-1806 GCA_964435005.1 uncultured Anaerolineaceae bacterium | reverse complement strand
AAGGTTGTTAAGGTCAATATTCCCTCGTTGACCCGTATCACACTTCGCTGTACAATGGACGCAGACCAGAGGATCCATCCCTTCGCATGAACATCGCACTCTTCACCACCTGTCTGATTGATCAGTTTCTCCCCGAGGTGGCGCAGGCAACCGCGCGCCTGCTGCAGCGCCTGGGGCACCAACCCTGGTTCCCCCGCGAGCAAACCTGTTGCGGACAGCCGTTTTTCAACAGCGGCCTGCGTGCGCAGGCGGTGGCGCTGGCACAGCACACCATCGCCACGCTGGAAGCCACCGATGCCGTGGTCGTACCCGGCGGTTCGTGTACCGCGATGATCCGCGTGGCGTATCCGCACCTCTTTGCCGACGATCCTGGCTGGGGCGACCGCGCCCGCGCGCTGGCCGAACGCACCTTCGAGCTCAGCGAGTTCCTGACGCAAGTGATCGACTGGCATCCCCCACACAACTCTGATGCGCCGGCAGTCACCTACCACGACTCCTGCCACATGAAGCGGATGCTGGGGCTGGACGACGGGCCACGGAAGTTGTTGCAGGCCGCCGGTTGCCGCCTGATCGAGATGCAGGAACCCGACCGCTGTTGCGGCTTTGGCGGCGTGTTCTCCATGCTGATGCCAGAGACCTCAGACGGCATCAGTGCGGAAAAATGGCGCCAGGCGCGCGCCACCGGTGCAGAGGTGCTGGTCACCGCCGATCCGGGCTGCCTGCTCCACCTGCGCGCCCGCCGAAATGGCGGGCCACAGGCGGTGCACCTCGCCGTGCTGCTGGAGGAACTCACGCGATGAGCGCCACTTTCCGAGAATTCCGCCGCCGCGCGCAGACCGCGCTGCAGGACGACCATCTGCAGAACGCGCTCGAACGCGCCACCGGGCATTTCCGCGAAGGACGCGAAAACGCGCTGGCCGCCCTGCCGGACGCCGACGGCCTGCGCAACCGGTTCAAGGCCATGCGCCAGCGAACGCTGGCTGATCTGGGCGCGCACCTGGCGCGCTTCGAGGCGCAGGCCCGCGCGAACGGCATCCAGGTGCATTATGCCACTAACGCTGCCGAGGCGCAGCAAATCATCGTGGACATCGCCCGCAGCCACGGCGCACAGCGGGTTGCCAAAGGCAAATCCATGGCCACCGAAGAGGTGCACCTGAACGCCGCGCTCGAAGCCGCTGGCCTCACGGTGACCGAAACCGACCTCGGCGAGTACATCGTGCAACTCGCCGGCGAGCCACCGGCTCACATCATCGCCCCGGCGATCCACAAAACGCGCGATCAGGTGGCCGATCTATTCACCCACGTCGCCGGCGTCGCCCCGCCCTCAGACGACATCCCCGCGCTGACCGCCACCGCGCGGCAAGTGCTCCGGGAAACCTTCCTGAAGGCCGACATCGGGATCACCGGCGGCAACATCCTGATCGCCGAAAGCGGCAGCCTGGTGCTGGTCACCAACGAGGGGAACGGGCGCATGGTCACCAGTCTGCCACCGGTGCACATCGCGCTGGTCGGCATCGAGAAGATCGCTCCCACCTGGGACGACGCCGCACTCTGGCTTTCGCTGCTGGCACGGTCAGCGACCGGCCAGCCGATGTCCGTGTACACCACGGTGATCAACGGCCCACGCCGTGACGACGAAGTGGACGGCCCGGACGAAGTGCACATCGTGCTGCTGGACAACGGTCGGCGACGGCTGCTGGGCACACGGTACGAGGAAGTGTTGCAGTGTATCCGTTGCGGCGCCTGCCTGAACGTCTGCCCGGTGTACCGCCACGTGGGCGGACGCACCTACGGCAGCCCCTACAG
>CAYSXA010000278.1:0-1809 GCA_964435005.1 uncultured Anaerolineaceae bacterium | reverse complement strand
GGCGTAAGCTTTTCCATACGTGTAATTGCCGTAGATCTTCCACCGCGCCTCGAAATCCGAATACGTCCCACCGACGTTGCTGGTAAACACCAGGATGGGCATGATGTGCTGCTCGAAATCAAGCGGCGTTGGCAGCACGCCATCCACCGTCGGGGACGAGTTGCTGATCGCCTGCTGTTTGGCCCACAGTGCGCTGGAGGTTGACGTGCCAAACCCGACGCCCGTGATCATCCCGCGCGTTGTCGTGCCGTAGGGGGCATAGTGGCTCATAATGCCGAACATCGTGCGAATGACGCCCTTCGGGGGGCCAGAGCCGATCTTCGCATACATCCTGACCGGCGCAGGAAGATCGCCCTGGATGTCGCCCACATGCCCGCCTGCGGCAATGCGATCCTGGTCGCTGAGCAGGACCGTGCCGCGCGAGTACCAGACCGTAATCGTCGGCCCAGCGGCAACGTCCGGCGGCGCAGGATGGATCTGCGTCCGGTTGCCTGCCGTGTCCTGATTGATCGACACGCCCCAGTGATCCAGGCCGCCGCCCTCCAGGTAGATCGTCGTTCCCTGCTCAAGCGCCATGCCGTAGAACCACCCGCCGCTGGTGTAGTACGTGGTGGACGAGCTGTAGGTCATCCCGCCCTGCACAACACGCTTGGAATCGATCAGGGCGATGTCCGTGTCCACCTCCCACCAGTTTTTTCGTGTCCAGACCACTTCCAATTTGACCTTTTTGCCTGACCACTGGTGCCCTAGGGCGTTACGATCCAAACGCACCGCGCCATCAATCACCTCGCTCTGCCACGTGTATGTTTCGTCCAGGCTGAGCGAGGCGTAGATGCGCGGCCCGACCTTCGTGGCCTGCCGCTTCCGTGCCAACCAGAACTGACGTTCCAGAAAACCAATATTGGCGCGGATGTCCTGCCCCGTGCCGCTGAGCAGCACCCTGACTGCCTCAGTAACGTATTCGCCGTCAGGGTCGCTTATCAACGTGTAGTTGAGCAGTTTGTACGGCGTGGTTGTCAAATCTATGCTGCCAATGCTCAAACTAAGCGCCATATCACATTACCTCCGCCAGGGCATCAGCCACGCGCCAGGCAAGGCGCTGGATGTCAATATCATCAGCCACGTTTGCATTGATGTTGATGTTGATATTCGGCTTCGCAGGCGATGCGCCACCGCGCAGCGGCGTGAATGTGGCCCGCTCCGGCCCCGCTTCGCCGGCCAGGAATAGCGTCGGACGCGTTACCAACCAATCGCCGCCATGAGCCTGCGGGATGGGCGAGAGCCCTGAGAGGCCACCAGTGGTTTGGATTCCCACGTGAACCGAGATTTCGCGCGGGATGTTGTCCAAATTCCGCCGCAATGTTCGCACCTGGTCGATGTATTCCTGCCATGTGATGATGCCTGCTTTGAGTTGCGCATCCAGATTCGCAAGCGCCAGGTTGGCGTTGATCTGGTTTTGCGGCATGTGCAGCCAATTGGTCATAACCTCGCGCAGACCGCTCACATACGACCCAATACCGATTAGCCCATCATCGAAGGCCTGATTGAGCGCGTCAATCGCCCGTTGCGCCAGCATCGCCTCAGTGACCTTGCCCAACTCAACCCGCCAGGCACTCATTTTCTCAGCCGTCTTGCCGGCGGTATCGGCCAGCTTGCCTTGTACTGCCGATAAGTCCTCCACGTACCCGATGGCCGTGGGCATGACCCGCGTCCATTTGTCGTATGCCAGCGCCGCAGCGCGCGCGCCCTGCGCCGCGCTGAACGTCTCCCTGCTGACGATGGTCAGGCCGTCGATGACCAGCTCCTGAG
>CAYSXA010000277.1:0-1842 GCA_964435005.1 uncultured Anaerolineaceae bacterium | reverse complement strand
AGGCCTCCGCCCTCTTTTCACCCTTTCGGAACGACTTTTCGAACTCCCTGCTTTTTGTCTAAACTCGAGTTGTAAGTTTTCGCCTTTTATCTTATAATCGCGCCTAATGAGCACGATGATTGCGCGCTACCACCACCATCATCATGGTTACACCCCCGCTTCACCGGGTGGTGTGTGGGCGCGCGTGTGCGTTTGAAACTTTGGGTTTCATCGCTCCCGACCCCCGGTGCATCGCATCGGGGTTTTTTTGTTTTGTGAGGTGATATGGACGATCGCTCGGATATCCGACTCTCGTTGCCCTCGAAGGGGCGGCTGGCGCAGGCTGCGCTTGATTTCCTCGCTGCCGCCGGCCTGTCGGTGGACAAGCCCAACCCGCGCCAGTACGCCGCGCGCATCCCGGCCATGCCCGACCTGACTGTGCTCTTTCAGCGAGCGGGTGACATTGTGGTCAGCGTGCGCGACGGTAGCGTGGATTTTGGCATCACCGGCATGGACGTGGTGGCCGAAAAGCGCGGCGACAACGGCCAGGTGCTGGTGCTGCACGACGCGCTGGGGTTCGGACACTGTGCGCTCACGCTGGCCGTGCCCGAACGTTGGCCAGTGGAGCGGATGGACGACCTGCGGGCTTATGCAGGCCGCCTGGGGCGTCCGTTGCGCGTGGCGACCAAGTTCCCCCGCCTGACGGGTTCGTTCCTGGATCGTCACAACCTCCCCTACCGCCTGATCGCTGCCGAAGGGACGCTGGAGACCGCACCGGCCATCGGCTACGCCGATCTGATCAGCGACCTGGTCTCCAGCGGCCAGACGCTCCGCGATAACCGCCTGCGCCCGTTGCCCGACGGCGTGATCCAGCCCTCTCAGGCGGTGCTGATCGCCAACCGCCGTGCGCTGCAGACGCGCCCCAAAACGCTGGAAACCGCCCGCAGGTTGCTGGAGTACATCGAGGCGCACCTGCGCGCTCAGGAGAACCTGCTGGTGATAGCCAACATGCGCGGTGAAAGCCCCGAAGCCATCGCCCGGCGCATGTTCGACCGCCCCACCATCGGCGGCCTGCAGGGGCCGACGATCAGCCCGGTCTTCGTGCGCGACGGCACGCCCTGGTACTCCATCAGCATCGTGGTGCGCCGCGACCGCCTTCCAGACGCCATCGCCGACCTGCGTGCCGTGGGCGGTAGCGGCATCATTGTCGCGCCGGTGACCTACATCTTCGAAGAAGAGCCACCACGTTATAAGGCCATGTTGCAGGCGTTGGAGATGGAACACGGATGACACGGATAGGCGCGGACGAGCACAGATAAAACTCGATTTTTTTGAATATCTGCGCAAATCTGCGTCCATCTGCGGATTGCTCAGAAGGAGAACCCGATGCTGCGAATTTACGACCCGGAAACCGCCCGCCGTACCCTGCTGAAGCGCACCCCGCCGGATGAGTTCCCGGTGAGCGAACGGGTGCGCGAGGGGATCGCCCGTCTGTTTGGCGAGCCGCTCACGCCCGAAGAAGCCGTGGCGCGTATCCTGGCCGACGTCCGCGCGCGGGGCGATGCTGCGCTGCGGGAATGGACGAGCCGCCTGGATGCTGTGGAGCCCACAGACTTCGCCGTGCCGCCGGAGGTCTGGGCGCGTGCGCTGAATGCGCTGGACGCGGGCACCCGCGCCGCCCTGGAGGAAGCCGCTGCCCGCATCCGCGACTTCCACCAGCGCCAGCCGACCATCTCCTGGGTGGCTCAGGCAATGGGCGGCACGGTCGGGCAGATGATTCGCCCCATCCCGCGCGTGGGGCTGTACGTGCCGGGCGGCACCGCGCCGTTGCCCTCCACGGTGCTGATGTCCGCAGTGCCGGCG
>CAYSXA010000276.1:0-1861 GCA_964435005.1 uncultured Anaerolineaceae bacterium | reverse complement strand
GGGCGGAAGAGCCGAAATGGATGGGGCGTTCGTGGCGGTTACTGAGAGCGTCGCCGTCATTCTCATGGGGAATGCGGCCTGCCGGGAACGCGCCGCGCAGTTGCTCAATGCCTTGTGCGCCGTGCTGCGCGATCCTGTGAACGCCGCCACGCAGCTCTTTACACGCATCGCAGCGGACTCGACTGCCGATATGCACGTTTTCCGGTTTACGCCGCCGCCATGACGTTTGATTTCTTCGAAGGAGCGGCTGGCACAGGAAAGACCCACAACCTTGTGGAGCGCGCGAGAGAGATCGTTCAGGGCGGAGCGCTTGACGAAGGGCAAAAGCTCTTGGCGCTTACCTTTATGAACGGGGCACGCCGTCGTCTGAATGCGAGGCTCGGTGAGAACCCCGAATTCGGCCGGCGCTTTGAATGCCAAACTTTCGATGTATTCGCCCGGACACTGGCTGCGCGGCGAAGGAGTCTGATTTTGCCCGAGATGCTGGCGCAGGCCGCCTCCCTGAATGAATTTGACGGGCCGTGTGCGCTGGCGGCTGTGCTCTTGGAACAAGAAGCCGTCCGCCAATGGGTGGCGCGAAGCTTCCCGCTGGTTCTGGTCGATGAAGCGCAAGACCTCGATGAATACCGCTTGCGCGTCCTTCAAGGGCTTTCGCCATCGTCCCGAGTCGTGGCGGCGGCGGATGCTTTTCAGTGCCTGCATGACGGGCGCGACACCGTACCCCTGATTGGCTGGCTTGAAGGGGCGGGTCAAACTCACCGTCTCACGCAGGTTCGTCGCACCGCCCAACAGGGGCTTCTTGCTGCTGCGCTCGCCGTGCGCGAAGGCCGAGTGATCACATCCACTCTTACACAGAGTCGAAGAGCGCGGAAGCCTACATGGTATGCGCAGGGTTTTCGGCTAGTAGAATCCTTTGCAACAAACTCCGGAATCGTAGCTCGAACTATTGCCGATGAAGTTTCTTATCGGGCTGGCCCCGCGACGATTCTCAGCCCAGACATGACTAGTAACCTTATCCGTCAGGCGTTGGATTTAGTCAGTACACGCGTTTGGCAGAGAAACGGTCGAGACTTTGGTCCATTTCCGCTTAAAAGGGAGGAGAATCACACCGAAGAAGCCGATGCTCTGCTGGCCAAAATCGTGTTGCCGGGTACTGCCGGTTACGCAGATCTGCGTGCGCTTCTAGCGCCCCTGGCCGAAGACGCCGCGATTGCGCAGACAATTAGGCGCATGGACCGCTTGCGCCGGGTGCACGGTCAAGCGGTCTTCACTTCTGCGCAAGTCACGGAATTCGTCAGGGAATCCGTGCGCAACCGTTCGCGACTGGGCTTTCGTCAGCAACGTGGGCATCTCGCCATGACGATTCAACGTGCCAAGAATCGCGAATTTCCCAACGTCATCGTCCTCTGGCCACACACAGCCACTGGCAGCCCGGAGCATCAGCGCAGGCTTCTCTACAACGCAATTACGCGTGCCAAGAACCATTGCACTGTCATCGTGCTCGGTCAGGGACGGATGAACAGTCCACCCTTCGCACCAGCTCCAACTTGAGCCCATTTTTCATTGCGTCAGGTCAAATCCGCATTTAGCCGCTCAATTGCACTCTGGATTCTGCCAGATGGGCGAACCTATGCGGAATGAGAATCCCTCATGGGCGGCAATGCGTGATGCGCTTGACTTGAAGGCCAAGATCGCGGTTCAGCCGCCACCAGCTTTCTTCTCGCCCGACCCCAGCAGCCCCTGATCGACTTCAGGGTCATCCCAGGCGCCCGCGGCCGCTGCCCACCGGTCGATCGTTTCCCGCAGCCCAGGGTCGTCAGCCATCAGGTGGAAGGTGTAGAGCCGATTGACGATCTGGCGC
>CAYSXA010000275.1:0-1883 GCA_964435005.1 uncultured Anaerolineaceae bacterium | reverse complement strand
GCTACTACCTGGCCAACCCTACCCTGACCCTTCAACCAACTGCGTAACTCCTAATGGGTAACCAATCGCAACCTGGAGGTGAGCGATGGCGGAACAAAAGCAAGTCCCTTATGAAGAGAGCCGCCTGTACCGCATCCGGCACTCGGCAGCGCACGTGATGGCGCAGGCAGTGATGGAGATGTTCCCCGAGGCCAAAATCGCCATCGGGCCGCCTATCGAGAACGGCTTTTACTACGATTTCGACCTGCCGCGCTCGCTGACGCCCGACGATCTGAAAAAGATCGAAAAGCGGATGCGCAAAATCCTGGCCGGGAAGCACGCCTTCGTCAAGCGCGTGGTCACGGCGGACGAGGCACGCGAAATCTTCAAAGACCAGCCCTACAAACTCGAATTGATTGACGACCTGGAAAAGGGCGAGACGGACGAACACGGCAACCCGTTGACCGAGAAACCGGAGATTTCGGTCTATCAACACGACAAGTTCATCGACCTGTGCCGCGGCCCGCATGTGGAGAACACGAGCGAGATTCACCCGGCGGCGGTCAAACTGCTGAGCGTGGCTGGCGCGTACTGGCGCGGTGACGAGAAGCGCCCCATGCTCCAGCGCATTTACGGTACTGCCTGGGAGACGCCGGAGCAACTGAAAGAATACCTCTGGCGGCTGGAAGAGGCCAAAAAGCGCGACCACCGCAAACTGGGCAAAGAACTGGGACTGTTTTACTTCGCTGAAGAGGTTGGCCCCGGTGTGCCCCTGTTCACGCCAAAGGGTGAGATCCTCCGCCATCTCATGGAGTCTTATGTCCGTGAGGTGCAGACACGCTACGGTTATCAGCACGTCTGGACCGGCCACATCGTGAAGCAGGACCTGTACGAAAAATCCGGCCACCTGGCGAACTACGCCGACTCCATGTTCCCGCCAATGGTGGATGGAAACAACGTCTATCGGCTGAAGCCGATGAACTGCCCCAGCCACATGACGCTGTACAAGGTGATGGGGCGGCACTCGTACCGCGAGCTTCCGCTGCGCTTCGCCGAATTCGCCACGCTGTACCGCTATGAGAAGACCGGCGAGCTGAGCGGCCTGACCCGCGTGCGTGCGCTTACCCAGGACGATTGCCACATCTTCTGTACCGAAGAACAAATCGAGGAAGAGTTCTCACTGGCGTTGCAACTGATCAAAGAAGTGCTGGGGCGCTATCGCTTTACAGATTACCGTGTGCGCCTCTCTCTGCGCGGTGAGGGCGGTAAATATGTCCAGGACGACGAGAAGTGGACGAAGGCTGAAGCCGCTCTGCGCGCTGCGCTGGATGCCAATGGCGTGGATTACTTCGAGGCTACTGGCGAGGCTGCTTTCTATGGCCCGAAGGCCGATTTCATGGCGAAGGACGTGCTGGGCCGGGAGTGGCAACTGTCTACCATTCAGGTGGATTTCATCCAGCCGGCTCGCCTGGGGCTGACCTACATCGGTGAAGATAATCAGGAGCACACGCCGGTGGTGCTGCATCGCGCGGTGACCGGTACGACCGAGCGCTTCCTTGGTGTGCTGATCGAGCACTACGCCGGCGCGTTTCCCGTCTGGCTGTCGCCAGTGCAGGCTGTGCTCATCCCCATTGCTGACCGCCATCTTCCCTACTGCCGTGAGGTGGCCGGGAAACTGAAGGCCGAGGGCCTGCGTGTGGAGGTGGATGACGGCTCGGAGCGCATGAACGCTAAGATCCGCAAGGCACAGAAGCAGAAAGTGCCTTACATGCTGATAGTCGGCGACCGCGAGGTGGAGAACGGCCAGGTCGCTGTGCGGCTGCGCTCTGGTGAGAACCTGGGCGCGCTTTCGCTGGAGGGCTTCCTGACGAAGGCGCGTGAGGACATCGAAGCTGGGGTTTGAT
>CAYSXA010000274.1:0-1905 GCA_964435005.1 uncultured Anaerolineaceae bacterium | reverse complement strand
ATACTACAGGGGCGGAGTTTTCTAACCCCTCAGGACTTATGGGTAATCACCAGGTTTAAGCGCTTGACTCCGCCTCAAAAGCCGTGTATAGTGTCACCGGTAATTATGACAGGCTGGTTTGAGCATCTTATCCAGATTCAAACCGGGATGATGATCGAAGCCGACAAAGAAGCCCTGACCCAATTGTTGCAGCGCGTCGACTCGTTGCAGCCGCCCGAGAAAGAGTCTCCCCATCTGATGGCCTTGCTGGGGGGCGTGGTAGCCGTAAGTGGCGCGACGAGTGCAGATGTTGTCGCTGAAGCGTTGCTGCGTAGCGTAATGCGCCTGTTCGACACGCCGACGGGGTGTCTGTGGCGCTATTCAGGAGCTGAACGCACTTTATCGCTCTGGATGCGGATCTCGGAAAGCAAAACCAGCCCCCTGACATTGCCCGTACTGCGCGAACTCGCGGAAAGCACACTGTCCCAATCCGATTATGTGATCGAAGAACCGCCGCCGGGACGCTGGTCCGAAGAACGCGAGCCAATGACGGTGGTGCAATGGCCGGTTCGTTACCACGACAGGCCTTTTGGCGTATTACAGGTCGCCACCTGGCCAGCCAAAGACACCCAGGTAATCTTGATGGGCAGCGTGCTGGCGCGGCAGGCGGCGATCGCGCTGGCGCGCCTGGAAGAGGTGCGCCACCTCAGCCGCCGGGCATCCATGCTGGAGACGTTGCGTCAGGTCACCCTGAACCTGACCTCTTCGCTCGACCTGACGGAAGTGCTCTCCCACATCCTGGAAAGCGTGGACAAGGTATTACAGGGAAACCTGGAAAACGCCCACAT
The DNA here is from genome assembly GCA_964435005.1 of uncultured Anaerolineaceae bacterium. Taxonomy (GTDB): domain Bacteria; phylum Chloroflexota; class Anaerolineae; order Anaerolineales; family DRMV01; genus CAYSXA01. Next base: position 1,078 of record CAYSXA010000274.1, on the reverse strand, counting down.
TTTCCTGTACGAAGACAAGCGGTTGATCTTCGGTGCGGCGCGCTTCCGTGGACGGAACCAGCGGGCGCCGATTGCCAAGCCACGCCCGGACGGGCTGACCGCCAGGGTAGCCCGGCAGGGACGCCCCATTGTAGTGCTCAACACAGCAGCCGACCCGCTGTTTGGTATCTGGCCTGCGTGGCACGGTTCCATCGTGGGCCTGCCTCTGAAGATCGGCGACCGCGTGGTCGGTGTGATGAACGTCGCCCATCGCTATCCCAACGCCTTTGGCACCGAAGAGCTTCAGATATTGCAATTGCTGGCCGATCAGGCAGCGATCGCCATCGAGAACGCCCGCCTGCACCGCGTGATCAGCAGCCAGGCGATCACGGACGAACTGACCAACCTGCCCAACCGCCGCGCGCTGGACACCCGCCTGGATGAGGAGATCCGCCGAGCGAAGCGGTACGGCGGGGCGTTTTGCCTGATGATGATCGACCTGAATGGCTTCAAGCAGATCAACGACCGCTTCGGGCACCCTGTGGGCGACAAAGTGCTGCGTCAGATCGCCGGACGGCTGCGCAAGGCACTGCGTGAAAGCGATTTCCTGGCCCGCTACGGGGGGGACGAGTTCGCCGTGCTCCTGCCTCAGACCGACCTGGAATCCGCGCGTGCCGTGGCGCGTAAGGTCAGCGATATGATCAGCGGCACGCCGGTCGATCTCCCCGACCCCACACCGACCCTGCTCACCCTGGGGATCGGCGTGGCGAGCTTCCCCGAACACGGGGAAACTGCGCTCGACCTGATCCGCGCTGCCGACAACGCGCTTTACGTGGCGAAGGATCACCCTTCCAGGAACATTCAGACCTTCACCGAGGAAGAGTAGCCGCATTCGCCCAGCCCCCAATTTGCGGTACAATCGTTTTAACACAAACCGCCGAGGTACTGTGCCTTGCTCAGAGCTGGCGGCTCTGCCACGCACCCCTGCTCCTCGGCGGAACGAACCATGAGGAGGTTCCCATGTATCAGAAAATCATTATCGTCGGCAACCTGGGCGGCGACCCGGTGATGCGCTACACCCCTTCGGGACAGGCAGTGA
>CAYSXA010000273.1:0-2015 GCA_964435005.1 uncultured Anaerolineaceae bacterium | reverse complement strand
GCGTCCGTTTGCGCCTCCGGCCAGGCCAGGCGGTCGGCGTAAATGTGGCGACATCGAGCTGCGTTGTCCGGCGTGGCTGCCGTCTCAGCCATCAGATGAGAGAGGTCGCGTTGGGCCTGCAACAACGTCTCCCGCGTGGTGGGGAGCACCGCATGAGCGCGTGCCAGCCCCAGCGCAGCGTTCGCCTCGTCCAGCGCGCCCACGGCTTCCAGACGCGGGTCGTGCTTCGGCACACGGCCTTCGCCGAGCAGGCCGGTCAGGCCGTCGTCACCGGTGGTAGTGTAAAAACGGGGGGACAAAGAGACCTCCTCCTGCCCCCTCCCAACCCTCCCCTGGTGGGGAAGGACAAGGGAGGGAGAAATCTACAATCCGCGCTCCGGGCGGGTGAAGCGCGTTTCGATCAGCCAGTCAGCCAGCGCGGGTAGGTGGCCGTTCATCCAGACGGCAAACCGCAATGGCCAGGGAATGATCACGCCGCGACGCGGACGGCGCACCAGCCGTAACACCGTCCGCGCCACATCGTCCGCGCTCAGGCGCAGGGCCTCGGGGGTGGTCGCGCCGGTTTTGCGGTGTGCGCCGGTGTGCTGGCCGAACTCGGTCGCCACGCCGCCGGGGTACACCGCCGAGACACGCACCCCATACACGCCAACCTCGCGGCGCAACGCTTCGGTGAAACCTCGCACGGCGAATTTAGTCGCTGCATACACGCTGTAGGTGGGTGTAGCCGTCCAGCTGGCAACCGAAGCCATGTTCACGATGTGTCCCTGGCGGCGCTCGATCATGTGGGGCAACACCGCCCGCGCCGCCCAGATCACGCCCAGTAGATTGACGCGAACCTGCGCCTCAATGTCGCGGATCGGATCAAGTTCCTCCAGCCAGTGCAACCGACCAAAACCCGCATTGTTCAGCAACACATCGATCTGGCCAAAGGCGTCCAACGTGGTCGCCACCATGGCCTCAACCTGTTCCGGCTGGGAGACATCGGTGGGGACGACCAGCGCCTCGCCGCCCGCCGTGCGGATTTCATCCGCCAACGCCTCCAACCGCTCTCGCCGGCGCGCGGAAAGCGCCACGCGATAGCCTTCACGGGCGAACAACCGCGCCGTTGCCGCCCCGATTCCCGATGAGGCTCCGGTAACCAATAAGACCGGTTCCGCCATATCACCTCCTATGTCCGTGTCGGGCACAAAGGCACACAGATGAACCCAGATTTATCCGCGTTCATCGGCGTTCATCTGTGCCTCTCCACAGATTTCAGCATGTAATACGTCCCGCGCTTGTCGCCCACGCGCACCAGCAGCCCACGCGAGACCAGGTCGTTCAGGTCGCGGCGGGCAGTTTCCGGGTGCACGTTCGGGTTCAACGTACGGTACTCGCGGTTGGTGATGCGGCCGTGGGTCGCCAAGTGCGCCAGTGCACGTTGCTGCCGCTCGTTCAAATCCAGATGGCGGAAGGCGCTCACATCGGGCAACGAAGCCGCTTCTGGCCCGGCGAACAGCGTGGCACGGAAGGAGCGCGCCACTTCTTCAAAGCGCGGCGCTGGCAGGCCGTGCTGGCTTACCAGCGTGGTCACGCGTTTCAGGCCATACCCCAGCCGCTCCACGAACCCCAGGTCGGAGAGCACCTGCGCGATCACCGGGTTGCGCGAGAATCGCACCTCCAGCAGGTTCTCCAGCGTGACCGGGCCGGGGAGGCTGCCGGGGGAATGCACCTCCAGGCGATCGGCAAACAGGTAAAGATGGATGTTGTCGCCTTGCAGGTTGTAATCTCGATGTGCCACAGCGTTGACCAGCAACTCGCGCACCGCCTCCAGGGGATAAGCCGGCGTCTCCTGCCGCTCCAGCCCCACCAGCCGCACTACCATGGAGATGTGCTGCCGCACGAAGGCCTCCGCCAGGCGAAGTTGCTCCGGTAGAGTGCCGCCAATCTCCTGCTTCAGGAAGACGTCCGACATCGCCGCGCCGGAAAAGCGCGCCGCCAGGATGCTGGCGTTCGGCAACCAGCGTTGCGGATGC
>CAYSXA010000272.1:0-2043 GCA_964435005.1 uncultured Anaerolineaceae bacterium | reverse complement strand
TCTCAAGGATACCACCTGGCTCACTGTTTTTACAGAAGAAATGATACACTATTTGACCAGCCCCAGCCCGCGGTTGCCCGGCGCGCCGAACATACTGCCCAGCATCCCTACCATGTCCATCTTCGGCATGCCCATCCTGGGCGCCATCGCCATCACCAGGGTGATCACCACCGTGCCGACCAAACCGGCGATAATTGCCGCAAGCACATTCATGTCTGACGATCCTTGAAATTCTGTTCCATGGTTCGTTACTTTTCAGAAGCAACCAGGAGACAGTTTCTTACCCCGCTTTCAGGAGTTCAACGCCAGAATCGTGGTACAACAAAGCCATGATCGAGAGCAGACGCCATCGAGCCCTGCAAGCACTTCCGCCTGACCTGAAGCACCCGGCGGTGCTGGAAACCATCGAGCGCGCACTGGCAGAAGACCTGCACCCCGCCGCCGACCGGAATGCCGTCGCCGCCCATCCCGAAGCTGGCGACCTGACCAGTGTCGCCACGTTGCCATCCGACCTGACCTGGCAGGGGCACGTCATCGCCAAGCAAGCCGGTGTGGTGGCCGGCCTGCCCGTCGCACAGGCGGTCTTCGCCTGGGTGCACGCCGAAGTGAGCTTCCGCTCGCACATCCGTGACGGCGAGCGCGTACCCGCCGGGGCCACGCTGGCCACGGTCAGCGGCCCGGCGCGAGCCCTGCTGACCGCGGAGCGCACCGCGCTCAACCTGCTGGGGCGGCTGTCCGGCATCGCCACGCTCACTCGCCGCTTCGTCGATGCGGTGGCTGGCACATCGGCGGTGATCCTGGACACACGCAAAACCGCCCCCGGCCTGCGTCATCTGGATAAGTACGCCGTGCGCATGGGGGGCGGTCGGAATCACCGCCTGGGGCTGTACGATATGGTGTTGATCAAAGACAATCACATCGCTGCCGCAGGCGGCATTACCCCGGCGGTGACTCGCGTGCGGCGGACGGTCAGAGATCAGGTACCCATCGAGGTCGAGGTGCAAACGCTGGATGAACTGCGCGAGGCACTGGCGTTACACCCCGACCGCATCTTACTGGACAACATGAGCCTGGAGATGTTGCGCGAAGCCGTGCAGCTGACCGCCGGTCGCGTGCCGCTGGAGGCCTCCGGCAACATCACACTGGAACGGGTGCGAGCGATCGCCGAAACCGGCGTGGACTTCATCTCCATCGGCGCGCTGACGCACTCCGCGCCCGTACTGGACGTCAGCCTGCGGGTCTGAGCCAGAGCGTCACCCCGCCCCAGCGGTCACAAAAGGCGCGGAAGGCTGCCGCCATCGCGGCCTCGTCCTCCCAAAAGGTGCTGCGCTGCGAGGCGTAGTCACCCGCCGCCGCGATCCAGGCACGCACCCCTTCTTCAGAGACTTCATGCCGATCTGGCTGCCAGCCCTGCGCCTGCAACGCTTCCAGCGCTGCCTCGGCATCCGCTTCCGCCGCATAGGGGTAATCTGCGTAGTAGCGCAGCGGACGCCCCAGCGCCTCCGCCGCCGCACGCGTCAGGCGGTGATCCACATGCCCTCCCAGTCCCAGCGGACATACCAGAACCGCATCCGTCGGCAGAGCAGATGCCAGCCGAACACGGAGTTGTTCGACCAGCACCTCTTCAGCGGGGTGCAAGGGGCCGAAAATCGTCTCCGGCAGCGCATAAAGCGGCTCTCCGTTCTGTGGATGCCGTCGATAGACGCAATCTGGCAGATCGAGGTGCAGCACGTTCGCGCCCAGGCGGCGCAGGGCAACGCGATCCTCTTCGCGGCGCACTGCGACCGCATCTGCACCCAGGCCCCAACTCATATGAAGTACCTGAGCCAACGGCGAGAAGTCACCGGGCGGTGGATCGCCCGCGCAGACCGTCCAGACCTGAACATCGTCACCGCGTTGAGCGCGTTCCCAAATCAAACCGCCGCAGGAGTATACGGCGTCGTCCAGATGTGGAGAGAGGAAAATCCATCGCATAGGGTAAATGTACCACAGGGGGTTCGAAAAGTCAGGCGGAAGGGCATGGCGGGGTAAGCCATGGGGGAA
>CAYSXA010000271.1:0-2121 GCA_964435005.1 uncultured Anaerolineaceae bacterium | reverse complement strand
GGCCTGGGGCTGATCGTGATCGACGAGTGCCACGAGGACGCCTACGCCCAACAGGACGCGCCGCCGATCTACCACGCGCGCGAGGTCGCTGTGGCCTACGCCCGCCTGTGGCCAGCGGTCTGCCTGATGGGCTCTGCCACGCCGGATGTGACCAGCACGCACCGCGTGGAGCGCGGCGACTGGCGCGGCATCCACCTGCCCGACCGCATCCTGGCGCACCGGGAAGCCGTGGCGCGTCAGATAGCACAAACACGCACCACCGGCGGGCGCTATCGCCCCCTGGAGGGCGAGGCCCAGGCCGCCGACCTGCCGCCCATCCAGGTGGTGGACATGCGCGCTGAACTGCGCGCCGGCAACCGTTCGATCTTCAGCCGGGCGCTGCAACGCGCACTGGGGGAGGTGCTCGTGCGCGGCGAACAGGCCATCCTGTTCCTCAACCGTCGCGGCACGGCCACCTACGTCTTCTGCCGCGATTGCGGCCACGCACTCCAGTGTCCGCGCTGCGACCTGCCGCTCACCTATCACCGCCCGGACGAGCGACTGACCTGCCATCACTGCGGCTACGAACGTCGCCTGCCGAACATCTGTCCCGCATGTGGGAGCGAGCGCATCCGCCAGTACGGCACAGGCACCGAGCGCGTGGAAGCCGAGGTGCAGCGCTTCTTCCCCCAGGCGCGCACCCTGCGCTGGGATCGGGAGACCACCCGCCGCAAAGGGGCGCACGCCCGCATCCTGGCGCAGTTCGCCGCCGGCGAAGCGAACGTGCTGATCGGCACCCAGATGCTCGCCAAGGGGCTGGATCTGCCTCGGGTCACTCTGGTCGGTGTGGTGCTCGCCGAAGTGGGGTTGAACCTGCCGGATTACCGCGCCGGAGAACGTGTGTTCCAGGTGCTCACCCAGGTCGCCGGGCGCGCCGGTCGCTCTCCGCTGGGCGGCCAGGTGGTCCTGCAAACCTTCCAGCCGGATCACTACGTGATTCAGGCGGCGGCGCGACACGACTACGCCGCGTTCTACCAGCGAGAAATCCGCGAGCGGGCGCGGCTGGGCTACCCACCCTTCGCCCAACTGGCGCGGTTGCTGTTCCAGGAAACCGACGAGGAGCGAGCACGCCAGCGCGCCTTCCAGATGGCGGAGAAGATACGCACCTGGGCGCAAGGGGAAGGGCACACACTTACCCTGATCGGGCCGGCGCCGTGCTTCTTCGCCCGACGCGGCGGGATCTATCGCTGGCACCTCATCCTGCGCGGTCCGGACGTGGTCTCGCTGCTGCGCGGCAAGCCTCTGGAGGACATCCTGGTTGAAGTAAACCCGGTTTCGTTGCTATAATGGGAATCCCTTTCCCTGGCTGTTGCCCGGGAGGGCGGCAAGATGACATCGTTGCCGGCACGATTCACCACGGAGCCACAGCGGACACAAAGAATCTCGGTGAACTTCCGAAAGGGGGCTCTGTGCCCTTCGTGCCTTCGTGGTGCCATGCCATCTGGAGGAAATCGCGCGTGCGCAGACGAGAAATACTGACCTGGAACGATGTGGATAAACTGATCGACCACCTGCTGCCGCAATTCGAGGGGGAATTTGACGCCCTGCTGATGATCACGCGCGGCGGGATCATCCCTGGCGGGCTGCTGGCCGAGGCAATGGACATCACCCATATCCTGACTGCGGCGGTGGATTTCCCGGCGCAAATGGCGATGGAACACGCCAAACTGGCCGCCTGGCCGCAATTCATCCAGTTCCCTGAGGAAGCGCAAATTCGCGGACGGCGCACGCTGGTAGTGGACGACGTGTGGGGCTCTGGCCGCACGATCACGGCGGTGAAGAACCGTGTGTCGGCGCTGGGCGGCATCCCCAGCACCTGCGTGCTGCACTTCAACCCCTACCGCAACCTGTTCGGCACCGCCCGCCCGGACTATTACGCCGCGATCACGGACGCATACATCATCTACCCCTGGGAGATTGACCGCGGCCCCGACCGCGCCCTGTTGCCCGACACACCGATGGGTTGACCTGGAAAGAGGGAAACGTGTCCAGATACGCTCTGCTGTTCGCCATAGGGTCGCTTTTGTCGAGCGCGTGTAACTTCCCCGCCCCTGCTCCTACCCCGGCTCCTCTACCCCTTGT
>CAYSXA010000270.1:0-2145 GCA_964435005.1 uncultured Anaerolineaceae bacterium | reverse complement strand
TTCCGGCAGCCCGCAAGAGGTGATCACCAGCCCCTGCGGCGTGACCGTGTTTGGCTGGTTGCTGTTGCGCTTGCGGAACTCCACCGGATCCATACCCAGCGCCTCGGCCAGTTGATCCATCACCGTTTCAATGAAGAAGGTGGATTGCGGGTTGCCGTAGCCGCGCATCGCGCCGGTGATTGGGTTGTTCGTGTACACGCAGTCCGCCACGAAGCGGGCGTGCGGCACCTGGTAGAGCGACGCGGTCGTCTCCATCATCACCAGTGGCGTGACCGCCCCCCAGGAGACATACGCGCCGATGTCCAGCAGGGCGTACACGTCGCGGAAGGTCAGTTTGCCGTCACGGGTGGCGCCAGCGCGCACGGTGACTTCGGCGGGCTGACGCACCGGCGTGGCGGTGAACTCCTCGTGGCGGGAGAACGCCAGCCGCACCGGTCGCCCGCTTTTGATCGCCATCAGCGCAGCAATCGGCTCGAAGGGGTAAATATCCAGTCCGCGCCCGAACGCGCCGCCGATAGCAGTTTGAATCACACGGATGCGGCTGGCCGGGATGCCCAGGGCCTCGGAAAGATCACGCTGCAACAGGAAGGGGATCTGCGTGGTGCTGTACAGCGTAAGTATGCCGTCCGCCTCGAAATGCGCCACCACCACGCTGGTCTCCATCGCGCAGTGGGCCACGTAAGGCAAACGGAAACTGGTCTCCACCACCACATCGGACTGGCGCTCGCCCTCGGCCAGGTCGCCATGGCTGTACTCGTAGGTCTGGAACAGGTTGCTCCCTCTTTCGGGATGCACCAGCGGCGCGTCCTTTTGCAGCGCCTCTTGTGCCGAGAACACGGCGGGCAGCGGCTCATACTCCACCTCAATCAGGGAAAGCGCTTCCTCGGCAATGTCGGGATCCACAGCCACAACACCAGCGACCTCGTCGCGCAGGCTGCGCACCACCTCACCCTTGAAGGGGGTGTTGTCGCGCCCGTAGCCGAAGCGGTGCGGCGGATTGTCCGCTGCAGTGAGCACGCACACCACACCCCGCAACTGTTCGGCCTTCGATGTGTCCAGCCGGACGATGCGCGCGTGCGGGTGCGAGGCGTACAGAACGCGCCCGTGCAGCATCCCCGGCAGGCGCACATCGTGCCCGTAGCGCGCCTGGCCGGTCACTTTGAGCGGGGCGTCCAGTTTGGGGATGCGCTTGCCGATTACCCTGCTCATGACTGCACCATCCCTTCGAGTTCCTCGACGCCCGTCGCTGGATGGGCAACGCTCATCACCGCTTCTACGATTTTTGCATAACCCGTACACCGACACAAATTACCCGCCAGCCAAACACGGACTTCCTCCTCGCTGGGATGCGGATTCTCCTGTAACAGCGCCAGGGCGTTCATTACAAAACCAGGCGTACAAAAGCCGCACTGGATGGCCCCTTTTTCCACGAAAGCGCGCTGCAGCGGGTGCAGTTCGGTGCCCTGGGCGACGCCCTCAATGGTGGTCACCTCCGCGCCGTCCCAGTCCACAGCCAGCAGCAGGCAAGAGGTCATCGGCAGGCCATTGACCAGCACGGTGCAGGCGCCGCAGTCGCCCGCGTCGCAGCCGCGATGCGCTCCCATCAGGCCAAGTTCGTTGCGCAGCACGTCCAGCAGCGTGCGTCGGGTGTCCACGTACAGGTCGTAGGGAATACCGTTTACGGTGAGAGTGAGGTTTTTTTTCATGGTGATTCGTGGTCCGTGGTTGGTGTTTTGCATCCTGCAACTTGCATCCCACGATCTGTGGGTATGCGGAATATGTTATATGTTATACAGCAAGCGGTATGCAGAAGCGTTACGCGGTATCTTCCGCCAGGCGGGTGAGAGCGCGGCGGGTGAGCACCTGCACCATACGGCGGCGGTACCAGGCCGAAGCGCGCACGTCGTCAATGGGAGAACACTCGTCAGCAGCGGCTTCGGCAGCTTGCGCGATGCGCTCAGCCGTGAGGGCCTGTCCCTGCAAGACCGCCTCGGCGCGGCGGGCGCGCAGCGGGATGGGGGCCACCGCGCCCAGCGCGATGCGGATGTGTTCACACACCCCATCGCGCACCGCCAGACCGCACGCCACGACCACCCCCACCGTTCTCCTCAGCGCCCGCGGGGGCCGGCGTCCCCCCCCGCCTCC
>CAYSXA010000269.1:0-2147 GCA_964435005.1 uncultured Anaerolineaceae bacterium | reverse complement strand
GCGTGAGTGGCTGGAGCGCATCGCCCGCCTGAACCCCGCCGTGCGCGAGGCGGATTTTATGGTGGAGCCGAAACTGGACGGCCTGACCGTGGTGCTGCACTACCGCGATGGCGTGTTCGTCCAGGGAGCCACGCGCGGCGACGGCGAGGTGGGCGAAGACATCACGGCTAACCTGCGTACCATCCGCGCCCTGCCGCTGCGCATCCCCGCTGGCCCGGACGGGCCGCCCGCTCCGCCGTATCTGGTGGTGCGTGGCGAGGCATTTATCCCCCTGGCGGACTTTGAGGAGCTCAACCGCCGGCTGGCGGAGGCCGGTGAACGCACTTACGTGAACCCGCGCAACACGGCGGCAGGCTCGCTGCGCCAGCTCGATCCGAACGTGACCGCCAGCCGTCCGCTCACGCTGCAATGCTATGCCATCGTGACCGGCGAGGGCGATTTGCCCGCCACCCAGCGGGGGACGCTGGATTACCTGCGGACGCTGGGCTTCCCGACCCCGGAGGCGACCTATTGCGCCACGCTGGACGATGTGTTGGCGACCTGTCGGGCGTGGGAGGCGCGCCGCGACGAGTTGCCTTACGAGATCGATGGGATGGTCATCAAGATCAACGACCTGACGCTCAGCGAATCGCTCGGCGTGGTGGGCAAAGACCCGCGCGGCGCGATCGCTTACAAGTTCCCTGCCCGTGAGGTGACCACGATCCTGCGCGACATCGGGGTGAACGTGGGGCGCACCGGCGTGCTCACGCCCTATGCCATCCTCGAACCGGTGGAAATCGGCGGCGTGACGGTGAAGCAGGCCACGCTGCACAACTTCGACTACATTGCGGAAAAGGACATCCGCATCGGCGACCGGGTGCGCGTGAAGCGCGCCGGGGATGTCATCCCCTACGTGATTGGCCCGGTGGTGAGCGCGCGCACCGGTGCGGAGCGGCCCTTCGTCCCACCGCAAACCTGTCCCTCGTGTGGCGAGCCGGTAGAGCACCTGGAGGGCGAGGTGGCCTGGTACTGTGTGAACGCCGCCTGCCCGGCGCAGTTGATTCGTAACCTGGAGCACTTTGTCTCGCGTGGGGCGATGGACATCGTCGGGCTGGGTATCCGCATCGTAGAACAGCTGGTGGAAGCCGGCCTGGTACGCGATGTGGCTGACCTGTACACCCTGCGCCGCGAAGACCTGCTCCAGCTGGAAGGATTCGCCGAAAAGAAAGCGGACAACCTGCTGGCAGCGATCGACGCCTCGCGCACTCGCCCGCTGGCGCGGCTGATCACCGCGTTGGGCATCCGTGGCGTGGGCGAGGTGGTTGCGGCAGCGCTGGCACAGCACTACCCCGACCTGGATGCGCTGGCGAAGGCTACCGCGGAAGAATTGCAGCAGATTGAGGGGGTGGGCCCGAACATTGCCCAGGCCATCGTGGACTGGTTCGCCCGCCCGGCGAATCGTCGGCTGCTGGAGAAGTTGCGGGCGGCGGGCGTCTGGCCGCGCGCGGAGGCACCCGCAGCGGAAACCCCGCGCCCACTGGAGGGGCTGACCTTTGTCGTCACTGGTACGCTGGCGGGCTTCACCCGCGAAGAGGTGAAGCAATACATCCAGGAGCGTGGTGGCAAGGTAAGCAGTTCGGTCAGCCGCAAGACGGATTATCTGGTCGTGGGCGAGAACCCCGGTTCCAAGTTGCAGAAGGCGCAGGCGTTGGGCATACCGGTGCTTTCGGAAGACGACCTGCGCCGTCTGGTAGGTGAGGTCGTATAGGAGGTTGTGCTGATGGGGGTGATTCAGGTGTTTGTTGCGTTGGCGCTGGCCCATCTGATCGCCGACTTTCCCCTGCAGACCGAATGGGTGTATCAGCTCAAGTTACGGTCGCGGTGGGGGCTGGTTGTGCACGTGACGCTCCATCTGGCAATGACCATGCTGCTGTTGCGGATCAGCGGGCAGGATGCGTTGCTGTTGCTTATTCTGGGCGTGTCACACTACGGTCTGGACTGGTTGAAGATGCAGCATCCGTTCCGCCCCCATGCCGTGGGGTTTGCCATGGATCAGATGTTGCACACGCTGATCTTGTTCATGCTGGCTATGTTGTGGCAGTCGTTGCCTACCCCCCACATTCCGCACCCTGAGTGGCGAGAAGAGGGAATTTTGGGTAAGCTTGGTG
>CAYSXA010000268.1:0-2178 GCA_964435005.1 uncultured Anaerolineaceae bacterium | reverse complement strand
GGGCACACGCTCCACATCCGTCTGATGGGTGATGTGTTCCAGCCAGAGATCTCGGGCCTCCACGGGCGGGCGCAAGTGCAGAAATTCCGGCATGGTTCACCTCGTCCAGAAGCTAAAGGTCAGCAAATACGCTGTCAGGGCAAAGACCGCGACGGCGGTAAAGGTGAGCAACCGCCAGCGCGGGCGGGCGCCGTGTGCGATCCCCCGCACCTGCACGATCTGGAACAGCGCCAGCGGCAGGGTGAGGAAGGCCGGCGCCCCCACGCTCCAGGGCAGACCGAAGTTCAACGCCAGGGCCAGCGCCACATAGGCGATCGCCAGCAAACCGTTGTGCACCTGCATCCCGTTCTGCCAACCCATGCGCACCATCAACGTGCGCTTCTCGTGCTTCAGGTCGCTAGCGTAATCCGGTAACTCAAAAGCCAGCATCATCGCCAGGTGAAGCAAGGCCAGCGGCAGCGTGGCCAGTGCCAGCAACGGATGTCCCCGTGGTTCCTGCAACAGAAAGGCCAGCGCCGGCACCAGGCTGGCGACCAGCAGGGTCGTGGTCAACTCGCCATAGCCTGTTTGCAACAACCGCATCGGCGGCGCGGAGTACCCCACCGCCCCCACGACCATCAGCCCCATGATCAAAGCCACCGAGAGGGAGACGGCATCCATCGCGATCAACAACAAGGTGAAGGTCGCTGTGGCGGCCAGCAGGATCAACGCCCCCCAAAAAGCCACGGTGCGCGAGAGCGCCTCTGGCCCGATCGCGCCGCTGCCACCTGAGAACAGCGTCCGGTTCAGGTTGTCCAGGTCGAGCGGCGCGTCAAAAATCTCGTTCAGGAGATGCGCACTGGCCTGTAAGGTGACCACCCATCCCATCCCCAGCCAGGCAACCGTGGTGCGCACATTCAGCCCCAGGTAACGCGCCATCCCCCATCCCAGCAGGTACATCAGCACCCCACCAAGCAGAAAATGGGGGCGCAGCAAGCGGACGAACAGCAGCAGAGCCTGGCGGCGAGAGAGCGATGTGTCGCTCATCCAACGCGCTCGCGCAACAACTTCCGGATGTCCCGCTGATGGATCTGAATATGGCGGTACATCAGTTTGAGCATGTCCTCGACCTTCGCCCAACCGAGGAAGGGGTGGCGGCCTTCCTTCGCCAGATCGCCCTCGCTGAACGCGGCGACCATGGCGATCGTGCGCTCGCGCCGGGTACGGAACTCGCGCAACAATTCTTCGCGGGAGAGCGCACTCAGCTCCTTCACCTTACGGCGGTTGTACCCATCCAGATCGAAATCCTCCGGCGCACCCGGACTGCGCCCCTGCACAATCCCCTCGATCAGACGCCGGACGCTATCCTCCGCCTGGGTGATGTGCGCCAGTACGTCATGGACGCGCCATTCCGCGCCGTCGGTGTAGATCACCCGCGCCAGTTGTTCCGGGGTCAATTCGCGGAAGAACGCTTCGGTCTTTTCCCCTTCAGCGCGCAGTCTTTCGACCAGCTTCTTGATTGCTGACATATACTCCTCCGCCAGGATTATGCGGCTATTATACATGCAGAAGAAGGTCAGAACATAGTCTGCACCTTCACAACGTTCACTACCGCACCCCAAAGCAACGGCTCAGTTGATGGAATGTACCACGCCCCTCACCCCGGCGAAAGGCGGAGCAAGGGGCATGCAGCACAAAGCACCTAACCGGCGGAAAACCAGCGTCGATGCGAGAGTGACGAATGATCTCTCAGGGATAAATTTCGCTCAGCAGCGGCTCGTAGAAGCAACGACAGCCATGCTCGTGCGAGCAACCCTCAACAGGCAAACGCGGCACCTGATCTTTGGGATACGTGCCATGGTGCTCGTAGCAGGCAGGACAGGCATCCCCTGCTACTGCAATACGCACGTAAGTCACCCGCGGGTTTTCCTGAAAACGCTTCAACGCCACCGCTGTCGTCGAGAACTCCTGCAAGTCCGCCCCGCAAGACACACACGCCAGCGCCGTATCCGGGGATTGCGCGTGACACTTGGAACAGGTTTGCACGTTGACCTCCTGAACGTCGGATTTCCTTGATTTTACTCCAGATTTTGCAGATCGTCGTCTTTCGTGGCAGAAACCGTCGGTACATCCGGTAAGCCGCTTCTGGTGATTACCCAGATCTCTGCAATGAAAGGGCTCTGCTCCTTTGGTACAAAG
>CAYSXA010000267.1:0-2188 GCA_964435005.1 uncultured Anaerolineaceae bacterium | reverse complement strand
GCCTCCGCCCTCTTTTCACCCTTTCGGAACGACTTTTCGAACTCCCTGGCACTTTTTCCTGTGAATTCTCAGGCGCATGGTCAGGTTAGGGGCTTCGGAATGGAACGCAGATGACGTAGATTCCGCGGATATTCATGGATAGGTTTTGCTGCAACACCTGTCGGCGCGTCGGTGCAAAGCGTTGATCGTATGCACATGCACTTTCAACCCACTTTTTTAGCAAAACCAGGGGCTCTCGTGGCGACACCACCCGGCCCTCTCCTCTCCCCCCTAACGGCCCGTCAGGGTCGTTAGGTTTCTTGAAAGTGCACACAGCTTTAAAATCCGTGGCAATCCGCGTTCTCTTCCCATGAGGTGCGGTTACAATCAAGGTATGTGGAGCGAAGCAGCCGTGCATGCCGCGCTGGCGGGGTTGCCGCTGGGTGCGGTGCATGTGTTTATGCAGATCGGCTCGACGAACGACGAGGCGGCGCGGCTGGCGGAGGCCGGCGCGCCTGATCTGACTCTGGTCACGGCGGACGAACAGACCGCCGGGCGCGGACGCGCCGGTCGGCGCTGGTTTACCCCGCCGGGGAGCGCGCTGGCCGTCAGCCTGGTGTTGCGCCCGTCCCGGCCTGTTCCGCTAGGACATTATGCCGCGCTCGGCGCGCTGGCAGTGTGCCGGGCGCTGGGGGCTTTCCCTCGCGTGGAAGCCCGCATCAAGTGGCCGAACGATGTGTTGTTGCATCAAGTAAAGGTCGCGGGGGTATTGCCAGAAGCCCACTGGGAGGGGGATACACTGCGGGCGGTGGTGCTGGGGATCGGGGTGAACGTCACGCCGAAAGCCGTCCCGCCGCCGGAAGTGCTGGACTTTCCCGCGACGTGTGTGGCGCAGGCGGTCGGTCGGGCGGTCTCACGGCTGGCGCTGCTGCGCGAGATCGTGGAAGGGTTGCTGTACTGGCGTGCGCGGTTGGGGACAGCGGATTTCCTGCGGGCGTGGGAAGACAGGCTGGCCTATCGCGGCGCGGAAGTGTGGGTCACGCCGGTAGATGGCGCTCCCTGGCGCGGCGTGCTGCTCGGCCTGGATGCGGAGGGACGGCTGCGCGTGCGGGATGAGCGCGGTCGGGTGCGTGCGTTGCACCAGGTCGCTCATCTGCGGCCGGTTGCGGTTACGGAGTGAACGTCGCTGATGGACTGTCCACGTTCGTGAATTTACCCCTGCTCGCGTCCCCCGAACCAGAGGTACACACCCAGCCCCAGTCCGGCGAGCACCAGCAGCACGCCGAGGATGCCCAGCAGCGGTGACCGCTTGCCCGGCTCCGGCAGGATCTCCTCAGCAGCCGCCTGGGCTGAGTTCGCCTGCGCCCCGAAGTCCACGTATGTCTCGTCGCCGCCCTGAAGCGTTAATCCATAGTTCATCAGCGTGGTCGGGTTGTAGCCGGTCGGCACCGCGATGCTGATGTTGTAGTCCCCCGCTGGCAGGTCTTCGTAGCATTGTGGTTCGGTGCCTCCTTGTGTTTCGTCGGTGATGGAGACCTCACCGTCGCGGCGGGTGATGGACACCGCTCCGCCGGGCAGACCGCTTTCCTCCTCCTGGCGCACTGCATCGCCGTTGCGGTCGTTGAACAACAGGATGCACAACGTGGCGGTGCCGGGTTGTGCGGTCGGGGTGGGGGTGACGTGTGCCGGCGCCGGCCCGGCGGTCGGTGTCTGGAGCGCCGGCCCGGCGATGCCCAACAACAGCGTTTGTCCTGGCACGATCACTTCGTCCGCGCCGATGCCGTTCAGCGCCCGCAGTTCGGAGACTGTCAACCCGCTGATGGCCGCCACGCGCCACAACGTGTCCCCCGGCTGCACGGTGTACAGGATGCGCCCATCCGGGCCGGGGGTGGGCGTGGGGAAGGGAGTCATCTGCGCGAGCGGTGCGGCCTGACCGGTGACGGGCAGCAGGAGGCCTGCGACCAGAATTGTCAGGCCGGCCAGGCCGATGCGAAGGACGACAGAAAGCGTGGGCGTTTTCATAAGCGTTGTGTGGTCACGGTGTCCCCTCTCCCCTTTGCTGTTTTGGTGTTCCCCCGGAGAAAAGGGAGATGAGGGTAGGGGAGCGGGATGTGACGTGAACCGCAATGCGATTATACCGTGCCAGGGAAAATCGTGTTAAACTCTTAAAAAAGCTTGAAGAAGGCGCACCTGTGCATGCCGAACTTGT
>CAYSXA010000266.1:0-2219 GCA_964435005.1 uncultured Anaerolineaceae bacterium | reverse complement strand
TGGCACATTTTTTAAGCCCTCACCGCTCTTGAGCACCTCACATGTCCCCAAATAAACAAGGATGACGATGAACCCTTTCATCGTCATCCTCAGGCTCTTCTGCCCTATGGAAATGGCTAAGGATGCAACGCCCGGTAACGAAGGTAGGAGTACACCACCAGCCACAGGGAAAGAGCCACCAGCAGGGCAATCCCGCCCCAGAGCAGCGGCGGATACAGCGCGGCAAGCAACAACACCGCCCCACTCAGGATGAACATCTTGCCGCCCAGGCGGTGGGTGTCCTCCCACACCTGCGGATCGCTCAACGTCCACGGCGTGCGGATGCCCACGAACCAGTTCGGTTTGGCACGGGGCAGGAACCAGCCGATCGTAACGAACAACACCCCCAGCACGGGCATCATCGCAGTGCCAATGTCCACCTGCCAGCCCAGGTTCCAGGCCAGAGAGAGGGCCTGAACATACCCCAGGAAGAGCAACATCAGCACCACAAAGCCATTGTACAACGGGCGAAAGGCTGCGATGTTCTCTTTGAGCGGGTCAATGGATGGTATCGCCCAGAAGAGCAGATACAACCCGACCATCATCAGCGGCCCGATCGCCGCACCCCAGAAACGGCTCATCCAGCCGTTGGGATCGCCACCCGTCCCCCAATGTGTGACCATCGGGTCCGGCAGACGGTTGTACACCAGCGCCGTGGCGACCATCACGATCAAGATAAGCGTCAGGCTCAAGAGATGAAACCAACGGTTCGACATGAGAAACCTCCGTTTCCTTCAAAAAGAATGTTTCACGTGAAACATCTAAAACACCCGTCAGGTTGACGCCGGACGCCGGTACAGGGACGCCCAGCCAAACAGACTCCACAACCCGGCGACCAGCAACCCGGGCACCAACCAGGCCAGCGCCAGCAGGAAGAGCGCCCACAGCAGCTCGGGTTGCGGCTCGGAAGTCAGGCTCGCCGGGCCAGAGGCGTCGCACCCCAAGAGCACCCCGGCTCCAGTCGGAATCCGGGCGGCGGATTTTCTCCACCGAGGGCGCGCAGCCCGCCAGCCACAGCACTGCCAGCCCAAGCAACCACCAAACCCAAAGGCTACTGCGCTTCATCTGCACCTTCGGACTGCCGCGCCAGCGAGACCATCCCGCTCAGTCCGCCCAGATTCATGGTGTCCACCGCACTGCTGGGGACGATCACCAGCGCGCCCTTCTCCTTCAGTCCTTCGAAAAGCATGTTCATCGCCCGCAGGTGCAGGGCAGTGGGGTTGTCGGCGTAGGCGCGCGCGGCCTCGGCGAAACTGCTCGCGATCTCGCGCTCGGATTGTCCCAGAATCACCCGTGCCTGCCGTTCACGCTCAGCCTGCGCCTGGCGGCTCATAGCGTCTTCCAATTCCTGCGGGATCACGATGTCGCGGATCTCCACCGATTGCACACTTACGCCCCAGGGCGTGGTGCGCTCATCAATGATACGCTGCAATTCTGCATCCATACGCGCCCGCCCGACCAGGATGTCGGCCAGTTCCATTTGCCCGATCACCTCGCGCAAGGCGGTCTGTGCCGCCCAGGCGACTGCCGCGCGGTAGTCCTCCACCTCCAACGCCGCCTTCTCCGCGTCGAACACCATCCAGAAGAGCACTGCGTCCACGTCCACCGGCACGGTGTCGCGGGTGAGCGTCTTTTCCGCGCGGAAGGGGGTGACCATCACCCGGTGGTCAATCCAAAGTGGGATGCTGTCCACGATCGGGATGACCCAAAACAAACCGGGGCCGAACAGGCCACGGAAGCGTCCCAGCCGCAACACCACGGCCTTTTCCCATTGATTCGCCATCTTCAGGCCAAACAATACGTACAACCCCAGCAGGGTGATCCCAACCACCAGCGCGGCGACGATCCCGTCTGGGATACGGCCATCGAGCAACACAACGCCAAGCACAGCGACGGATTCGATCAGCAGGAACGCAGTTAACGCCACCGGCGAAACGCGCACGTCCACCTGACCGGCGCGTGCTGCGCTGGCGATGGCGGTGCCAACGGCTGTTGCCCTGGTTTGCTTCTTCGGTGTCATGATGAACCTCCTTGCGATTCGTCACCGGTCGTGCGAGATGCCTCGTCCGATGCCGCTGTGTTGTTTTCTGCGCGACGCAACACTTCCACAACCCGCTCCAGAATGGTTTGGGCGTCGAAGCCCAGTTGCGTCGCCTGCGTCACGAAGCGTTGTGTAAGCA
>CAYSXA010000265.1:0-2232 GCA_964435005.1 uncultured Anaerolineaceae bacterium | reverse complement strand
ATGCGTTCCTGCACCTGTTCCAGGTTCTTTCGAATGCGCTCGACCATGAAATAACGCAAAGCCTCAAGGGATGGGATGACAGCAAACACGCCGCACGCTGTTATTTTACCTCTTTGCCCCGTGGCTTTGCGGCTGAATCGCCGCCAGGACGGCGAAACGACCGGTGCGCCCCCTCTCCGCGCGGTGCGAATACCAGTCCTCCAGATGACAGGCAGTGCACAGCCCAGCGATTTCGATATGACGCACGCCGGCCTGCGTCAGCGTGAGCCGGTTGGCCGCCCACAGGTCGAAGTGCACACGCCCGTTCGGCTGCGGCAACAGCGCCGGAGCGCGGTCGCCGAATACCGCGCGCACCTGCGCTACCACGTCCTCGCCCACCTCGTAATGATCCACCCCGATGGACGGGCCAATGGCGGCCAGCAGGTCTTGCGGGTCGCTGCCGAAGCGCTCTCGCATCGCCTGCACCGCCGCCGCCGGAGCACGCTTCACCGTGCCCTGCCAGCCGGCGTGCACCAGCGCCAGCACCCGCCGCACGGGGTCGAAAATCAACACCGGCACGCAATCCGCAAAGCGCATCGCCAGCGTGACCTCTGGGTTGGCCGTCAGAATCACGTCCGCCTGTTCGTAGGGGCGGTTCGGATTGCGGGGTGCGTCGGCCACCACCACGTCCGCGCCGTGCACCTGCCAGGTCTCGTAGCGGCTCTCCGGGGCGCGTCCCAGCGCGGCAAAGGCGCGCGCCAGGTTACGCCACACGCGCTGCGGGTCGTCGCCCACCGTGCCGCCCACGTTGAGCGAGGCCCACGGCGGCGGGCTTTCTCCACCATGCCGGGTGAACACGCCGTGCAGCACCCCCGCCTCCGCCAAGCGCGGGAACACAAAATAACGCAGCCCATCGCGTTCCACGAACGGCATGCTCACGCCCCCTGTTTCAAGCGCTGGAATTTGGCCGCCAGCAAGCGCCGCGTGTCCATCATCGCCTCATCCACCAGCGGGTAACCGAACCAGGCAGTGGTGAAGCCAAACAGTGCGCCGGTCAACGTGCGCAACAGTGGCGTGCTCTCGCGGTAGGCCCACAGGTGGAACGGCGGCTGACTGAGTAACTGCGAGAAGCCGTCCAGGCCAATCGGGAACACCCCCAGGGCCAGCCAGAGATACCAGGGCAACGGGCGCAGCCGCTTGCCCAGCGCGGCGTATAGCAGCCCGAAGACCAGAATGGCGGCGTAAATCGCCACGTCACGTTCGCAGAAGGCGACCTTATAGCCCACCTGATCGTTCCCGATGAAACGCCGCGCGCCCCACAGGTCTTCCTCGCTCAGGCCGGTTGCCTGGCCAAAGGGCGTCAGCCCATCCACATGCGCCGCCGCGCGTGGATAAGCCGGTTGTTCCCCGAACAAAAACCACGAGCGGAACGCCAGCTGATGGCACACGCCGCCGTACACGGTGTAGATCAGGCGCGCCGGGCGCTCCGCGCCAGCCTTCATCAAAACCGGTGCCAGGAACGGCAGACCAACGTACAGGAACACCAGCAGGTTGAACACCAGCAGGTAGTGGCGCGAGATCCAGTACATGGCGCGGTCGATTGGGGAAATCGCAGCGCCGCGCGCACGTCGCCGCCGCGCGCGCTCATCGCCGTCTTTCTCTTGCTGCGCCAGCCGGTCGCTCGCCGCGCGCAGAGTGACCAGCAACTTCTGGTGCTCGAACGGCGCGCGCAGGCGGTACGGCCCGACTTCCACTACGGGCACCTGCGCGAAAGCGTGCTCCAGCGCCTCGTCCTGACTGACATCCACCAGCGCCAGACGGTGAGGGATTTCCTCCTGCAACGCCTCCAGTTCCGCAAGCAACGCGTCGCATTCGACGCAATCGGGGCGAGTATAGACGGTCACAGTAATCATGGAACGAGGCCGACCTCCTCCAGATAAGAATCCAGTCGCGCTGCGGACAGGATGCCCACATGCTGTACGCGAATCAAGCCATCCCTGTCCACCAGGAAGGTGGTCGGATAGCCACGAATCTGATACTGTTGCTGAACCTTTCCACCCGGATCGAGCAAGATAGGAAAAGTCAGCCCCAGTTCATTGACGAACGCTTCCACCACATCGGGCGGTTCGACGGCGTTGACGGCCCACACCTGGAGGTCGCCCGCCCAGCGACGGGCGCGGTCTTCCAGCAACGGCATCTCCAGCCGACACGGGCCACACCAGGTCGCCCAGAAGTTGAGCAGCACCACCGTGC
>CAYSXA010000264.1:0-2249 GCA_964435005.1 uncultured Anaerolineaceae bacterium | reverse complement strand
CCCCCATGGCTTACCCCGTCATGCCCTTCCGCCTGACTTTTCGAACCCCCTGGCAAAAGTATCCCCTTTTTCTTCCTCCTTCTGTTGACGCTCAGAATACAATGGGGTAAGATGAAATCGAAATTCGCAGGAGGTACAGAGCGGTATGAGCAAGATCCGGGAAATCAATGGGACAGAGTTCGCCAACCAGGTGTTGCAGGCCGAACGTCCCGTGCTGGTGGACTTCAGCGCCGTGTGGTGCGGGCCCTGTAAAATGCTGGAACCCATCGTGGAAGAACTGGCCGCTGAGTGGGACGGTAAGGTGGACTTCGTCAAAGTGGACGTAGATCATAACCCCGACGTCGCTGGTATGTACATGGTGATGGGCGTCCCGACACTGATGCTGTTCAAGGGGGGACAACCGGTCGAACGGCTGGTGGGCTATCAACCCAAAGACCGTATTGTGAAGAAACTTACCCCGCATCTGGATTGACAATCCATTCCACAAACGAAGGAAAAGCACGACGCACCTCGAAGTGCGCCGTGCTTTTCTTTTCGATCAAAACGGTGTACAATCCTGCAATAGAAAAAACTTGCAACAACGAGGAATTGTAATGACCGAAGAGGCGTTCCGGCAATTGCGCCGTGAAGGACATCGCATCACACCGCAACGGCGGGTCATCCTGGAGGTGATGCAACAATCGGGCGGCCATCTGACGCCCGGCGAGGTCTTCCTGCGCGCCCGCGAGCGCCTGCCCGGCCTGACCGAGGCCACCGTGTACCGCACGCTGGACTTCCTCACCCGCAAAGGGCTGATCCTTGCCGCACACGTCGGCGGCGGACGACTGGTGTACGAGGTCGCCGAACATGAGCACCACCACCTGATCTGCCGCCAGTGCGGGCACACGGCAGAAATCCCCCATCAACCGCTGGAGAGTTTGTATCAGCGATTCGAGGTGCAAACTGGCTTCTACATCGACAGCAGCCACCTGACCTTTTTCGGGCTGTGCCCGGACTGCCGGAAGGAGAAAGGCGTATGACCTGGCTTCGACCCGTTGCGATGCACATCCCTGACGGATTCCTCAGCCTGGGCGTCTCGCTGCTGATGTGGGTCCCCAGCATCGCGCTGCTGGCGCTGGCGCTGCGCCGCAGCCGCGATGAACTCGGTGAGCGACAAATCCCGCTGATGGGCGTGATGGCCGCCTTCATCTTCGCCGCGCAGATGATCAACTTCCCGGTGGCAGGTGGCACATCCGGCCATCTGTTGGGCGGCGCACTGGCCGCCATCACCCTCGGCCCCTGGGCCGGGATGCTCGTAATGGCCTCGGTGATCGG
Source organism: uncultured Anaerolineaceae bacterium (assembly GCA_964435005.1). Lineage (GTDB taxonomy): Bacteria > Chloroflexota > Anaerolineae > Anaerolineales > DRMV01 > CAYSXA01. The sequence goes on along the minus strand of CAYSXA010000264.1, from coordinate 935 downwards.
TGTGCAGGGGCTGCTCTTCCAGGACGGCGGGTTGATCGCGATGGGTGCCAACATCTTCAACATGGGGTTGCTCACCGCGTTGATCGGCTACGGGCTGTACCAGCTGGGAGACGGTCGTCCGCACGCGGCCCGCATGGTGCTGGCCGGCGCAGGCGCCTGGCTCTCGGTGCTGGGCGGTGCGCTGGCGACCGCGCTGGAACTCTGGCTGAGCGGAACGGCCTCGCTGGCCGTGGTGGTGCCCGCCATGTTGAGCATGCACGCGTTGATCGGCATCGGTGAGGCGTTGATCACGGTTGCCACGCTGAACTTCATCCTGCGCGTGCGCCCCGACGTGCTCGGCGAAGCGTCTCAGAGGCAGGGCGGGCGCGGCTGGGTGATCGCCGGCCTGGGGCTTTCGCTGGTTGTAGTGTTGCTCGCCCCGCTGGCCTCCGCCGCCCCGGACGGCCTGAACCGCGTCGCTATCGATCTGGGCTTCATGGGGCGCGAGGCTGGCGCGCCCTTCCGCCTGCTGAGCGGTTACACCGTCCCCTTCCTGGGGAACACGCCGCTCTCCACCGTGCTGGCCGGCGCAGTGGGCACGCTGGCAGTGGCGGGCGTGGCCTACGTCCTGGTGCGCCTGATTCGCCGCCGCGATTCGCAGGCCGGGTGATGCACGTCAGCACGTTCGACCGCTTCCGCGCCGGCGACAGCCCGATTCACCGCCTTGACCCGCGCGTCAAGGTGACCCTCACCGTGGCGTTCATCCTGTCCACCGTGCTGCTGCCCGACGGTGCCTGGACGGCCTTCGCGCTCAGTGAGGGGCTGATCCTGCTCGCCACCGCGCTGAGCGGACTGGGGCTGGCCTACACGCTGAAGCGCTCGCTGATCGCGCTGCCCTTCACGCTGGCCGCCGTGACCACTGCCTTCACCCTGCCCGGCGAGGCGCTGTTCTCACT
>CAYSXA010000263.1:0-2318 GCA_964435005.1 uncultured Anaerolineaceae bacterium | reverse complement strand
TTCAAGCAGAAGACGGCATACGAGATTTCTGCCTGTCTCGTGGGTTCGGAGATGTTTATAAGGGACAGGGCACACACCGTCACCCGCGCAGGCCAGCCCCTCGACCTCACCCCCACGGAATTTCGCCTGCTTGCCACACTGGCCGCTCAACCTGGACGCGCATTCACCCGCCTGCAACTGCTCGAAGCCGTCCAGGGGGATGCCTACGCCGGCTACGAACGGACGATTGACGCCCACATCAAAAACCTGCGCGCCAAACTTGAGCCGGACCCCAAGCACCCCCGTTACATCGAGACCGTGTTCGGCGTGGGCTATCGCTTCAGCAAGGATTGAGTATGCGCATCCGCCTGACACTGGCTTTTATCTTCGTCGCCCTGGCCTCCATCCTGGCCGTGGCACTTGTGGCCCAACGAAGCACCTCCACGCAGGTACGTGCCTTCATGTTTCGCGGCGGCATGCTGGGACTGGAGCGTACGGTCAACGACCTGGAAGCTTTCTACCAACTCCACGGCACCTGGGAAGGCGCAGAACGACTGCTCAATCCGCCACGTGTGCCCCATCGACCGGGGATGATACCGCCCCACCTGCGCCTGACCGACGCCGAAGGCCGCGTAATCGCCGACAGCAGCGGTGCTCCTCCTGGCGACCGATTGCCCACCACGACGCTCGATGCCGCCATCCCGCTGGTCGTGGACGGGCAAACCGTCGGGTATCTGGTGCCGGAAGGCGGCCTGGTACCGCCGCCGAACGCCGAAAAAGCTCTGCTCCAACGGCTGAACCGCTCCGCGCTTTGGGCAGCCCTGCTCGCTGTGCTCATCGCCGCCGCGCTGGCCTTGCTGCTCAGTCAGCGGCTGCTGCGTCCAGTACAGGCACTCACCCAGGCCGCACGTGCCCTGGCCGCCGGCGATCTTACCCAGCGGGTGCCCGTAGAAGGAGGCGATGAACTGGCCACGCTGGCCCATACATTCAATCAAATGGCGGAAGCCCTTCAACAAGCCGAGCAGAACCGCCGTCAGCTAACCGCCGACATCGCTCACGAGCTACGTACCCCCCTGGCCGTGCAACGCGCTCAGCTCGAAGCCCTGCAAGATGGCGTCTATGACCTCACTCCAGACAACCTCGCCCCTATCCTTGAGCAAAACCGCCTGCTCACCCGCCTGGTGGAAGACCTGCGCACCCTCACCCTGGCCGATAGCGGACAGCTCGAACTGAACCGCGTCCCGACCGACCTGAAGGCGTTGGTCGAAAGAGCCATCGCCCGCTTTGCACCCCAGGCGGAGGACAAACACCTCAAAGTCGCCTTTCATCATCCCGAAGAATCCATCATCGTACAGGTGGACCCAATGCGGCTGGAGCAGATTCTGTCCAACCTGCTGGACAACGCCCTGCGCCACACACCAGAAGGCGGGCAAATCGAATTACACCTGAGCGCCGAAGAAAACACGCTCCGCCTGAGCATTCACGACACCGGCCCCGGAATCCCACCAGAGGCGCTACCGCACATCTTCGAACGCTTCTACCGTGCAGATCAGAGCCGTTCGCGCACGGAAGGCGGCACCGGCCTGGGATTGAGCATAGCCCGCCAACTGGCCCGCGCCCACGGCGGTGACCTGACCGCTGCCAACCATCCAAACGGCGGCGCGATCTTCACTCTCACCTTACCCTCCACCAATCAGACTGACAACCTAACGGACGAACAGACCAAATAGACCAATCAGACCAGATAGACCAATCAGACCAATTAGACCGTTTTGACCAATCAGACCATGAAGACCAACGTCACCCGTCTGCTCGACCAGCGAGGCATCCCCTACACCGCCTTCGAACTCCCCGCCGAGAAACTGGGCGCACTGGAAACCGCCCGACGGCTGGGCATGCCACCGGAGCAGGTCTTTAAAACCATCGTGGTGCTGCGTCCGGGCGGCGGCAAACCGATCCTGGCGGTTGTGCCAGGCACGACGGAAGTGAACCTGAAAGCGCTGGCACGTGCCGCCGGGGAGAAGAAGCTGAAGCTGGCGACCCAGGCCGAAGCCGAACGGCTGACCGGCCTGCAAGTCGGCGGCATTTCACCACTGGCGCTGCTCCACCGCCCTTTCCAGGTTTTTCTGGACGAAAGCGCCATGCAATTTGAGGAAATCCACATCTCCGGTGGGAAACGGGGGCTGAACATCCGCCTGCCGGTCCAGGCACTGGTGGAACTCAGCCGTGCGCGCGTGGCAGCCATCGGGCGCGCCATAGATTGATTAAGGAAGTCTCAAATGCCGAACAGGGGGTTCGAAAAGTCAGGCGGAAGGGCATGACGGGGTAAGCCATGGGGG
>CAYSXA010000262.1:0-2327 GCA_964435005.1 uncultured Anaerolineaceae bacterium | reverse complement strand
GCCTTTTTTTACCCCATTTCCCTTCTCCCCTCACCTACTAATTTGAAACAGTCTCGAATTCGCCATCGCCTCTTGCTTCTCGACGTGGTTTGCGCTACACTGAAACTGGTATCTAACAAGGAGGAAGCGCGTATGACCGGTCAACCGGATTCGACCGTGCGGAAGCCGCTGGCGGGCGATGTGCCACTGGTGGAAATCATCGACCCGTTGACCAGGGAGGGCGAACTGTTCGTCCGCCTGGACAATGGCATGGTGCGCTGCACGGCGTGCGCGCATCTGTGTCGCATTCGGCCGGGCGGGCGCGGCGTGTGCCAGGTGCGGTACAACCTGGACGGCCAGTTGAAAGTCCCCTTTGGCTACGTCGTTGCCTTGCAGACCGACCCCACCGAGAAAAAGCCTTTCTACCACGTGTACCCTGGTTCGGACACGCTTTCCTTTGGTATGTTGGGCTGCGACATGCACTGCGATTTCTGTCAGAACTGGGATATTTCCCAGACGCTGCGGGACGCACGCGCGGGGCGGCCTGTGACGGAGATCCGTGCTGAAGAGATCGTGCAACTGGCCCTGAGCGATCGGGTGACCTGTATCGCCAGCACGTACAACGAGCCGCTGATTGCCTCGGAGTGGGCGCACGCCATTTTTACGCTGGCGAAACAGGCCGGCCTGACCACGCTGTACGTGTCCAACGGGAACGCCAGCCGCGAGGTGCTGGAGTACATGCGCCCGGTGCTCGATGGATACAAGGTTGATCTGAAGACCATGAGTGAACGTCATTACCGCAAACTGGGGGCGCAGTTACACCACGTGCTGGATGGCATTCGCATGGCGCACGAAATGGGGTATTGGGTGGAAGTGGTCACTCTGATCGTGCCTGGGATGAACGACACGGAAGCGGAACTCCGCGAAGCGGCGCGGTTCATCCGGTCGGTGTCCCCTGATATCCCCTGGCACGTGACGGCGTTTCATCCAAACTATCGTCGTCTGGATCCGCCGCCGACCAGCGTCGCTACGGTGATGCGTGCTGCGGAGATCGGCTACGAAGAAGGGCTGCATTACGTGTACGCCGGCAATGCGCCCGGACGAGTGGGGCGTTTTGAGAACACGTATTGCCCGCAGTGCAGCGCGTTGCTCATCGGGCGGGTTGGCTACGTGGTCACGGCGTATCACCTGACCGCCGAAGGGACTTGCCCGCAGTGCGGGACGAAAATCGCCGGGAAATGGACGGCCAACCCGCAGTCCGTGCGGCTGGGATCGGCTGCGGATTTGTGGTTCCGTGCGCCGCGTCGTCCGCGTTAAGCAGTTTCACCCTGAGCGGCCAGCTGGCGCAGTTTGGCGAGCACCTCGCGCCATTGCACCTTGGACAGTCCCAATTTCTGGCGGATACGATCCGGTTCCACGCCGGCGCGGTATTCGTTCAGCGCGCATGTCCAGCGGCACATGGCGAACGAGAGGTGCTTGTCCAGCCCGGCTTCCTGGCCGATCTCTTCCAGCAGGTACTCCAGCCGTCGCGGCGTCCAGGGGAAGACGCGGTCAGCAACCGGGTATTGCTCCAGGTATTCATGGTATGCCGTCAGCCAGGTGTCCGAAACGGGGATTTTGCGCTCCTTGAAACGATGCTGCGGGCTGGCGTAGCGCACGAACAGATAGGCCCCTTCGGGGGCGTCTTCCACCACGTGGTTGGGGTGGATGGCGACCGTTTCTCCCTTTTTGATGCCGGTCTCCAGTAGCAACGCAACCAGGGTGTACGGACGGGCGTCGGGTGGGTCGGCGCGGCGATGGGCGTCGGCGGCGTTGAGCACGGCTTGCTGTTCTTCCGGGGTGAGCACCACAGGGAGCGGGCTGCGCACGGACTTCTGCAACACTTTCTCGGCGGGATCCACCAGGATCACGCCGTGCTGGTGCAGCCAGCGGAAGAAGGACTTGAGGGCGGTGATGCGCCGCGCCAGTGTCTTGGGGCTGCAAGGGACGCCGCGCTCGTGCTGCATCCATTCGAGGAAGCGGTTCAGGTCTTTGGTGGAAATACTACCCAGCGTGCGATCGGGTGGCAGGTATTCGGCCAGCAGGTGCAGGTCACGGGTGAAGGCCTGGATGGTGTGCGGCGAGCGCCCCTGATCCGCCAGGTAAATCTTCCAGGCCTGGATGGCGGGAGCGAGGGGAGTGTGCTGTGTGATATGGGCTGAGCTGGTCTCCATGGCACTTCCTTTCGCATAGGTGAACTTTTTTCGTGTAGTCTAACAAGTTTTGGGTGGGATGTCAAGTCGAGCTAGCGACAATTCTGGTGATTACCCACAAGTACCGCCACCTCTGGGGAAGGGGTGGTGGGCGGC
>CAYSXA010000261.1:0-2375 GCA_964435005.1 uncultured Anaerolineaceae bacterium | reverse complement strand
CGTTGCTGGTGCTCGAGTCGAGCGCCTATCTCCTGGGCATGCTCTGCGGCGTGCGTGAGGCGGCGGTGGGGCGGCGTTTGGGCTCCGCTGGGCGGTGGGGGTACGCGGGAGGGGGCACGACGGGACGGAGGCGGCATCCGACCCGCCGGCCTGGCAGGGCTACTGGCAGGGCGTGATGGTCAACCTGCTCAGCCCGGGAGCGTACGTCTTCTGGACGCTGGTCAACGGTCCGCTACTGGTGCAGGCGCTGGACGAAAGCCCCTGGCACGGCGCGGCCTTCCTGGGCGGGTTTTACGCCGTCTTCCTGGGGATGATGGGCGTGTACGTGTTCGTCTTCCATCAGGCGCGTCGGCTGGGCGCGCGGCTGCAACGTGGGATGCTGCTGGTCAGCGGGATCGTGTTGCTGGTTTTCGCTGGTGTTATGCTCTGTTCTATCTTCCCCTGATATATGATGAAAGAGCGGAGTCGAACCACGCCGACTCCGCTCTACAGATTACGCTTCGAGATTTTCTTGCTTGATGGAAAATTCAATGGCAGGGGTTACTTTTCCGCCGCGCGTACCACGGCGATGTTGATGGTTACGAAGTTCCCCAGGGGGTTGTACTGCATGTTGATGGACAGTTTGTCTCCTGCCTCGTTCTGACGCAGCATGGTGGCGATGGAACCGACTGCACTGTCGGGGGGGCCAGCCATTTGCCAGCCCAGCTTATCCAGCTCCTGCTGGTAGAAGGATAAAACCTCGTCAATGGCGCCGTCTACCTGATAGATCACCTGGGTGCCATGGCGCAGCACCTGTAATTTGTACGCGCCGGGTATGACCGGCACATCTTCAGGGACCTGAGGCCCGCTTTCCGTGGGCGGGGCAGCTTCAGTTTCTCCGTTGGTGTTGCTTTCTCCGCCGCTGCTGGCCGGGACAACCGGTGTGGGTTTGGGTGTGGGGGTGGCTTTCAGCCCACAGGCGCTGAGTAGTAAGGCCAGGATGATGAGGAAGAAACTGAACCAAAGGGCGTGTTTTTTCATCGTTCTTCTCCTCGGAAATGGGGTGCCTTCATAACTATAGCCTGCTGGAGCGGAATTGTCAACAAAAAAGGCGCAGGCTTCCCTGCGCCCCGGTGCAACCGCTGACCGGCTACTCCATATGCTCCATAATGTAATTGACGGCCTCGCCCACGGTAGTGATCTTCTGCGCATCCTCATCCGAGATTTCGCTGCCGAATTTGTCCTCAAAGGCCATGATCAGCTCGACCAGGTCCAGCGAATCGGCCTCCAGGTCCTCCCGGAAGCGAGATTCCGGTTTCACGGCGTCTTCGTCCACACCGAGCAGGTCCACGATGATGTCTTTCACCTGCGCGAAGACTTCATCATAATTTGACATGGGTCATCCTCCTTGAAATGATGTAGCACAACAGGCTTATTGTAATCTCAGCCCCAGAGATGTCAAGCGAATTGACAGCCCCTGAGGGGGCTGGTAAACTTCACCACAAGGAACACGGAGCCATGGCAAAAGTTACGCCGACTTCTTCGCGGAAAGCCGATCATATCCGTATCAATCTGGAAGAGGACGTGCGCTCCGCGCTGACCACAGGCCTGGAGCGCTATCGTTTTGTCCACTGTGCGTTGCCGGAGCGCGATCTGGACGATGTGGACTTGAGCGTGACCGTGTTCGGGCGACGTCTGAAGGCTCCGCTGTTGATCTCCTCCATGACCGGCGGCACGGCGGAAGCAGGTACGATCAACCGACGGCTGGCCGAAGCGGTGCAGGAGACCGGGATCGCCATTGGCGTGGGGTCACAGCGGGCGGCAATCGAACACGAAGAACTGGCCTCTACGTTTCGTGTGCGCGAATACGCCCCTGATGCACTGCTGTTCGCCAATCTGGGCGCGGTGCAGTTGAATTATGGCTACACGGTGGATCACTGTCGCCGGGCGGTGGAGATGATCCAGGCGGATGCGCTGATCCTTCACCTGAACGCCTTACAAGAGGCCGTCCAGCCGGAAGGCGATACGCACTTTGGCGGCCTGCTGCACAAGATCGAAGCGGTCTGCCGGACACTGGAGGTGCCGGTGGTCGTCAAAGAAGTTGGGTGGGGGATTTCTGATGCAGTCGCCCGGCAACTGGTGGATGCGGGTGTGGCAGCGATCGATGTGGCCGGCGCGGGAGGCACCTCCTGGTCTCAGGTGGAGATGCATCGCGCGAAGGATGCGTTCCAGGCGCAGCTCGCGGCGGCGTTCATCGACTGGGGCATCCCCACGGCGGAGAGCATCCGTCAGGTGCGGCTTGCTGCACCGGAGGTACTGGTCTTCGCCTCTGGCGGGCTGCGCAGCGGCGTGGATGTGGCGAAGTGCATTGCGCTGGGCGCCACGCTGGGTGGGAT
>CAYSXA010000260.1:0-2387 GCA_964435005.1 uncultured Anaerolineaceae bacterium | reverse complement strand
GTGTGGCAGGTCGGTGTCGATCAGCGTCAGGCCGTCCGCGTCAATCAGCAGGTAGCTGTTCGCCACCTTCCCCGGAATCTGATGAATCTTTGGCAAGATTTCCATGGCCCTCTCCTTGCTCTCCTTTGCGGCGGGTTTTCAACTGCTTCAGGCGGCGGCGCAAGCGATCCTTCCAGGTTTCCCTGGAAGGGCGCTCCCCGCGCAGCCGGCGCAGCCCTTCGCGCACAGCCTGGTGCACCTCGTCGGCGGGACGTCCGGTCATCACTTCCAACCCTTCGTCCACCGTTTTCATTGCCCAGATGTGGAAGCGCTCTTCGACCACGGCTTGGCGTACCTCATCGCACAGCATCAGATCGGGCAGGTTGCTGTACGGGATGAGCACGCCCTGGTCACCGGTCAGGCCGCGCGCCTGGCACACGCGGAACCAGCCTTCGATCTTCTCGTTTACCCCGCCGATGGCCTGTACCTCACCGAACTGGTTGATGGAGCCGGTCACCGCGATGCCCTGGTGCAGGGGAATTTCGCCGATCGCGGAGAGCAGGGCGAACAGTTGCGCGGCGGAAGCGCTGTCGCCTTCCATGCCGCCGTAGTTCTGCTCGAAGTTGATCTGTGCGGAGAAATCCAGTGGACGCTTGCGCCCGTACTGTCCGCCCAGGTAGCCCATGATGGTCAGTACGCCTTTGTTGTGGATTGGGCCGGTCAGGTTGACCTCACGATCCACCTGCACCACGCCCCAGCGACCGGCAAAGGCGCGCACGGTGATGCGGTCGGGCATGCCGTACAGGTAGTCTCCGATGCTGACCACGTACAGGCCGTTGATCTCGCCGACTCGTTGACCCTCGGTGTTGATCAGGCGGTAGCCGTCCAGAATCTGGCGCAGATCACGGTCGGCAGGGCGGTTGTGGCGTTCTTCCTGCACCCGGATGGCGTGCGCCACGTCCTCGCGTTGCACCGTATCGTGCCCGTGGCGCTCGGCCCACAAACTGGCTTCACGCACCAGATCAGCGATCAGACCGAAGCGCGTGCTCAGGCGGCGCTGAGTCCCAGCTAGGCGGGAGCCGAACTCTACCACACGCTCCACCGCACCGCGGTCGTAGGGACGCAGCCCTTCGTCGCGGCACAGCGTGGCGATGAAGGCTGCGTACCGCCGCTCGTTTTCTGGCGTGCGATCCATGGTAGTGGCGAAGTCGGCCATGACTTTGAACAGGGATTGAAAGTCCTCGTCGTCCTCCAGCACCTGGAAGTAGAGGTAAGGCGGCCCAATCAGGATGACCTTCAGGTTTAGGGGGATGGGTTCCGGGTCGATGGAGCGCACTACCGGGCCACTGCTGGCCGGGTCGAGCGGTGGAATCTGGCCGCCGAGCAGGGCGCGTTCCAGCGCGTCCCAGCCGCCTTCCTCGGTGAACAGGTCACGGGCGCGCAACACCAGATAACCGCCGTTGGCGCGGTGCAGCACGCCAGGGCGGACCAGGGTGAAGTCGGTGTGCAGCCCGCCGCCAGGGAGCGCTTCGTACTCCACCCGTCCAAGCAACCGCTCCGGGGTGGGTTTGTACTCCACAATTACCGGCGCGCCCTGGCTCTGACTGTGATCCACCAGCAGGTTCACGCGGTAGCGGCGCAACGGATCGGGGCTGGCGGATTCCTCCCCCCTCTGCTGGGGGACGAACAGGTTCAGGTTGTTCAGCAGGTCTTGACGCAGGTCGCGCAGGTGTTGCACCAGTTCTTCCGGCGCGGTGAAGCGCTCGAAAATCGGCTGCATGGCCGTGTCAATGGGCAGCGCGGCGGTGCGCTGTACCAGGTCTTGCATGGCACGCTCGGCGGCGATTTCCGCCTGACGTACGCGCTGCACGGTCTCATCGAGCGCCTGTTCCAGCGGCTGCACCTGTTCCCGCCATGCCTGTTGGCGTTCGGGCGGCCAGGCGGCGAAGGCTTCCGGCGGGACGATTTGCCCCTCTTCCAGCGGGACGATTTGCAGTCCCTCTTCGCTGGCCAGGATGGCGGCCTGAAGGGCGTTTGCCTGTGCCTGCAGGGTGGCGAACGCGCGGCGGCGTATCTCATCGACCTGCTCGCGGATGCGGTCGGCGGCTTCCCGGAAATCAGCGCTGCTGAACGCGGCCTGCAAAGTGCTGCGCAGGCTGGTGATCAGCGTGTCCAGCGCATCACGCAGCGCTCGTCCCTGTCCAGCGGGGAGTTCAATCGCCCGTGGGCACTCCGGGCGATCGAAGTTGTGCACGTACACCCAGTCCGACGGCGTAGGGGCGGTACTGGCACGGTCGGCCAGGTATCGCTGCACCGCTGTGGTGCGGCCTGTGCCCGCCTCGCCCAGGATGTAGATGTTGTAGCCCGGACTGTGCACCGACAGGCCGAACTCCAGCGCCTGCGTGCCG
>CAYSXA010000259.1:0-2469 GCA_964435005.1 uncultured Anaerolineaceae bacterium | reverse complement strand
GTGGGAGGTGGTAGCGATGTCTGATCTGGATCAGAAGCGCGCCGCTTTCGCCTGGCAGCGGGTGGAGGATGCGGCAGAAAAACTGGGCGGCGATGAGGGGAAGCGGGCCAAGGCGTATGAAAGCTACAAGAACCTCGCCAAGGCCGCGCCGGCGCTGATCATGAACAACGGCCTGGTGCAGACGCTGGCGTTTTTCTGGTCAAAGGGAAATGAACACGATCCCGGAAAGTTCAGGAGAGACGGACCTGATCATCACGATTTGCTGCGCGAGGACATCCTGGCTTGGCTGCATGGAGATCAAGTGGCTGTTCCGGTGCCAGCGTCATACCGGGATGCGATGAGCTTCCTGCACAGTGAAGCGACAAGCGAGCAATACCGGCTGGCGACTGAGGAGACGATGCACCTGCTGCGCTGGCTTAGACAGTTTGCGGACAGTTGAGCCAATATCCAGCGCGATGGCGCCAAGGCCAAACCCTATCAAGTGCGGCAGGTGCGTGCCATGTTGTTGCGATACAAACTGGAGGTGGAGTGATGCATCGGTATGAAATCGTGATCTGGTGGAGCGAAGAGGATGGATGCTTCATCGCCGAGGCGCCGGAGTTGCCTGGTTGCATGGCGCATGGAAAAACCGACGTGGAAGCGCTGGAGAACATTCATCAGGCGATGGCGCTGTGGCTGGAGAGCGCGCGGGAAGACGGCGCGCCGGTTCCCGAGCCGCGCGGTCGGAAACTGATGTATGCATAAGGAGGCGAGCATGCGCGCAGCCGTTCCCCATTACATGAGAGACATGGAGCAGGCCCCGCCGGGGCATCGCTTCAGCCTTTACTTCCCGATCTGGAACGATCGATGGGAACTGGAAGCCAATCAAAAGTCCCAAGCGGTGGATCAGATCGTCAAGGCAGGGGTGGATCACACGCTCGTCCGCGCCTTGATCGGGCGCCAACGGGCGCAGGCCGAGTCCTTGGGCGATGCCGTGTTTACGACCATTGCCCAATCGACCGCGCCGTTCGTCACGGGCATGGGCTATGAGCATCCGCTGGAAAACGGTTTTGCGTTTTTGAACCCTTACGGCCTGCCCTATCTGCCCGGCTCATCGATCAAGGGCGTGTTGCGCAAGGCAGCGGAAGAGTTGGTGCTTTCCGGCGAGGCGCGGGGGTTCGACATGCTCGATGTCTGGCGTCTGTTCGGGTTCGACGGCAATGCCGGCTTTTTGTTGGATGCAAGACTGATTTCGCGCGCATTCCCTGAGCCTGGACGGCTGGCTGATTGGTTGGAGCAGGTGCTTCCGGACCACTTTGAACGAAAGGGATGGGATGATCCGCAGGCGTTCCTCATGGCCCTGCCGGGAAACAAATCGCTGCGGCGATCGCTATTCAACATGGGCGCGCTGAACTTCTGGGATGCCTTCCCCGACGGCAAACTCACCGTCGAGATCATGACCCCGCATCATTCGGAATATCTGCAAAAGAACGGCACGCCGCACGATTCGGAGAAGCCGAACCCGATTCCATTCCTGGCCATCGCCCCTGGCGCGAAGTTTCATTTCTTCGTGCAACAGATTGGCGATGTCGGCGATTGCGACTGGCGCACTGTGCTCGCGCAGTGCTTTGCGCATGCCTTTGCATGGTTGGGGTTTGGTGCGAAAACGGCAGTGGGCTACGGCGCCATGACCGAAGATCCCGCCATGGCAGCCAAGCGCAGGCTGGAAGAAGAAGCGCGCCGTAGGGCGGAAGAAGAACGGCGGCGGCAGGAAGAAGAAGCGCGGCGCAAGGCCGAAGAAGCACGCAGGGCGGCAGAAGCCGAGGCACGCAGGCAGGCAGAACTGGCGGCGATGCCAGCGCACAAGCGCGCTTTGGCAGAGGCGGAGGAGAAACTGGCCGGGTTGTGCAAGCGCATGCATGTTGCAGACATGAGTGGTTATGGCGAGCTGCGTCATCTGGTCAAAGAGCTGCTGGCACATGCCGGAGATTGGGATGCTGCGGCGCGCGCCGAGATGGCGGAATGGCTGGAGAACACCCTGAATGGTCTGGAGCATGGCTGGCGTCATCCAGATCTGAAGGCGAAGCAACGTAAGAAGTGGGAAGAAAAGACACGAAAGGCGATCGCGGAGGTGCGGAAAGGTGGGTAATGTAACGGTATTGATGGCATTTCTCGGCAAGCAGCCGCGGAAGTCGGGCGGATACCATTTGACGCGCTATCGCTTCGCGGATGGTGAGCTGGTCGAGACACGCTATTTTGCGCAGGCGCTCAGGCACAAACTCCGTCCCGACCGTCTTGTGCTGCTCGGCACCTCCGGCAGCATGTGGGATGTCTTGATCGAGGATTGCCGGGCTGATCTGCTGGACGAGGACACGCGCCTGGCCTTGATGGATGCGGTTGATCGGGATGCGGTGGATCAGCCGCTGCTGAATGCGGTCGCCAAGGCGGTGGCGGAAAGCTGGGGTTGTGAGGTCCGACTGGGATTGATTC
>CAYSXA010000258.1:0-2482 GCA_964435005.1 uncultured Anaerolineaceae bacterium | reverse complement strand
GTCCAGGGCGGCGTCCAGCGGCGAGCGGTCGAGCGCGGCCAGCGCCTGCGCCAGGTCGGGCACGCCGCGCCCGCCGAGCGCAGCGGCCAGGCGCGCGTAACGCCCGTCGGCGTCGTGCACCAGGCGGAAATCGAGCAGCACGTGGTAGCGGTACGCGCCCAGGCGGAAGGGCAGCCCGCGTTGGTGCAGTTCCTGCGCGGCGACTAGGTGTTCCAGTTGCGTGACGTGGTCGCGGTAGGTCACGTACAGGTCGGGCGCGTTCGGGAGATCCAGCCGTTCGGCCAGCGTGCCGCCGCCGTGCGCGCGGTGGACGCGCCCTTCGGTCTTCCCCCAGCGGTTGTGGAACACCACCAGCGCCCGCTCCTCGCCCTGGCGGTTGGAGTACGCGATCACGTTCTCGTCCACGCGCCCGGTGGGGGTGATGAAGTCGTACAGCGCGAAGTGGGTCACGTCGGCGAACAGCGCGCGACGGCGGAGCAGCGGGGCGATTTCGCGGTCGTGGCGGGCGATCAGTGCAGCGTTCGGCTGCTCGTCCCGCTGCGGTTGACGGAACTCGTGACCGTACTTCTCGCGCAGCCCTTCCCATTGCCCGTGGCCGAACATCGGCATGCCGGGCAGCGTCGCCATCAGCGTGCACACGCCGAAGTATTTGTCCCCGTCGCCGAACTGCTCGATGGCGGTCTCCTCGTCGGGGTTGTTCATGAAGTTCACGTATCGCTTCAGGATTTGTGGGTCGAAGGAGAGCGTTTCTTTGAGCAGTCGGCGGTAGGCGGCGTTGCGCTCGTCGCGCAGCATGTGCATGAAGGCTGAGTTGTACACGCGGTGCATCCCCAGTGTGCGCACGAAGTAGCCTTCGAGCATCCAGAACGCCTCGGCGAGTAGCAGCGTGTCGGGCGCTTCCGCTTCCAGCCGCTCGACCACCTCCACCCAGAATTCGCGTGGCATAGCGCGGTCGAACGCCTCGCGCGTCATGCCGAAGGCAGCCCGCGAGGGGATGGCGCCGCCTTTGCCGGGTTCGGGGAACCACAATCGCTGGTAATGACGACGGGTGAGCGTCATCGCGGCGTCCAGGCGGATGATGGGGAAGCGCCGTGCCACCTCAATCAATGTGCGAATGAGCACCTCGCGCACTTCGGGTAGCAGGTGGTTCAGTTGTGCGGTGTCGTTCCACGGCATCTGCGTGCCGTCGTTGCCGTGGTAGATGTAGCGCGTCTCGCCGGTGCGACGGTCTTGCCACTGGAAGACCACGGCGGCGTCGCTGCGGTCGTAGTAGTGGTCTTCGATGCGGATGGCGACGCGCGGATCGCTGCTCAGGTCGGGGCCGTGGAAGGTGTAGGCGGGGAAGGGCGGGCAGTCGGTCTGGATGAACCAGTCGGGGTGTTCGATCACCCAGCGCGAGTCGATGCCCATGTGGTTGGGCACCACATCGGCGCCCAGGCGGATGCCGTGGGCGGCAGCGCGATGGCGCAGAGCGTCCAGCGCAGCATCGCCGCCCAGGTCGTCGGCGATGCGATAATCATACACCGCGTAGGCCGAGGCGGCGGCGTGCGGCTGACCACAGCGTTGCTTGATACGCCGCGAGGCCGGGCTGCGTTGCCACACCCCGATCAACCACAAGCCGTTGATGCCGCGCGCGGCCAGCCGCGCCAGTTCCTCGTCGGGCACGTCGTCCAGGCGCCGGATGGGGCGGCTATATCGCTGGCTCAACTGGTGCAGCCAGATGTAGGTATGCCGTGCGGTCAGCACCAGGCGGCACATCCAGTCGCGGTCGCGGCTGTAGCGCACGGGCAGGTCGCGCATAGATTCGAGTTGAGGGGGCGGCGGCGGTGGCGGCGCGCCTGGAGGGCTTTCGCGACGCTCCTCAGCGATTTCGTCCAGGCTGCGCTCTAATGCGCCCAGCAGTTCGGGCGGGAGCCAGTCCGCCCAGTGTTCACGCACGAAGCGCAACTGGTCGGCGAGCGAGTGGGGGTGCGTGCGGATGGGGAGCGCGAGCAGGTCGAGTAGAGGCAGGCGCTGGGGGCCGTAGGGCGGTTGCGCGGCGAAGAAGGCCCACAACCCCGCCGTTGTCTTCGCGTAGCCATTGTCGGGGCTGGTGCGCAGCGGACGGTCGTCCACCAGCAACCGCAGGTCGCCCAGCGCGGGGTTGATGTGTGTCAGTTCGAGGTGAATCAGGTCGCCGAGCAGGCGGGCGGGTGTGTGACCTTCGCTGAAGGCCGAGGCCAGCGTGTGCAGGGCCGCGTCCACTGTGGCAACGTCCAGCATCTCGCTCAGCCAGGCCACGCCCTGCACCAGCATGGCGGGGTTGACCTCCGCCTGGTAGCGCTGGACGAGGTGGGCAAAGATGCGGTGTAGCAGCGCCAGGGCGTGCAGGTCGGCGGCGCTGACGGGCGCACCGTGCTGGGCCAGGCGGTGCGCCAGGTCGCGCGCGGAACATCGTGCGCTACTGGGGCGGCTACGGCGCCGGCCCAGGGCAGATCGGCCT
>CAYSXA010000257.1:0-2516 GCA_964435005.1 uncultured Anaerolineaceae bacterium | reverse complement strand
TATAGTGGGCAACAAATTATCAGAATCGCACTTTATTTCGTGCGGAATGTGGGTTGGAGGTGCGGAGAGATGACGAAAATTGTCGCCCTGGTTCCCATGCGCCATCATTCGGAGCGCGTGCCGGGCAAGAACTACCGACCGCTGGCTGGAAAACCGCTCTTTCACTGGATTCTGGAGGCACTGCTCGCTGTGCCGGAAATCGCCCAGGTGGTGGTGGACACGGACAGCCCCGTCGTGATGGAGAGCGTACAGGAGCACTTTCCCCAGGTGCGCGTGCTGAGGCGTCCGGAACACCTGCGTGCGGGCACAGTGCCGATGAACGAAGTGCTACTCCACGATGTGAGGCAGGAGGAGGCCGATTTTTACCTGCAAACGCACAGCACCAACCCACTGCTGCGACCGGAGACCATCCGCGCGGCCATCCGTGCGTTGCTGGACGCCTACCCGACCTTCGACTCGCTGTTCTCCGTCACGCGCCTGCAAACGCGGCTGTGGGACGCGCTCGGACGCCCGATCAACCACAACCCGGCTATCCTGCTCCGCACGCAAGACCTGCCGCCGGTGTTTGAGGAGAACTCCTGCATCTACCTGTTCACCCGCCAGACACTGGAGGCGCGGCGCAATCGGCTTGGTGAGCGCCCGTTGCTGTTCGAGGTGCCCGCTGAGGAAGCCTGGGACATTGACGAGGAACTGGACTTCTTCGTAGCCGACGCGCTGATGCGCCGCCGGCTGGAGGGCAAAACGTAAGGCGGCCTCACCAGGCCGCCCTGTGGTTACCGTTGCGCGTAGTTCTGCTCCAGCCAGCGGTGGTAATCCTGCTGCTTGCGAATGGCCTTCACCCATTCCGGGTGCTCCAGATACCAGCGCACGGTGGCGACCAGCCCGCTTTCCAGGGACTGGCGCGGCTGCCAGCCCAGTTCGGTGCGGATTTTGCGGATGTCCATCGCGTAGCGGCGGTCGTGGCCGGGGCGGTCTTTCACAAACGTGATCAGTTGCTCGTGGGGACGGTAGGGGGAATCGGGGCGTAGTTCGTCCAGAATGGCGCAGATGCGCTTCACGATGCTCAGGTTGGTCGGCTGGTTGTCGCCGCCGATGTTGTACGTCTCACCCACGCGTCCATCCGTCAGCACGCGGTGGATGGCCTCGCAGTGGTCTTCCACGTACAGCCAGTCACGGATCTGCTGCCCGTCGCCGTACACCGGCAGCGGGCGACCGTCCAGCGCGTTCAGGATCATCAGGGGGATGAGTTTCTCCGGGAACTGATAGGGACCGTAGTTGTTCGAGCAGTTCGTGATGGTGATCGGCAGGCCGTAGGTGTGGTGATAGGCGCGCACCAGGTGATCGCTGGCGGCTTTGGAGGCGGAGTAAGGCGAGCGTGGTGCATAAGGCGTGGTCTCGCTGAACGGCGGGTCGTCCGGCGCCAGTGTGCCATACACCTCATCCGTGGAGACGTGGTGGAAGCGCACCGGGCCGTCAGCGCGACCTTCCTCCAGCCAGACCGTGCGCGCTGCTTCGAGCAAGGTGAAAGTGCCCATTACGTTGGTCTGTACAAAGGGGGCGGGGCCGAGGATGGAGCGGTCCACGTGGGATTCGGCGGCGAAGTGCACCACGGTGTCGATCTCGTGCTCGCGCATCAGGCGACGCACCAGATCGCCATCGTTGATATTCCCCTGGGCGAAGGTGTGCCGGTCAGGGTCGGGCAGCTCTTTCAGGTTCTCCAGGCTTCCGGCGTAGGTGAGCGCGTCCAGGTTCACGATGCGCACGTTGGGGTCTGCGCGCAGCAGGTAGCGGACGAAGTTCGAGCCGATGAAGCCGGCCCCCCCGGTGACCAGTACGTTTCGCATGGGTGTCTCCTAATCGAAGAGTTCCGCCTGATCGAGCGGCAGGCCGGCAGCGTCTTTGGGGGAGAGGATGGGTGGCTTGTCGTCGATCAACGGCCAGTCGATGCCGATGGCGGGGTCGTTCCACAAGAGGGTGCGCTCCCATTCGGGGGCGTAGAAATCGGTGACTTTGTACACGATCTCAGCCCATTCGCTAAGCACGTAGAAGCCGTGGGCGAAGCCGGGCGGCACCCATAACTGGCGGCGGTTCTCTGCTGAGAGCACCACGCCCACCCATTGCCCGAAGGTGGGTGAACTGCGGCGGATGTCCACCGCCACATCGAACACCTCGCCGACCACGGCACGTACCAGTTTGCCCTGCGCCTGGCGGATCTGGTAGTGCAGGCCGCGCAACGTGCCCTGGCGGGAGCCGGAGTGATTGTCCTGCACGAAAGATTCGTCCAGCCCCAGGTCGCGGAATTTGCGGGCGTGATAGGTCTCCATGAAGAAGCCGCGCTGATCACCGAACACGCGCGGCTGAATGATCCAGACATCGGGGAGAGAAGTGGAAATGCGCTCCATAGGGACAATCTTACTGGTCAGTGACGGAAGTGTCAAGCACTGTGCAATGATTGGTGCAGGCGATAATGTCTCATAACGTGGTGTAAATTCGGACTTGAAAAAAAGGCCATCGTG
>CAYSXA010000256.1:0-2523 GCA_964435005.1 uncultured Anaerolineaceae bacterium | reverse complement strand
CGCTGATTGCGTGTGTGTGGTTGGTTGGTTCAAGCAGAAGACGGCATACGAGTTTGTTGCCTGTCTCGTGGGCTCGGAGATGGGTATAAGGGACAGCCGTAGCGCGTCTCGCGGGATGGGTCGCCCTGCGCCAGGCGTACCACCCGCCCGCCGCGCAGGTCAATCGCGGGGAAGACCTCCAGCGGATCGCTCATCCGTCCTCCCAGGTCACAAAGTTCTCCAACAGGCGCAGCCCCACCCGCTGGCTCTTTTCGGGATGAAACTGCACGCCGAGCAGGTTCTCGCGCCCCACCGCGCTGACGAAGGTCAGGCCGTAATCCGTGCAGGCGATCCCGTCCTCCGTCCCGGACGGCCGGCAATAGTAGGAGTGGTTGAAGTAGGCGTACCCGCCCGCTTCCAGACCGTTGGCGAGCGGATTGGGGCGCGTCCACGTCACGCGATTCCAGCCCGTGTGCGGGATCTTCAACCCTTGTGAGCGCAGTTCCGTCGGGAAAGCCACCACCCGACCGGGCAACAACCCCAGGCCGGCGTGCCGGCCCATCTCCTCGCCGACCTGGAACAACGCCTGCATCCCCACGCAGATGCCCAGCAGCCGTGCGCCGCGCCGCACGGCCTCCAGCACGGCCTCGTCCAGACCGCGAGCGCGCAGGCCAGCCATGAAATCGCCGAACGCGCCCACGCCGGGCAACACCAGCCGGTCGCCGCGCCGCACCAGGTCAGGGTCAGCCGTGCGCGTCACGCGCGCGCCCGCCGCTTCCAGCGCCTTGTGCACCGAACGCAGGTTACCTGTTCCGGCGTCAATCAGCACCACGTCGCTCATCGGATCACAACACCCCTTTGGTCGAGGGAACCTCGCCGCCCCGGCGCGGGTCTATCGCAGTCGCCGCGTCCAGCGCCCGGGCGAACGCCTTGAACAGCGCTTCAATCTGATGGTGGTCATCCCGCCCATAGAGCACGCGGGCGTGCAGGTTGCAGCGCGCCGTCACGGCGAAGGACTCGAACACGTGCGGCCACAGGCTGTTGGGAATGCCGCCCACCGTCGGCGCGTGCCACTTCGCCCGCACCACGGCGTAAGGCCGCCCGGACAAATCCACCGCCACGAAAGCCAGCGCCTCATCCATCGGGACGTAAGCGTGCCCCATGCGCACCAGCCCCTGGCGGTCGCCCAGTGCGCGGTCGAAGGCCATGCCCAACGTCAGCGCCACGTCTTCCACCGTGTGATGGGCATCCACCTCCAGGTCACCCTGCGCCCGCACCTCCAGGTCGAACAACCCGTGCACGGCCAGATGACGCAGCATGTGATCCAGGAAAGGCACACCGGTATCCACGTGGTGTTCGCCCGTGCCGTCCAGGCTCACCCTCACCACGACCTGCGTCTCCCCTGTCCGTCGTTCAACGTGTGCTTCCCGCATCGTTTCACCTCATCAAAAACAGATCACCGGTCACCACGTATCCACCACCGCCTTCACCGCCCCCACCACGCGCTCCGTATCCTCCGGTCGGCCCACGGAGATGCGAATGTGGTCTTCCAAACCGGGTTTGGCGAAGTGGCGCACCAGCACACCGTGCTCCTGCGCCAACCGTCGCTTGAGCGCTGCTGCATCCAGGCCGCGCACGCGGCACAGAACGAAGTTCGCCTGCGAAGGATACGGCTCCAGAACAGGCAACGCCCGCAACGCATCGAACAGCCGATCCCGTTCACGGCGCAAGCGAGAAACCGTCGCCGCGCGCTCGTCCAGGTCGCGCAGCGTGGCAAGCGCCGCCTGCTGCGCCGCCACGTTCACGTTGTAGGGTTGCTTGGCTTTCCATAGCGTGGGCATCAACCAGGCCGGAAAAGCGCCGTACCCCACCCGCAGCCCGGCCAGACCGCCCCACTTGCTGAAGGTGCGCAGCACAACCAGGTTCGACCGGCGGGGCACCTCCCGGATCGCGCTGCGCTGGCGCCCCAGGTCGTCGTCGGCGAACTCGATGTAGGCTTCGTCCAGCACCACCAGCGTGGGAAGGTCGAGCAGTACGGCGACCTCGTCCGGCGTGGGCAACGAGCCATCCGGGTTATTCGGCGTGGCGAGGAAGAGCAGCTTAGGGCGATGTTCCGCCACTGCCTGGCAGATGGCGTCCACGTCCAGGGCAAAGGGTTGAGACCTCATCCCTTCCCCCTCTGCTCCCCTCTCCCCTCCCCTATGAGAGGAGGGGAGAGGGGAAGGAGCCATCAGGCTCCCGGGGGGAGAGGAGGGGTCACGGCGCGGCACGGTCACCACCCGCGCGGCGTTCAGACGCGCGTCGAAGGCGTACATGCCGAAGGTCGGCGGGCAGGTGAGCACCGTATCGCCCGGTTCCAGCAGCACGCGCATCAGCAGGTCAATCAACTCGTCCGCCCCCGCGCCCACCAGCAGGTGCGCCGAGTCCACGCCGGTGAAAGCCGCCAGCGCGCGGCGCAGGTCGCGGCTCTCAGGGTCGGGGTAAATGTGCGCGTAGCGCAGGTCGGTCAGCGCACGGCGCGCCAGCGGCGAAGGGCCATAGGGG
>CAYSXA010000255.1:0-2533 GCA_964435005.1 uncultured Anaerolineaceae bacterium | reverse complement strand
ATACTACAGGGGCGGAGTTTTCTAACCCCTCAGGACTTATGGGTAATCACCAGGACAATTTCGTTGACAGCCCCCCGCCTTTGTGGTAAGATATGCGCCGCTTCGGGAACGGAGTGAATGCCCTCGTAGCTCAGTGGATAGAGCACTTGCTTGCGGAGCAAGGGGTCGCGTGTTCGAGTCACGCCGAGGGCGCCAGGGGAGCGGCAAAGGTGCCGCTCCTTTGTGATTCATGCCATGGAATCCTTTGACCTGATTATCGTGGGCGCGGGGCCGGCGGGGTTGTCCACCGCCATGCACCTGATCCAGGCCGATCCGACCTGGGCGGATCGCTTGCTGGTGTTGGAGAAAGCCGCTCACCCGCGCCCCAAACTGTGCGGCGGCGGGGTCACTCGCCTGGGGCTGCGGGTGCTTGCCGACCTGGGGCTGTTGCATCCCCTGCCATTGGCACACGTGCCGGTTCATCGGGTGCGGATTCGCTACGGCGACCGCGAGGTTACGCTGCACGGGCGGGAGGGGCATCCGCAGTTCGTGATCTTCTGCCGCCCGGAGTTCGACGCTTTCCTGGCGGAGACCGCCCGCGCGCGCGGGGTGCGCATCCGTGAGAATGAAGCCGTGCGGGAGGTGGTCTTTGATGGGGATGGCGTGCGGCTGACCACGACGCGCGGCGTGTACCGCGCGCAGGCTGTGGTCGGCGCGGATGGCTCGAAGGGCATTACCCGCCGACTGCTGCAAGGAAGAGGGCGGACTGCCCGCCTGCTGGAGGTGATTCACCCGGCGCCGGCGGAGGCTGACCTGTTCACCCATCACGAGGTGATTTTCGACTTCACGCCCGCCTGTCAGGCGCTGCAGGGGTACGTCTGGGACTTCCCATCGCGGGTGGACGGCGCGCCGGCGTTCAACCGGGGCGTGTACGATGCGCGCGTTGGTCGTCGCCGCCCGCGGGCTGCGCTTCCCGGTCTGTTGCGTGACTGGCTGCGTCTGCGGGGGGATGCTCCGGAGGCGCCTCGCGTACAGGGGCATCCGATTCACTGGTTCAGCCCCGGCAACCGCCTGTCCGCGCCGCGCCTGCTGCTGGTGGGGGATGCCGCGGGCGTCGATTCGCTCTTCGGCGAGGGGATTGCTCCGGCGCTGGCCTACGGTCGCGTGGCGGCGGAAGTGGTGCAGCGCGCCTTCCAGAAGGGGGATTTCTCATTCGCCGGATACCGCCGTCGCGTGTTGACCTCGTTCCTGGGGCGCTATCTGCTGTGGCGCTGGCTGGTTGCCTGGTGGGCGTATCGCCTGTCGGGTCTGAACTGGTACATGCACGTTCTCTGGAGTGTGGGTACAATACTGGCATGGCTGTTCAACCGTGAACGGTGGGATGGGTAAGGAACCTGCCTGTTCCCCGCTCCAGAAAGTGGTTCCATTTGTGCTCTTGCCAAGAGGAGGTTCTTATGCTGGATGATGTCAGGCGTTTTCAGGAACTGGATAGCGAACACATGCTGGAGGAAATTGACGGCCTGCCCGACCAGTTGCAGATTGCCTGGGAACTCGGGCAGCAGCCGCCCTTGCCGGATGCGGTAGGCATTCGCCAGGTGGTCATCGCCGGGATGGGCGGCTCAGCCATCGGCGCGGACTTGCTGGCGGCCTATGCGTTGCCGCTGTGCCCGGTGCCGGTGTTCGTCCATCGCAATTACGACCTGCCCGCCTGGGCGAACGGCCCGGAGACGCTGGTCATCGCGTCGTCGCACTCCGGTAACACGGAGGAGACGCTTTCGGCTTTCGACGCCGCCGTGCAGCGCGGTTGCCGGCTGATGGCGGTGTGCACCGGCGGTCAACTGGCGGAGAAGGCGCGGGAACACGGCGTGCCGCTGTGGACGTTCGACCACAAAGGTCAGCCGCGCGCGGCGGTGGGCTACTCCTTTGGCCTGCTGCTGGCGGCCTTCACCCGTCTGGGGCTGATCCCCGACCCGTCCGAGGAACTGGCGGGCGCCGTCCAGGCCATGCGCGACCAGCAGGCGCACCTGCGCGCCGACGTGCCCACCACGCAGAATCCGGCCAAGCGCATGGCCGGGCAATGGGTCGGGCGCTGGGTGGTGGTGCTCGGCGCAGATCACCTGGAGCCGGTCGCCCGCCGCTGGAAGGGGCAGATTTCCGAAGTCGCTAAATCCTGGGGACAGTTCGAGTTCCTCCCCGAATCCGACCACAACACACTCGCGGGCCTGGTGCAGCCGGAGGAGCAGTTCGCGCACAGCATGGTGATCTTCCTGCAGGCCGATTCGCTGCACCCGCGCAATCAGTTGCGCGTGGACGTCACGCGGCAGATTTTCATGGTCGAGGGTCTGAACACGGACGTGTACAGGGCAACCGGTGGTTCGCGCCTGGCGCACATGTGGACGGCGCTTCACTTTGGCGATTACAGTGCCTACTACCTGGCGATGGCCTATGGCATTGACCCGTCGCCTGTCCCGGCGATTGAGAGCCTGAAGGTGGAGTTGAAGAAACATTGACGCCTCCCACCCAACCCTCCCCCCATGGGGGGAGGGTTGGGGAG
>CAYSXA010000254.1:0-2539 GCA_964435005.1 uncultured Anaerolineaceae bacterium | reverse complement strand
AGACCAATGGAACCAACAAGACTAACCATCATCGGCGGCGGCATCGCCGGACTTTCTGCAGCGTATTACGCTGTCAGACACGCTGAGGCCGAGAACATCTCGCTGGACATCATCCTGCTCGAAGCTGGCGACCGCTGGGGCGGCAAAATCGCCACCGAGCGCGTGCCCTTCGACGGCGATCAGTTTGTCATCGAAGGCGGGCCAGACACTTTCCTGGCGACCAAACCCTGGGGCGTGGAACTTTGCCGCGAACTGGGGCTACACGAGCGCCTGCATGGGACGAACCCGAAGCAGCGCAACACGTACGTGCTGCACAAAGGCCGCCTGGAACCGCTTCCTGACGGACTGGCGATGATGATCCCCGGCAAGGTGATGCCCATGCTCACTACCCGGCTGCTCACCTGGCCCCAGAAGTTGCGCATGGGGCTGGATTTCGTTCTGCCGGTCAAAGAGGGCGAGGAAGACGAAAGCCTGGGGGCCTTCATCTCCCGCCGACTTGGGCGCGCCGCCTACGAGAACCTGATCGAGCCGCTGATGTCTGGCATTTACGCCGGGGATGGGGATAGACTCTCGCTGCTATCCACCTTCCCCTACCTGCGCGACCTGGAGCGCAAGTACGGCAGTCTGGCGCGAGGCGCAATGATCATGTACCGCCAGCGCGTTGCCAAAGGGAAGGCCACGCAAGGCAGCCGCTCTGCCTTTCTGACGCCAACCACCGGACTGGCGGAAATCGTTGAGGCCCTGGTGGCTTATCTCGAAGCGCACGATGTGGATATGCGGCTGAACACCCCCGCGCTCCGCATCACTCATCACACATCACAATATCGCGTGGAATTTGGCGATGGCTCCACGCTGGACACAGACGCCCTGATCCTCGCCACGCCGGCCTATGTGAGCAGCACATTGTTGCGTGAGGTGGACGCCGACCTGGCCACCACGCTGGGGAGCATCCCGTATGTCTCCACCGCCACTGTGACGCTGGCCTACCGGCAAAGCGATCTTTCGCGCCCGCTGGACGGCTATGGCTATGTGATCCCGCGCCGTGAAGGTCGCCGAGCCCTGGCCTGCACCTGGACTTCCACCAAATTCCCGCACCGCGCGCCGGAAGGCTACGCGCTGCTGCGCGTCTTCATTGGGCGCGCCGGCCAGGAAGATGACATCCGCTGGGATAAGGCGTACCTGCTGGACGTGGCGCGTGAGGAACTGCAGCTCACCCTGGGCATCACTGCCGAGCCGCTGATCCACCGCGTCTTCATCTGGGACAGGGCCATGCCGCAATACAACCTGGGGCATCAGGAGAAACTGGCGCGCATCGACGCTGCGCTGGCACGCCTGCCCGGCCTGGCGCTGGCGGGCAATGGCTATCGCGGCATCGGAATCCCGGATTGCATCCACTCTGGTAAGATATCTGTCAGCCGTGTCTTACACACCTTACCCCTCTCGGAGAGAACGCCATGAGGAAACCTCGCCTGACCTCTCTTCTGCTCGATCTGTTGATCGACCTGGCGCTGATCGCCGCCGGGGTCTTCGTGTACGTGCAGTTCCTGGTCACCCCCATCCTGCCGCTGAGCTTCGAGCCTGCCGTAGCCGCGCTGGTCGGCGGGGTGGACAACCTGGCACGGTTGATCGCGGCGGTGCTGATCCTGGCCGGCGTGTGGAACCTGATCACGCTGGTACGCCCCATCGGGCGCGCTCGCCGCGCAAAATCCTCATCCTGAGTGGAGAGCCGATGAACATCCCCAAGTCCGTAGAATACTTCGCCAAAGCGAAAACCCTGCTGCCCGGCGGGGTGGACTCGCCGGTGCGTGCCTTCCGCGCCGTAGGCGGCCAGCCGCTCTTCATCGCACGCGGCGAAGGCGCGTTCCTTTACGACGTGGACGGCCACCGCTATATCGACTACGTGCTCTCATGGGGGCCGCTGATCCTGGGGCACGCCCATCCCGATGTGGTGGACGCGCTCAAAGCAGCGGTGGAACGCGGCACCTCTTACGGCGCGCCCTCGCCGCTGGAGATCGAACTGGCCGAGCTGGTGCACGCCTTTATGCCGAACATTGAAATGGTGCGCTTTGTGAACAGCGGCACGGAGGCTACCATGTCCGCGCTGCGGCTGGCGCGCGCCTACACGAAACGCAACAAGATCATCAAATTCGAGGGCTGCTACCACGGCCACGCCGACCTGCTGCTGGTGCAGGCCGGGTCGGGTGTCGCCACCCTGGGGCTGCCCGATTCGCCCGGTGTACCGCCCGCCACGGTACAAGACACACTGGTGGCGCGCTACAACGACCTGGACTCCGTGCGCGCGCTGTTCGAGCAATACCCGGAAGGGATTGCCGCCGTGATCGTCGAGCCGGTGGCCGGGAACATGGGTGTCGTGCCGCCCGCGGACGGCTTCCTGCAAGGGCTGCGTGACCTGACGCGCGAATTCGGCGCGTTGTTGATCTTCGATGAGGTGATGACCGGCTTCCGCGTGCACCCCGGCGGCGCACAGACGCTCTACGGCATCCAGCCCGACCTGACCACTTTAGGCAAGGTGATCGGC
>CAYSXA010000253.1:0-2675 GCA_964435005.1 uncultured Anaerolineaceae bacterium | reverse complement strand
TTCCTGCACCAGCACCTCGGCCACCGTGCCCTGCGCGGCGAAGGCCAGCGTCACGTCCCGCACGGGGACGATGTGCCCTTCAGCCACCACCAGCGTGGGGCCGAGGTCGTTCATCACCGGGCTGGGCGTGGGGGCGGTTGAGCGCCCGCCGCAGGCGGCCAGTGCGATCACCAGGGTGAAGAGGAGTGGTAGAAGCAGGGTTCGTTTGGTCATGGGGTCACCTTTCGTTCCAGAGTGTATCAACCTCCTACTCCCCACGGGGGGGATGGGGGAGGCAGGGGGGGTTATTCATACGCCAGCACCTCGCGGATGGTCAGCCGTGCGGCGTTGCGTGCGGGAATCACACTTGCCAGGGTGGAGAGCACGGCCACCAGCCCAAGCCACAGCGCGAAGCCGGTGGGGGTGAAGACCACCTGGATGGGGGTGTTGAAGATCGCGCGGCTGACGATGCCCGACAACAGGTACGAGAACGGCACGGAGAGCACCACCGCCAGCAGCCAGGAAATCAGGCCGATGAACAGCCCTTCGGCGATCACCACGCCCATGATGCGCACGTCCGTGGCGCCGATGGCGCGCATGATGCCGATTTCGCGGGTGCGTTCCAGCACGTTCATGCCCATGGTGCCCGTCAGCCCCATCGCGCCGACGGCGGCGGTGAGCAGCGCCATGATCAGCAGAAAGGCGATCAGCACGTTCAGGCTCTCCGAGGCGTCGTCCAGGGTGGACAGCCCCGCCCGCGCCTGGCTGACCTGAAAGCCGTGGTCGCGGAAGTAGGTGTCCACTTTTTTCGCCATTGCTTCCTGATGGGCGCGGTCGTGCTGTTCCGTGATGATGCGGTAGGAGAAGGCGCGGTTGGCGGCGTTCTGCGCGCGGGACATGTATTCGTAGGGGGTGTAGCCCAGGATGCCTTCCAGCCCAACGAATTTGAAGATGCCGACCACCTGCCAGGTTTCCTCACGTCCGTTGATTTTCAGCCGCAGCGTGTCGCCGCTGTGCAGGTTGGGGTAGTAGTCCCAGATACCTTCGCTGATGACCAGTTTTTTCTCGTCGTCGGGCTGCATCCAGCGGCCCTCGACCATCAGCGGCTGGACGAGTTGGGTGGCGGCGGGCGGCGCCAGGATGTTGATGTTGTCCGCCACACGTCCGTCGGGGAACAGAATCTCGGCGTTTGCGTAGGCCCAGCCTTCCACGCCCACCACGCCGGGGATTTGCATCGCGTGCGCCTTGACCTTGTTGAGCCGGTAACTCTGGGTGAAGTCCAGTGTGACGTCGGCCAGAAAGTAGTTGCCCACCTGCTCCACGTAACGGAACAGGCTGACGCGCACGTTAAACACGGAGATGAAGATCGCGCCGCCCATGGTCAGCGTGAACAGGGTGAGGAACAGCCGCCGTTTGTTGCGGAAAGTGTTGCGGATGGAGAGCAGGATGGGGCGGGGGATCAGCACACCGCGCCGTGCCAGAGCCTGGGTGCCACGCAGCAGGGCGCGGTCAATCCAGCCGGGGTGGGCGGCGCTTTCCGTCGCCAGGCGGGCGGTCTCGCCGCTGATGGCTTCGAGTACGGTCACCCGCGTGCCGCCGAGCACCGGCCCCAGCCCCGCGACCAGCGGCACCAGCACACCCACGGCCACCTGCACGGCCATCGCCAGCGGCACGATGCGGTATCCCTGCAGGGTGAAGCCGATGCTGTCCGCGATGAACAGGGCCAGCGCATACGCGCCCTGACCGCCCAGCGGCACGGCCATTGCCAGCGCCAGCCCTCCGAAGGCCAGCATGAGCACCAGATAGAGCGCCAGAATCTGGTCGTTCCGCCCGCCGACCAGTTTCATCACTCCGATGTGGCGCATGTGCTGTTGTAGCAGCGCGCTCAGCGTGTTGGCAATCAACGAACTGGACAGGAAGAGCACCAGCACGCCCAGCGCGAGCAGGATGCCCAGCACTGCGCCGACCACGGCGGCCAGCGGGTGCTCGTGCGTCTTCGACTGGCGCGTGTAGCCCACATGGTAGCCGCTGTGCTCGATTTTGCTCTTGACCTGCCCCAGCATGTCGCGGATGTGGCCTATGTCGTCCTGGCCTTCGCTCAGTGTGATGTACAGGCGGTTGAAGGTGGTCGGTTGATGCAGGTCGGGCAAGGTGTCCGTGGCGATGTAAGCCAGCGGCGAGGCGAGGAAATCGGCGGCGCTGGTGGCCGGGTCGAGCACGATGCCGATCACGCGCAGCGTCTTGATGCTGCCGTCGGGCAACTCCACCTCGACCAGGTCGCCGACCTGCGCGCCGGTCTTGGTGGCGGCTTCTTTCTCCAACACGATCTCGCCGCGCGCCGCCTGCGGCACGCCTTCGAGCGGTGTGAGCAGGTTGACCGCGTTCTTCTCGAAGTCCTGCACCGCAACCACGTCGAACATCGTCCAGGTTTCCCCGCCCTGCGGACGCACGCGCAGCGGAATCACGCGGCGAGCTTCCACCTCGGCCACGCCGCGATAGTTCTTCACCGCGTTGAGCAGGTCTTCGTCGAAGTCTTCCATGCGCAGTTCCAGGTTGGCGGGGAGGTGCGCGGCGTAACTTGCGCTCATGTCTTCCTGGATAATCTGATACGCGCCCGTGATCACGCCAATGGCGAGCACGCCCACGGCGATGGAGAACACTACGAGCAGCGTGCGGGCTTTGTTATCCCATAAGTC
>CAYSXA010000252.1:0-2737 GCA_964435005.1 uncultured Anaerolineaceae bacterium | reverse complement strand
GGTCTATCAAGGAACAGCGTGAACTGTTCAAGAGAGGCCGGAAGCTCGTGGACGAGAACCTTGAAAAACTGCTGGGGCAGATCATCGACCATGCCACGAGTGTTTCGCGCTTGCGCCATTCCAGGCTGTTTTTCGAGGCGTTTCTGGGATTCTACAAGCAGGAGAAGGGGGATCACTGAAGATGCAACTGACCAAGGTTTCACAAATTACGGGCGCTATCGAGCTGCAAACTGGCCTGCACATCGGCGGCGGCGACACCGAAATGCATATCGGCGGCACGGACAACCCCGTCATCAAGAATCCGGTGACGGGCGAGCCCTACATTCCCGGCTCGAGCATCAAGGGCAAGATGCGCAGCACGATGGAGTGGAGTGCCGGACTGGTTGCCGAGGCCGGCGGCAAGCCACTGGGCTTCGATCATGTCGAGAGCCTGGATGGCGCGCAGCGGGAGGAAGGCATCAAAATCCTGAGATTGTTCGGTTATTCACCGATCGGTACGGACATGGATGAATCTCTGGTGCGCGAGATTGGTCCCACCCGGCTGGCCTTCTGGGATTGCAGCCTCGATCCGGCATGGGTGAAGGAAATGCGCGAAAGGAATCTGTTGCTGACAGAGGTCAAGATGGAAAACACCATCGACCGTATCCAGGGCACGGCGGGCGATCCGCGCAACACCGAGCGGGTGCCGGCGGGCGCGCGCTTCGATTTCCGTCTGACATTAAAGGTTGTCGATGACGAGGATCTGCTCGAGCCGGTGTTGCGCGGGCTTCGCCTGCTGGAACTGACGGGCATCGGTGGTTCGCTTTCCCGTGGCTATGGCAAGATCGCCTTTCGGAACTTGCAGCTGGATGGCGAGCCGATCGATGATCGTCTGCGCGCCGTGGGAGTTTGACGATGCGGCGGGTTCTCGTGCGCATCCGTCCGAGAGGTGCGTTTGGCGACCCGGTGCGGGGAGATACGCTGTTTGGGCAGCTGTGCTGGGCGGTTCAGCAGCGTTTTGGTGACGAGAGGTTGCGCGAGCTTCTTGATGGTTATGTGGATGGCAAGCCGTTTCTCGTGCTGTCCGACGCCTTTCCTTCTGGTTATCTTCCTCGTCCTGCATTGCCTCTGGCGATGTTCGATGTGGACGAAGACGATGATCGCAAGCGGCTGAAGAAGATGCGCTGGCTGCCGTTGTCGGCGTTCGATAGGCCGGTACGCGAGTGGCTTGCGGAATGTGTCTGTGATGCCGAGGCGGCGACCTCCATGGCGCGACCTGAAAAGGGTGAACGGAAACCGGAGGCGATTTGGCTGGAGCGCCCCCAGCCGCACAATACGCTCCACCGTTTCAGCAATTCGACACGGGCAGGCGAGTTTGCGCCATATCAAATGCCCGCGCTGTGGCCTGCGCCAGGGCTGACGCTGGATATCTGGATACTGGTGGACGAGTCGCGCCTTGCATTGAATGAGCTGGAAATGTTGTTGGCTGATGTCGGCATGTCGGGTTATGGCCGGGATGCATCCATCGGCTGTGGGCGGTTCTGCGTTGAATCACTGGATACAGATGGCTGGCCGGAAGCGCAGCAGGGCGCCGATGCCTGGCTGACGCTTGCGCCATGCGCGCCGCAAGGGCTGGGATGGAGGCCAGATCGCTGCTTCTGGAAGCCGTTCACGCGTTTTGGCCGTCACGGACAGATGGCGGTGTTTTCCGGCCGTCCATTCAAGAATCCGGTGCTGCTGGCGGACACCGGCGCGGTACTGACGCCGGAATTGTATGTGCCGGTTTCAGTGACCGGGCAGGGCTTGGGTGGTTCTGGCAAGCTTTCACGGGCGATTCCTGAAACCGTACATCAAGGCTATGCGCCGCTGCTGGGTATTCGGTTGGGAGGTGAGGCATGAGCGTTCCGGAAAACCATGCGTTGCGCATCACCGTGCTTTCGCCGGTGCATATGGGTACGGATGAAGATTACGCGCCGACCAACTATGTGATCGAAGAAGGGGAACTGCATGCGCTGGGTGTGGATGCAGTGGCGCATCTGCCGGACGAGGCACGTCGGGAATTGGCGGATATCGTGAAAGGCGATGTTGGAAAGCGAAGCCTGCGCGTCATCCAGTCTCTGTTCTATCGTCATCGGGCGTCGTTGATGCCGCACGCCACGCATCGGGTTGGTGTGGGAAAAGGCGTTGAGGAACTGTATCGCGAACGCATTGGCAAGGTGGCGCAGCACGAGAGGGGCGGAGGCGAGGTGCGGAACAAGCTGGAGATCGAACGCGCGTTCTACAATCCGGTGAGCCAGTCGCTGGTGCTGCCAGGTACCGGGCTGAAGGGTGCGGTCCGAACGGCATTGCTGAATCACCTCAACAGTGGCGCGACTCTTCCCGATGACTTGTTGGATCCTCGTGCAAGAGGTGGCTCTGGAGTGGCGCGCAATGCGTCCCGCAGCTTGCAGGAGCGTTTGTTTGGCTATTCGATGAGTCGAGGGCGCTTGCACCGGGATCCGATGCGGCTTGTGCATCTGGCGGATGCCGCCCCGGCCCGGGAAGCGCGCAAGGTGCTGTTTGCCGTCAATCGGCGGCGAAGGCGCGGCGAACACCAATCGCAGGCCGAAAAACAAGGCCTGTTTCAATTGCTGGAATGCGCGATGCCGGGCGCGGTGTTCCGGGGCGAGTTGCGCATCATGCCGGCTCCGCCACGCGACGCGCCCGAACATCGCTTTGATTTTCAGAATATTGCGAACGCCTGCCAAAGGTTTTATGC
>CAYSXA010000251.1:0-2803 GCA_964435005.1 uncultured Anaerolineaceae bacterium | reverse complement strand
TCAACAATTGGTTTCTGTTTTTCGACAGCGTAGCGTAACCCTGTCTGCGTTGATGGAACTTGTCTGCACGGTGGTTTCACTTCGTGAGTTCCTTTTCATCCCGGCAGGTATTTTCTGGATGGGAGCGGATTCCTGTACCTTGGTCGAGGTGATCCCTCGTAGCCGTGTATTTCTTTCTGGCTATTGGATCGCCATGCGTCCGGTCACGAACGCGCAGTATGCCCGCTTCCTCTGGGAGACCGGCCACTCCTCGCCACCGACCTGGGTGGGGGGCTGGTATCCTTCCATGCGCGGCCATTATCCGGTGACGGATGTTTCCTGGCTGGACGCGATGTCCTATTGCCTCTGGCTGCGCACCCAGACCGGCCTGCCGTTTCGTCTGCCGACAGAAGCGGAGTGGGAACGAGCGGCACATATCGCTCGACGAGGGCGAGAAGCCCGTCAGAAACAGGCTGCGGAGAAAAAGGACGGTGCGAAGAAGTTCCCTGCCCTGCACACCTGGGAAGCAGAGCCGAGGGAGCCGCTGCCAGCTTCTGGGAAGGATGGTCAGGTGCCGTATGCGATGCTGGGGAACGTGTGGGAGTGGTGCCTGGATGGCTATTCGCCCGCGACCGACCAGACGCTACCGGAACTTACTCTCGATCCCCTCGTGGTGAATGGCGCGCTGCGTGTGGTCCGCGGCGGTTCGTTTTTGAGCGATGCAGTGTGGGCCAGTCCGAGCGCACGTCAGGGACGGGTAGCCTGGACGGGCATGGCGGACCTGGGCTTTCGCGTGGTGATCTCGTGGCTTCACACCGCTGCGCTTGCCCAGGGCGTTGGCTCTGTCTGGCCTCTCACACCAGCTGTTGTGGAGCGGTCACGGTGATCGGTTCACCAGAGAGTGGGTGGGTAAACGTCAGCCGGGTGGCGTGCAGCCCCAGGCGGGCGATCGGCGCTGGTCGTGGAGGCGGTACGCCGTACAGCGGGTCGCCCACGATGGGAAAGCCGATGTGGTACAGGTGTGCCCGAATCTGGTGCCGGCGACCGGTGCGCGGCGTGATTTCGAGCAGCGTCCAACCGTCGCCGCGACGCAGCACCTGTACCCGTGTGAGTGAGGGTTTGCCGCGAGCCGTATCCACCATTGTGCGCTTGCGCCGTCCGACGTTTTCGCGCAAAGGGGTGTTGATCTCGATCGCCTTCCAGGGCGGGTCGCCCCACACCAGCGCCAGGTAGGTTTTCTCTACCGCGTGCCGGGCGAACTGATCGTTCAACGCGCGGTGTGCTTCTGCGGTTCGGGCGAAGACCACCAGCCCGCTTGTCAGCCGATCCAGCCGATGGACGACCCGTACCGGGCCGAAATCACGCTCCACCAGCCCGCGCAGATGAGGGAAACGCAGGTCGTTGCCGGGGATGGTCAACAGACCGGGCGGTTTGTCCACCACGACCAGCGCGGCGTCCTGGTGGATCAAACGGTATGCGAGCATGGAGCGGTCAACCCACGCCGGGGACGGGGAGCGTGCAGGATCAGGCCGGAAGTCCATTGCTCAGGTCTGAGGTTCGGCAGGCGTCTGTAACTCGTCCAGCACCTGTTGGACCATATCTTGCGTGGGCGTCTGGCGCCCACGCGCCAGGGCGGCTGCAGTTTCGGAACCGCCAGCGGCTTCGATGATTGGCTGGAGCCTGTCAAGGATGTCCAGTGTTTCCTGACGGGTTTGAGGCTGAGCGCGCACGTGGCCGATGAGTTCCAGCGCGCGGAGCGATGCTCCCTGGCGGTTGTAGATCTCCGCTAGTTCGCCCAGTGCAGCCAGCACCAGCGGTAGGTTTTGCATCGCCCAGCCGGCTTCTAGAGCGTGGCGGTAGTGTCGAATAGCCGGCGACTCTTTTCCCAGCCGCAGCCAGGCGCCTGTCAGGTTGTGATGCAGCAAGGCGGTTCCGCCTTGATCCTGGAGTTGCTCTGCCAGGCGCAGACCGTCCTCGAAGTGCTCCCTGGCCTGCTCGTAGTCCTTGCGCCGGAGAGCCAATCCCCCAAGCGCATTGAAGACGAGCGGCAACACCTCCTGGTAACCGATCTGCCGGGCCAGGCGCAGCGCCTGCTGGAAATACTCCTCGGCTTCCTCCAGGCGGTCGAGTGGCATGAGCGCGTTGCCCAGGCTGATCGCCAGCCGTGTTTGTGCCAGTTCGTCCCCTTCCTGGTGGTACAGACGGTAGGCGGTTTGTAATTGCTCCAGTGCGGCATTGAGGTCGCCGCGATAACGGCTGGCCAGGCCCAGGGAGTTCAGTGCCCGTGCTTCTTCCAGGGGCGCCTCTGCCTCGCGTGCCAGAGTGAGCGCCTGGCGGGAAAATGTTATGGCGGATTCCAGGTTTCCCAGTTGTAGATCGGTGAAGCTGAGCATGTTCAGTATATATGCCCGTTCTGCCAGTGGGACTGTGGAAGGCAGCCGGGCCAGCGCCTGTTGCAGCTGTTCCTGTGCAGCGTGGAGCTGTCCCAGGCGCATCAGCGCCACACCATGCAGCGCCATGCCGAACGCCTGCAACCGGGGAAGGGGGGGGGCCTGGAGTGCCGCCAGTGCCTGCTGGCACAGGTCGCGCATCTCCTGTCGTCGGCCCCGCATATCCAGGAACAGGACCAGGGCGTGGAGCGGGTAGATGAGCTCTTCTCCCGGTTGATGTTCCAGCCGCCACAGCAGCGCCGTGCGCAGGTTGGTGTATTCCTGCTCCAGGCGGGTGATCTGCTCCGGGTGCTTCTGAGGTTGTGAAACCACCCGTTGCTGGGCCAGCGCCGCCAGCCAGTCCAGGAAGTGCTGACTGAAGCGCATCATCAGGT
>CAYSXA010000250.1:0-2803 GCA_964435005.1 uncultured Anaerolineaceae bacterium | reverse complement strand
ATACTACAGGGGCGGAGTTTTCTAACCCCTCAGGACTTATGGGTAATCACCAGCCGTTTTGATGGACATTCACATCATTGGGGAAGGGTTAGTCTTCCGAATAGGGGATAAACTCAACACGCGCCAATCCCTGCCGCCTAGCGGTGCGCGCCACAGCCGCTGCCACCGCTCGATGGACTTCTTTGTCCAGTGGGTTGGGCACCAGTTCACCTTCCGGTGTGAGTTCGGCGATGGTGTGCGCTGCTGCCAGGTACATCTCGTGGCTGATGTACGGCACGCGGGCATCCACTGCGCCGCGCAGGATGCCGGGGAAGCCGAGCACGTTATTCACCGACTGACCATCGGCGGCGAACGCCGCGCCGGCCTCCAGCGCCACATCGGGCGGGATTTCGGGCGCCGGATTGGAGAGTGCCAGGATGATCTGCCCAGGGCGCACCATCTCCGGGCGGATCAGCCCGGCCACGCCGGTGGTGGCGATCACCACATCGGCGTGCTCCATGATCTCTTCCAGCGTGGACGGTTGCCCGCCGGCCTGTTCCAGCCGTTTCAGTGCGGATTCGGACAGGTCGGCGCCGAGCACCGGGTTGCCGGTCAGCCGCATCAACATTTTCGCGGTCGCCAGACCGGCGGCACCCAGACCGATCTGGCCGATGGTCTGGCGCCTGGGGTCCACACCAGCGTACTTACAGGCGGTGGTCAGGGCAGCGGTGGTCACCACAGCGGTGCCGTGCTGGTCGTCGTGCATCACGGGCTTGTCCAGCGCGGCCTGGATGCGCTCGGTGATCTCGAAGCAGCGCGGTGCGGCGATGTCTTCCAACTGGATGGCGGCAAAGGTCGGCGCAATGGCGATCACCGTGCGCACCACCTCGTCCACGTCCTGCGTGTCCAGCAGGATGGGGACGCCGGACAGGCCGACCAGCGTTTCCATGAGCATGGCTTTGCCTTCCATCACCGGCATACCCGCGACCGGGCCGATGTCGCCCAGCCCCAGGATGGCCGAGCCGTCGGTCACGATGGCGACCAGGTGGCCGATGGCGGTGTACATGTAGGCCAGGTCGGGGTCGTCGGCAATTTTCTTGCACACTTCGGCCACGCCGGGGGTGTACACCCGCCGCAGGGTGGCGATAGAGTCCAGTTCGTAGCGGCTGCGGATGGCGATCTTCCCTTTCTGGTGTAGTTCGAGCACCTCGTCGCGCACGGCCAGTACCCGCGTGCCGGGGTTGCGGCTCATGGCGGCAATCAGCCGATCCATTTGCGCTTCGTCGTCTGCGTAGACGGTGATGTCACGGGTGATCGCGCGGTTGCTCTCGTGGACGATGTGAATCTCGCCGATGCTTCCCCCTTCGTCGGCGATGATGCCCAGCAAACGGGAGAGCGTGCCGGGCACCTGCACGTTCCGCACCCGAACGGTGCGCATCAATTTGTCTCGCCAGGGCTTATCTTCTCCTGAAAGAGCGAGGGAGGCCAGCGCCTCCCCCGAATGTGATTTAGGTGCGTAGCGTAAAGCGTGCTTCGAGCGCTTCCAGCGCGGTGCGGAAGGCACTGTACTCCAGTTCCTGCATAGGCAACATGGCGGCACCCACAAAACCCTGCTGGCGCATCCATTCGCCTTTTTGTTGCGCCTTCAGCCGCACGTGTTCCCAGGCCGGGTTGCCGAACATGTCCACTCCGGGAGAAAGTTTACCATCTTTGTTGACCGAGTAGGCCATACAGGCCACCAACGGCAGGCAGTAAGGCCCGGTGACCGGCGTGTTGATGGCGACCGGCATCAGGGGCATGTGATGGCTGCCACGGGCATCGCCAGCCACGTAAGGCGCGACCACGTACGGGCTGACCAGCTCTTCCGGTGCGGGGAAGATGCCCTGCGACCGCACGATGGCGACTGGGTCGTCCTTGCCCTTATACTCGCCAGCGATGGTGTGCAACCGGTCGGTGGACACAGCGACCACCTGCTGGTGGGGGTATTTGCGCGAAACAATGGCCTGGATGCCGAAACGGTTTTCATCGCGCAGCAGCAGGGCCAGGTCGATGTGCTCTTCAGGCGCGTTCAGTTCGATCACCCGGTCGCCGCCTGCATGTTCCATGTCGATCACGGTGAAGGTGAAGCCGGGGCGCATTTTGGGCAGCATCAGCCCGGCGCAGTACAGCGGGCTGGTGAACACCGTCCACAGGGGGAAGTTGAACGCGCCCGGCCCGCATTTGTCGGCGGTGAAGACCAGGAACGGTTCGGCGGGGCGCTCAGGCGCGTTTTCGTCAAAAGTGATCTCTGCTGCACCAGGTCCGGCACCACGCATGTTGCCGGAAGGGGCGTCTTTCAACAAATCCTGTCCGGCGCCGTACAGCCCCTGCTCTTTGGCAATGGCCGCAGCAGCTTCGAAAGTCTTCCAGGCCAGGTTGTGGACATCCGGCGAGTTGCTTCCCTGGCGATGGATCATCAGCAGGCAAATGTCGTCGCCGGTGAAGGTCACGTCAAAGTCCGTGAGCAGGCCCTCGTCCACGGCGCGGCGGAGTTCATCGCGTGCGCGGGCGAGCATTTCTTCGGACGGGCGGGTGTGTCCGCCAATGCTGCCAATATCTGCTTTGATTGCACTGATGGTAAGCATCGTTCCCTCCTGAAGATTTGCATCCAATTTGTGCGAAAAGGTGCAATTACTTTACCCGAACTCGACGAATTGTGCAACTGTTCAGAAACTGGAAATTCCCATCCGCGGGGGAGAACGACGCTCGCATGACCGTCGCTTGAAAAGAGCGCAGGGGGTTCGAAAAGTCAGGCGGAAGGGCATGGCGGGGTAAGCCATGGGGG
>CAYSXA010000249.1:0-2808 GCA_964435005.1 uncultured Anaerolineaceae bacterium | reverse complement strand
CTACGGGCGCGCTCAGCGGCAGGCCGCTGACCAGCGGGCGGGGGCGGTGAGCCAGGTACGCCAGCGGTCGCGCTGCGATGAAAGCCAGCACCGCCGCCAGCAGCACCAGCAACACCTGCTGACGACCTCGCAGGCGCGGGCTCTCCAGGGACTCGTCTTCCGAGCGCGGCAAATCACCGCCCAGGAACCACATTCCCACCAAGGCCGCGGCGCTGAGCACCCACGGCACGCGGTCTGAGAGGAACAAGGCGACCAGGAAGGTGCCCTCGCTGCGGGCGACCAGATGGTTGAGCCAGAGCAGGCCGATCAGATCCCAGTCCATCTCAGGATTTCAACGCTCGCCGCCGCGCCAGCCAGATGATCAACCACACCGCCGCCGTGGTCAACACCAGCACCAGCGTGATCACCAGCCAGGACTGCGGCTTGGGGATCAATGGTTCGCGGTTCACCTGCCCCGGTTCAGGGCCCGGCGGTGCGTCAATCGAGCGATAAATCACCCGGACGTTGCGATTGTCATCGACCAACGCCACCGAACCGGGCTGGCCCACCGGCGGCGCGCCGGAAAGCAGGCCATACATGGCATTTTCAAAGCCCGCTTCGCTCTCGCCGAACACCAGCAGCGCCACCCGATCCGGGTTCCACGGCGAGGGGCCTTCACGAATCAGTCCCTGGTACGGCGTGCTGAGCGCACGGTACAGACCTGCCTCGCCCCGGTAGCCAGGGATCGCCCCCATCACATCCAGGAAGGCGTCCACCAGCGGCT
The DNA here is from genome assembly GCA_964435005.1 of uncultured Anaerolineaceae bacterium. Taxonomy (GTDB): domain Bacteria; phylum Chloroflexota; class Anaerolineae; order Anaerolineales; family DRMV01; genus CAYSXA01. Next base: position 2,045 of record CAYSXA010000249.1, on the reverse strand, counting down.
GGCGGCTGCGCTGCCCCAACACGATCAGATGGGCATCGCGGTGCGTCTCCTCATTGATTTGATCGGCGGACAGGATGTGCAGCGGCGCTTCAGCCACCTGATAGCGTCCCAGATACGCCGCCAGGTCAAGCGCCAGCGCCATCTCACGCCGCCGAGGCTGCGGCGGCACGGCGATCACCGTCTCAGCGGTGGGCTGATCGCTCACAAAAGGATAGGGGAAGGCCTGTAGATCGGGCAACGCCAGGTACACGTGCGGCGTAACGAAGTACGAATCCGCCTGAATGCGCGTCCAGGCCGCGTCCGGGTGGATTTGTTCGCATTGAGCCTCCTGCAGGTAATTCGCCACTTCCAACCGCAGCGTGAGCGCCTGCGGGCGGCTGCCGTCGGGGGCCTGGTTCAGCCGGGTGATCGGCAAATCGAAGACCGCCTCACGCTCCGGGATGTCCGGCCCAATGCGTGTCGCGCCCACAGGGATATCGTTCACGTAGACCGCGATGTAGGATTCGCGGGACGAGAGCGCCGTGCTCGAGGCAAAGCGCAACACGAGTTGCGCCCCGTTGTCGAAGATCCAGCCAGCCGGGCGGTGGAAGTAATACACCTCCTGATACACGCCAGTGCCGCGCACCAGGCGGTCGCCTTCGCCCAGTTGCGCGAAGGTAGTGCGTTCCGTCAACCAGGGCGGCCCCGGGATCGGCTCCACCGCCGGCAACCGATCACGGATGAACATGTAGGGGCCGCTGAGCACATGAAAGGTGTCTCGATCTGTAAACGCCAGCGCCACCCGCTCCAGACCGGCTTCGGAAGCCGCAGAGACCAGCAGTACGCGACGATCCGGATTCCACGGCGAGGGGAATATCTGGAGCACACCATCATCGCCCGGTGCGATTCGATTATCCTCCGTGACGTATCCACCATCCACCAGAGGAGCGGGCAGCGCCTGCGCCAGCGAATCGATCAACGGCTGGCGGGACGGCGTGCCGATCACCACCAGGTTCGCGTCGCGGATGACCGACTCACTCAGAGACGAGGGGAACTCCACCTGAAACGGCGACATGCCCGAACCAAGCTCCGCGCCAAAACGCGCCGCGATCTGACCGGCCAGACTCATTTCCTGCGCCGTCGGCTCGTCGGGTAACACAAACACCGTTGGCGGCGGAGAGGCCGCGTAATCCACCGCCTTCACCAGCACCGAACCGGGCAAGTCGGCCAGGTCAGGCGGCGCAGCATCGGCCACCGGCTTCATCGTGATCGTGCTGCTCTCCAGGATGCGCAGCCATTGACCGGGGTTGTTCGTCTCCTCGCAGACCACATCGGTCAGCCGCAAATACCCCTGAAAGCGCAGGGAAACGCCCGCCCCGTGCAGCAGGTTCACCGGGATCGTGAAGGAGAACTGCTCTTCCTGGCCACTCGGCTCCGGACGCAAGCTGGTGACCTCGAAGCCGTTCGCCAGTACGGTGAGCGTGGATCGCTCCACGAAAAGCAACGGCGAAGCCACGTAACGCACATTCACTTCAATCGCGTCCTCAAAATCCCAATCCGACTCAAAGGGCACCCAGATCGAGGCTGAGCCGTACATGCCCGTCAGTTGCAGATCCTGATATCCCAGCTCAGCGAAGGTCACCGTGGTGGTCTCCCCAACCGTGACCGAAAGCGATCTCGCCCGAGCCTTCGGTGCATGCCATATCATACCGATCACAAAGAAACACAAAAAGAGGCGATGGATACGCGAGGTTGCCTTCATCGTGATCATCCTTCCTGCAAAATCCGGGCTGTGAACGCCAGAATAACCCTGTTTTCCTCACCTGAGCGTGTTTCAATGATACTATAATCTGGTCGTTCTGCGACATCGACCTGACACGAAACGACATGCGCAAACTGATCCCCCTCGCCTGCCTCCTGACGTTGATGACCGCCTGCACCCGCGCAGCGCGCCCTATAGTCAACAGCCCCTGGCTGCCGACAAGCCAGGGCGTTCGCGCTCCAACACCGGCCTGGACGGCCACCCCCACCCCCTTTCTACCGCCCACTCGCGCTCCAGGCGCGCC
>CAYSXA010000248.1:0-2808 GCA_964435005.1 uncultured Anaerolineaceae bacterium | reverse complement strand
CTCATCGTGGCCCGGCTCACGCCAGGAGAATATCACTTTTGTCTAAAGTCCAATTGGGAGCAGGCAAAATGTGTTGATACGGTCTGCTCGTCCCCCTTCCCCCCTCCCCCCTCAGGGGAGAGGGGGCGTCACGCCCAGCGGCATACGAATTTCAACCGCCTCTGCGACATGCCAGATAGTTACCGCCGAACCGCCAACCAGCTGCGTTTCTGCGGACTGCGCCCATCGCGGGCTCAAACAGGCGCTCGCAACGCGGCCAGCGCCTCGCGCACGGCAGGCAACAACCCTTCTTCAGGAATCGGCGACTGCGGCGCAAAGGGCATGCGTGCCTGCGCCCGCTGGCGGCTTTCCAGGCGCCGCACCACTCGCTCCAGCGCCGGCCGGGCGTCCAGGAAGCCCACGCGTCCGATGAAGCGCGCTGCCTGTCGCCGGATAGGAAGCGGCATACGCCGGTCTTCCAGCAGGTCGGCCAGCGTGGCGCCCGCGAAGGGATTGGCGCTCAACAATCGCGCTACATCCTCTTCCACGTCAGGGTCGTGCTCAGCGGCCTGGAGCAGCGCAAAAATCGGGCGGCGCCGCATGCGGCGCAATTCCGCACGCGCCGCCTGGCGCACCTCCGCGCGCGCCGCGCCGTCCATCACGGAGGACAGCGCCGCAATCATCTCGCAGCGCAAGTCCATCTCCGGCTCCTCCAACCGCGAGGCCAGGAAACAGGCCACCACCACCGACCGCCGGACGGCGTCCAGCGTCTGCAAACGTCCCAGCGCCTCGCGGCGTCGCGTGGCATCGGACGCGCACAGGTCTCCAAGCGCCGCCCACACCGTCGGCAAATCACCCTCCGCCAGCGCGGGAAGGTCGCTCTCGAACAGCGCCTCGGTCACTGTGCCTGCACCCTTTGCGCCTCGACCGCCTCCAACAACGCGGTGAAGGCGTCGGCGAATTTTTGCACGCCTTCCTCTTCCAGTTGCCGGGTGACCTCGTTCATCAAGATGCCCAGCGCCTCCAGGTCGGCCAGCGCCTGCTTCGCCTCATCCAGCCCTTCTTCCAGCGTGAGCGCCACGCACCCGTGGTCACGGAAGGCGTCCAGCGTGTGCGGCGGCACGGTGTTCACCGTGTGCGGGCCGATCAGTTCCTCCACGTACTTCACATCGGAGTAGGCCGGGTTCTTCGTACTCGTGGACGCCCACAACGGGCGCTGGATCCGCGCGCCGGCATCCGCCAGCGATTGCCAGCGGTCGGTGGTAAATACCTGCTTGAACGCCTGGTAAGCCATCTTCGTGTTCGCCACGGCGATCTTGCCCTGCAAGGCCACGCCGCGATCGCCTTTCTCGGCCAGTTGACGATCCACCAGCGTATCCACGCGCGAGACGAAGAACGAGGCCACCGAAGCCACCGTATCCAGCGGCAAACCGGCCTCGCGCCGCTTCTCCAGCCCGCGCATGTAGGCGTCCATCACCTGGCGGTAGCGCCGCACGGAGAACAACAGGGTGACGTTCACGTTGATTCCCTCGGCGATCACTTCGGTAATTGCGTGCAACCCCTCCAGCGTGCCTGGAATCTTAATCATCAGATTCGGGCGATCCACCAGCGCCCACAGGCGTTTTGCCTCCGCCAGCGTGGCCTCCGTGTCGTGCGCCAGATACGGGCTGACCTCCAGACTGACGTAACCGTCGCCGCCCCGCGTGCGCTCGTACAGCGGGCGGAACAGGTCACACGCCGCGCGGATGTCTTCCACCGCCAGGTACTCGTAAATCTGTTCGGCGCTCAGTCCCTCCGCCGCCAGATGCACGATATCCGCCGTGTAGGCGTCCGAATCCACAATCGCTGCGCGGAAAATACTGGGGTTCGAGGTCACGCCGTAGATGTCCCCACGCGCAATCATGGCCTCCAGTTCCCCGTTGCGCAGCAGCGCACGGTGGATGTTGTCGTACCACAGGGATTGTCCCCGTGCATACAGTTCGTGAATAGGGTTGGTCATACTGGCCTCCTGAAAAAAGCACTTCCTTCTGTGTGCGCCGCGTCCTGGTGGTTACCCCGTCGGCGGCTGCGGTTCGGCGCGCGTGTTTGGCGTGTTCGGCGGGATAAACAGGCTCACGCCGCAGTACGGGCACTTGATGATGCCCTGTCCCACGAACTCGCGGATGCCGCCGCAGTTCGGGCACTTGTTCGTACCCACCGCCTGGGCGTCTTTGGAATAAAAGACCATCGCCTCCCAGTCGATGTAACCGGTGAACAGCCCCAGGTTGACCATTTCGTAGATCGTGTTGGTCACCTCTTCGCGGGTCATCTTCAGTTCGAGCATGATGCGGTCGAGCGGCACCTGTCCCTGCGCCTGGATCATACCCAGCAGCCGCTCCTGCTTGCGCACAGCGGCCATTTGCTTCTCCTCTGCGCGACCGCGTACCAGCAGAAAGACGCCGACCGCGGTCAGCGCGATCATCGGCAAACAACCGAACAATCCAATGCCCAGCGCCGCGCCCGGGATAGTCAACCGCCCGGTGTACACACCTGATCCGAGGAACAGCCCAACGATGAGCAGTATCGCCACACCGATTCCAATCGCAATCCAGCCCGAAGTCTTACCGACGTTCATCCTGCCTCCTTGTTATGGGAACCACAAAGGCTCAAAGATCACAAAGCGCTTTCACTTTGTGGTAGTGGTTTATCCAAACCCAGAGGAGCCGCCGCCACCGCCTCCTCCGCCGCCACCACCGCCGGAGAAGCCGCCGCCACCGCTACTCGACGGCTGGCTGACCAGCGTTGAGGCCCGTGCCTGATACCCCACTGCCAGTGGCCGCCGAGGCGGCG
>CAYSXA010000247.1:0-2852 GCA_964435005.1 uncultured Anaerolineaceae bacterium | reverse complement strand
CTAAGGATACCCAAAATTCCTGTTCCCCGCTACGAAAAAGTGCGGAATGTCGGTTTATACTTTCAGCGACCAGGATGAAATCGGCACGACCGTGGCGGAGATTGATCTGGGAGGTACCGTGATCACGGTGTTCAACGTGCATCCGGACGGCTCGGATACCGCTATGCTGGTCTTTGCAGATACGCTGGTCGCTCAGGCGGATGGCCGTTCCCCGCTGATCGTGCTGGGCGATTTCAATCTGCGCGAAGGCGATCCGGCGTATGAGACGATTGCGCAGTGGTGGCAAAGCGCCTGGCTGGCGCGATACCCCACAGGTATTAGCGACGCAGGGCTGGATATGTCCGGGCGCAAGCGAATTGATCACATTTTCCTGGACGACGCCTGGGAGGTGCGGCAGGCGGTGTACATCCTCCCGCCAGATTCGCACGCCGATCACCCGGTGCACTGGGCGGAGATCGCGCTCAGGTGATTTCTCAGGGCGGGAAGCACCGCGCCCGCTGCGGTGCGTTTAATCGGGCAGGAGCACCTGTTGGGGTTTGCGGGAGGCGTGCAGGCTGTCGCTCATGAAGATCACCACTGCCAGCCAGACCAGACCGTAGCCGATCAGATCGGTGCCGCCAAACGATTCGTGGTACACCAGCACGCCGATCAAGAACTGGAGTGTGGGTGCCAGGTATTGCATGATCCCGATCACGCTGAGTGGGACGCGCCGCGCGGCGGTGCCGAAGAACCACAGCGGGATTGCGGTCACCGCTCCGGTACCGATCATCAACAGGTTGGCGGTCAGGTCGGTGTGCAGGAAGGCGCCCGTGCCCTGGCGCTCCACCCAGATTAGATAGGCCAGCGCTGGCAGGAAGATGATGCCGGTCTCCAGCGTCAGGCCGTCGAGCGCTTCCAGCGGCGCGATTTTGGTCACCAGCCCGTACAGGCCGAAGGTGGCGGTGAGCGTGAGCGCGATCCACGGCAGGCGACCGTAGGTCAGCGTCAGGGAGATCACGCCAATTGCCGCGAGCGAGACGGCGACCCATTGCCAGGGGCGCAGCCGTTCTTTGAGTACCAGCATCCCCAGGAGTACGCTGAACAGGGGGTTGATGAAGTACCCCAGGCTGGATTCCACCACGAAGCCGGCGTTGACCGCCCAGACGTATGTCAGCCAGTTCAGGGCGAGCAGTGCTCCGGCGAGGGCGTAGGTACGCACCACCTGCCGGTCGCGCACCAGCTCGCGCAAGCGGTTCAGTTGCCGGCGGACGGCGAACACGAGCACCAGAAGCACGAACGACCACACAATGCGGTGGCCGATCAGCTGCGTCGCCGGGATGCTTTTCAGTTGCTTCCAGTACAGGGGGAACAATCCCCACAAAAAGTAAGCTGCGAAGGCGTAGAGGTAACCCGCGTTCATGCATACGCTCCGGAGAAAGATTGCTCGCAAGTGTACCACAGACCGGGCAGCGATTTTGTTGACGAGCGTCAGAGAGCGTGATAAAATCCAAACGCAACGGGCGCGTAGCTCAATGGCAGAGCAGTGGCCTTTTAAGCCATTGGTTGCAGGTTCGAGTCCTGCCGCGCTCACCAGAAACGCCCACGGCAATCACCGTGGGCGTTGTTGTAGTCAGAACATGCGTGGAAGTGGACGAATTAGACTGTACTGTTGAGCCCCAAAAGTGGGCAGTTTTTTGCCGTTTGAAGCCAGTTTCTTCTCAATCAGCTTCGATTGCCAGGCTGTTTCAAACCGGGTGGGCGTCCTGTCAAGTCAAATGAAAATTTACCGGGGGCGAGGTGGCCGCTTTTGAAGAAAGAATGATGCCCAATCCGACAAGCTTCTGTTGCGCAAACGGAGCATTATCGAGACCATCAACGACCAATTGAAAAATAGCTCCCAGATCGAGCACTCCCGCCATCGCGGCGTCACCAATTTCCTGGTCACCCTGTTTGCGAGCTTGATCGCTTATCACCTGCGCGAGAAAAAGCCTTCCCTGAACCTCCCACAGCATTTGTTAGCCGACCTCATGGTATAACGAGAAGTTATCCATAACTCAGGTTTTTAAGTCGTTGTTGACACACTCTGGAACTGGTAGGCGAGTCCTGTCGCTTCCGCCAGCGCATGCAACGCCAGGCCAATGACCACTACCCCCCTCGCCGCCTCCGCTCGTCCTGCGTCGGGTATCTGCCACGTCGACTGCACGCTGTCCAGCGGTCAGGCCGCTGGACAGTGCTCGTCTCCGGGGTCAATATGCCCTGACGGGACGGCTACGGTGGCTCGGTAACGTAGGTGAGGGGAACCAATATGGTGCCCGACCCCCCAGCCGAAGGACGTGTTTTCCACGCGTGGCCCGGCGACCAGGGCCGGGTGGGTGCATTTTCGATTTATCCCTCGGAGGATCAAAATAGCTGCAATATGGACATCGAGTATCAGGAAACAGGCCACCTAACAGTTACATCAGGCGCCGCTGCGGTGCTGTCCCTGGCGCGTTTTTGCGCGGATTGGATTTCCAAAAAATCGTCACACTTGCCAGTGCTTCGCAGCAGCGGTCGCCTGAATGTGGGAACAGCCGCCAAAAAACTTGGGAGCGCATCAAGACTCATGCATCATACTCAAGAAAGCCTCCACCACCTGTGGGTCGAAGTGGGCTCCGGCTTGCTCGCGGAGGTGGTCGTGCACTTTCTCTTTCGGCCAGGCCTTGCGGTAGGGGCGGTCGGAGCGCAGCGCGTCCCACACATCCACGACGGCGAAGATGCGCGCCGACAGCGGGATTTGCTCTCCCTTCAGTCCCCTCGGGTAACCTGTGCCATCCCACTTTTCCTGGTGATTACCCACAAGTACCGCCACCTCTGGGGAAGGGGTGGTGGGCGGC
>CAYSXA010000246.1:0-2867 GCA_964435005.1 uncultured Anaerolineaceae bacterium | reverse complement strand
CACACACTCGGGCCGGTGGAGAGGGCCGGTGCACAGCGAGGCGCCGCAACTGCGAGCACGAACGGGCCCGACCGGTGCGCGGTCGGGGTGGAGCGCCAGGATAAGGTAGCGGTCGGCGATGGATGTGGCGTACAACTCGCCGGTGTCCTGGATCCAAGACACGCGCCAGGTGTATCCCCGACGGGCACGACGCTTTGCAGCGGTGAGATACCACCACACCCCAAAATCCACTTCGGGACTGCGGGCGCGTTGCGGAACGCTGGCCCACTGCCGATAACCGCTCTTCACAGTGAGCACGTCAGAAGGCATGGCTCACCTCCGGTACCCGAGCCCAGTCCTTGCCTTCCAGCAGGTCCACCTTGGGCAGCCCCGCGTACCCCAACTCCACGTAGCACTGCGGACACAGGGTACGCTCACCGATGACTGCTACCCGGCTGACCCTTCGGCAGGCTTCGCACGGAATGGTCAGGTCAGTGCCGCCGATCAGATTCACCAGCACCCACGGTTTCTGTGTTTGCTGTGGCATACTACCCTCCGAACACCCCCCATCCGCGCATGGGGGGCATTTTGGTCGAATGCCCCCGGCGCGGCGGGGGATGGTCGGTCAGTATTCTTCCGGCAGCAAGGCCGTGGTCGCGCTCCGATCGGCTTCGGTGATGATCCATACGCGGATGGCCTCATCCCCTTCGCCGACCGTGTAGGCGGAGAAAATCCGCCCACCCGTCTTCAGCGCCCGGTTGTTGGCCGCCCGGTCATGGCTGTCCAGCTCGCCCCAGTCCCCGCTGACATGGCGGCGGAGCAGGGTGAGGACCTTGCCCCACCCCACCGCCTCGATCACGCCAGGGGTCGCATAAATGCCCCCCAGGGGGAACAGGGGGCGGCGAACGCGAGTGCGTGTGCGCCTCAGCATCGCCTACCCCTCCCAGGACTAGAACTGGACGTCCATTGCATCCACTGCCTGCTGCGCCTGCGCCAGCATCTGGATGGCTACCAGCTCAGGCTCCGGCAATGGCGGCTCCGGTTGCATTGCAGCGACCGGCGGCTTCAGCTTCGTGGCCTGAGCGCCTTGCCGGGCTTGGTCACGGTGCGGTTTTTCGGTTTGCTGCGCCTTCTCCTGCGCTTGCATCTGCAGTTGCAGCATCTGCAACCGATGGCGCTGGATTTGCGCGGCGACCTCGACCGCACGCACCGCAAGCCCGGCCAGCATAACAATGGCCACCATCACGAACCAGGGATCGATTTGGACTTGCATACTCCACGCTCCTTTGCTGATTGATTGGTTTCGCCCGTGGGCGGTCTGCACCTTACCAGGGCGACCGCCCGCAGAAGCGCGGAGGCCGCAAGTCAGAGCACACCCTTCATTTGCAGTTAGCCCACGGTCATTCACTCTTGATCATGAAGTTCGGATCGTTCAGGTCTTTCGCCCACCGCTCGCCCGGCCGCTGGCGCCGGTAGATGGAGCAGGCGGTGATCGTCTCCACCACCACCATCTTCTCTTGCGCCGCGCAGCGGCCGTAAGCGGCTTGACCCGCCTGCGTGACCAGCGACCGCAGGTGCTGGCACGTCGCGCAGGGTGACTTGGACATCACCACCCGCATCGGGCTGTTCATGTCCAGGTGCAGCAGATAGTCTTCCACTGAGATGCCCAGCAAGCGGGCTTGGCGATCCACCTCTTTCTGTGTCAATGTCTTCATGGGCTTAACCTCCCGCGCCCCCGTCCGTGAACGGGGGCGCTTGTGTGTGGTTGGGATACACGTAACTGCTGCGCCCCCGTCACGGCGAGGACTTCGGGAGAAGGGGTGCTCTTTCTCTCGTAGCGGTATTCAGTTGGTAAGGTGCAGAACCAGGTGCTGCAAACGTGCAGCGTAACGTATGTGGTCGTAGCCGCCGAAGCAGCCACTCACCAGGTCCCCGGACGGGGGTCGAACCCGCCCCACCGCCTCAACGGTCGGGGATTATTCGCGCGAACGCATCCGCGCGAGTACCTCGCCTGCCTCCATGAACGTGTTGTACAGCGGCTTCGGGTTGCGGAGAAATCGGTTGAACAGCATCGCCGCATACCCCAACGGATACAGCACGAAGACCGCCACCATCCCGATCGTGGCGATGTTCGCCCGCGTGGTCTCCAGAATGATTTGCGCGTCCTGGGCGCTGCCCACCGTCGCCGCCCACGCTGCCGGGGAAACGCTCCCCAATAGCGCCATCCCGCCACGGAACAGCAACGCCGCCATCGCGTACACCCCCATCCCCGTGTTCGCCCACCACAATACGTTCATGCGTTCTTCGCTCACCAGCAGCACCGCCGCCAGCGCCGTGAGCCACATAAACATGCCAATCACCGGGATCGGCGGCTTCGACATCAGTGACGCGATCAACCAGACCGCGCCCGCAGCCAGCGTGTACAACGTGGCCGTGGGTCGCCCGGTCACCGCTTCCCCGCGCCCGTACCGACGCGGACGCACGACCGCCCGCCGCTGCAACACCGGCGCAATTCCCAATCCGATCAACAACACCACCAGCAGCGAGATCAAGTCCGCCAGGTGACCCACCAGCCAGTACAACGTCACCAGCAGGCCGTTGATCAACCAGATCGGGAATGCCAGCAATCCACTCATCTCAATCTCCTGACGACAACGTAACCCGCAGCAAATAGACCTCGAACGTACCTAACCCACCAGAGAACCGGCGCGGATTGGATACCGGCGTTCCCGTGGTCATGCCCGTCACCGTGACGTTGTATTGCCCGGGATCTTCAGTCTGAATGCCCTCGATGACCGCTTCCCACTGCACCGTCTGGTCTCCCGTGGCCGCACCCGGCCCGACTCGGAAGAACGCAAAATCCGGGTGGTGCAGGTATGCCCCCGGAT
>CAYSXA010000245.1:0-2868 GCA_964435005.1 uncultured Anaerolineaceae bacterium | reverse complement strand
GAATCGCACTTTATTTCGTGCGGAATGTGGGGTGAGCACAGCGGGGTTGATGCGGGCGCTGGAAGGCGGCGCGTCCCTGGTGATTACCGACCTGGACGACCTGGTGGTCGTCGGGGAGGTGGGCGTTCAGGCGGTCGCCCGTGCATTGGAGACCGTGCAGGAAAACGGCGTCCCGCTGGTGGACGGCGAAGCGTTCCTGCTGGGCCGCGACCAGTGGCTGGGGCAGGCGCTGTTGCGCCAGGGAGAGCGCAGTGGGGTGCGCTTCATGCCCCCGCGCGTGGTGCTGGTGACGAATTACAGCGGTGGGGTGGGGAAGACCACCCTGAGCCTGGCACTGGCGCGGCGTTTTCGAGAGAGCAGCGGCCTGGGAGCGGCGGCCATCGAAGCCGGGGTGGGCGGGAGTTCTTTCCGGGCATACCTGGGCGATGACGGCGCGATGCCTTCGTTGTACGGCGTGATGACCCAGGGGGTGGAGCCGGGGCGCTGGGAAGGGGTGAGCGTGTATCCCCTGGAAGAGCGCGAGGCGCGGTTGATCGGCGGCGACGAGCGCCTGGACGCGGTGCTGAGCGAGGTGATCTCGGCGCACACACTCACGGTGATGGACGTTGCGCCCGGCAACGCACTTTGGCCGCACCTGTTCCCGCTGGCGACCGATGTCCTGGTGGTGACCACCCCGCGCGAGGATGCCCTGCTTCAGGCGGCGGCGGTGATCCAGATGCTCCAGGCGCAGAACGGCAAGCACGATATGCGGGTGCATGTCGTGGCGAACCAGGTGCGAAGCACGGCGGAGCGCCTGCAAACCCGTGGTCTGGCCGCGGCGCAGGTGGGCTATCGGGAGCGCCAGGCGCGGGCGCTGGATGGTCGGCTGGCCGACCCGTTGCTCGAAGTGATCTATCCCGGATGGAGGGCGTGAGGTGAAGCGCAGCTTAGAAATCCTGTTGGGCGTGCTGGCGTTGGCCGTGGGGGTGGCCGCGGCGTGGTATGGGCGATCGCACTACCTGGAAAGCGTGACGCTTGTCACGTTGCCCGTCCCGGCCTTCGACGTGCCAGCGAACACCATGCTGACAGCGGCGATGTTCACCGAACGCACCTTCCCCCGCGCCCTGGCGGAAGGCGGGGAATACGTGGTGAAGGCCGGTGACCTGGCGGGGAAGATCAGCGCCGCGCCTTTGCTGGCCGGGATGCCGGTGGCCGCGCGCCAGGTGGTTGCGCCGGAAGCCTACCGGCTGGCCGCGCCCGACCAGGAAGTGGTCTCGATCCCAATCCGCGCCGAAAGCGCCCTGGCCGGGCAATTGCGTCCTGGCGAGCTGGTCAACGTGTACTTGCTGAAGGCAGTGGAAAGGGGTGACGCAGGTGTCGCCCTGGACGAACACGGGCGGCTGAACAACGCCCTGACGGAAGTCCGGTTGGTGACCCAGGCGACGGTGGTCGGGATGTACACCCAGCGCGGGGAGCGCCGGGCAGCGGACGTGGAGCAACCACCGCAGGCCAACGCGGACGCGCAGGCCGCGCAGCAGCAGGCGCCCCCGGCGATCCTGCTGGTCTCCCTGATGCCGGAGCAAGTGCCCACGCTGCTGGATGCGCTGGCCGAGACGCAGGTCGGTGGGGAACTGTGGGTGACGCTGGCAACGCCGCTCGTCGGCAGCAAATGAGTGACATGGATGTCACCCATTGAAAGCAGTCAGAAGGAGCAAGGATGGATACAGATGAACCCGTTGACGGTGGTCGCGGCGGAGAAACGCGGTATCGGGAAAGGGATGCCATGAGGGGCGTATCCGGCGAAGCCCTTTTGAACTTCGTGCGCCAACGCCTGGTGGAGACGCGCGTCCAGGTACCGACCTGGCGCGAGGACGACCCACGGGTGCACCGGCGCTTCGTGGATCAGGTGCGCCGCCTGCTACTGGATTTCCCGCAGCCGGTGGACGATGCCCAGGTGCGGTGGGTGGCCGAGGCGCTGACCGGCGTCGGGTTGCTGCAACGGTTCCTGCGCGAGCCGGATGTCGAAGAAATCTACGTGCGCGGGAACGAGGTAGCCGTAGAGCGGGCGGGCGTGCTGGAGCGCCTGGGGCCAATGGCGACCGAGGTGTATTGGGCCGACCTGATCCGCCGGGTGGCCGACCTGTCGGGGCGGGCGCTCAACCCGCTGCGACCGGCGGTACTGGTGGACTTACCCGGCGGAGAGCGGTTCACGGGGATGCTGCCGCCGATGATGGACGCTCCGGCAATCAACATTCGCTGTTTTGGTCGCAAACGCTGGACGTTGGACGACCTGGTGGTCGTGGGCAGCCTGCCGCAGAGTGAGGCGGCTTACCTGAAGCGGGTGGCGGCGACCCTGGCGGGGAACGTGCTGATTGCCGGGGAATTCAGCTCGGGCAAGACCACCCTGCTCAACGCGTTGCTGGATCACATCCCGTCTCGCAAGCCGGTGGCTGTGTTGGAGACTTTCCGCGAGGTGCAGCTAGCGGAGCACCTGTACGCCATGCGAGCGGTGGCCTACTCCGAGCCGCCGCCGGGTCAGGAGAAAGCGGCCACGATGGAGTGGGTGCTGAACGTGGTGTACACGCGCACTAATCCAGCGGCCATCGTGCTGGGAGAGATCGTTTCCCCCGGCGAGGCGTTGCAATTCCTGAAAGCGGCCAACCTGGGGCGCAAGGCGTTCGCCACCATCCACGGCGCGAGCGTGGAAGCTGCCCTGCACCGGCTGGAAGTGCTCGCTCTGGGCGCGATGCCGGAGATCGGCCTGCAGGCCGTGCGCGCGATGGTGGCCGCGGGCATTGACCTGGTGGTGTTCCTGAAGCGCGTGGAAGTGGAGACGATAGTGTCAAGTTCTTTCTGTAAAAAGGGGCCAACAGTGGTGTCCTCGAAAGC
>CAYSXA010000244.1:0-2893 GCA_964435005.1 uncultured Anaerolineaceae bacterium | reverse complement strand
TAAGAATGTCTATCTGGGCACCCGCCAGCAACGTGGTCTGCTGTCCCTGGACGCAACACTCGCCTTCGCCGGGGCGTTCGTCCCGCCGTTTACCTTGCCAGGGAGTCTGGCCTGGGCCTTCCACGGCGGTGGCCAGGCGGCCTGGGCGGTCTTCGCGGAAGCCGGGCTGTTGAGCGCCATCCTGGCCTACCAGCGCGGACGGTTCGCCCAATGGCTCGGCATTCCCTTCCTTTATAACCCGACCTTTCCCCTGGGCGCTGCCGTAATCGGCGCGATCATCCTGACCTCCGCTTTCCTGGTGCTCAGCGGGCGCGGCGTAACGTGGAAAAACCGCCGCTACGTTTACGGTTGAAGTGAACGAGCCTCTCAAAACACTGGTGATACAGAGAAGGGTAAGGCCAGAATGGCTCCAGGCCGCCCCCAGCCTGATGCTGTGTGCTAGAAGACGCCGGCGAGGGACGGTCTGGCCTTTTACCGGACAGTTCGCGTCGTCGTTTCAACCCAGATCGGCGCTGGCGTGGTCAAGCGCTTCCACTTCGGCTTCCGTCAACCGCCAGCCCAGTGCGCCCGCGTTGGCCTGCGCCTGGCGAGCGTTCTTGGCGCCGGGGATGGGCACAGCGCCTTTACAAATCACCCAGTTCAGCGCCACTTGCGACGGCGTCCGGTCGTGCGCCTGACCGATTTCACGCAACAGGTCGAGCAAAGGCCGAACCTTCTCCAGCCGTTCTCGCTTCCAGCGGCGTCCGCGCAAACCCGGCGGCGGGTTCCCCGGCCCATATTTGCCCGTCAGGATACCCATCGCCAGCGGGCTGTAAGCGATCAGCGTGACACCCATCTCGTGGCAGGCCGCCAGCAAACCGTCAAACTCCGGCTTACGATGCAACAGGCTGTATTCCACCTGATTGGAAGCCAGCGGCACGCCGTCATCAGCCAGAATGCGATGCGCCACGCGCATCTGCTCCAGGTTGTAGTTCGACACTCCCACGGCGCGCGCCTGACCGTTTTGAACCACTTCGACCAGTTCGTTCACCCACACTTCAATCCCACGTGGGCCAATCGGCCAGTGAATCTGATACAAATCCACCCGCGAGAGTCCCAGCCGCTTCAGGCTGCCGCGAACGGCGCGTTGCATCGCGCCACGGTCAAACCGCCAGGGATACGGGAAGAACTTGGTGGCGACCACCACCGGCTGGCCGCTTTCGCGGATGAACTTTCCAAGCAAACGCTCGGAACGCCCGCGACCGTAGATCTCTGCCGTATCAAAAAAGGGCACGCCGCCCTGCAGGCTGGCATCGAACGCCTCGCGGATATCCACATCCGTGTGCGAGCGGCCATAGTTCCAGAAAATGCGGTCACCCCACGCCCAGGTGCCGATTCCCATCGGCGGGATGCGCACATCCGTGTTGCCTAACGTCATTGTGGTCTCTGTCATCCGGTCTCCTCTCCGGCCCATTGTATCACCTCCCGCCTCACAATATGCTATAATCCATCCGGAGCATGACCTTGAGCGAGAAAAAGCCCACTTTCGCCCACCCTATCGAAGAAGAGTTCGCTCGCATCCTGGACTACTACGGCATCCGCTGGGAATACGAGCCGCGCATGTTCCCCCTGGAGTGGGACGAAGCGGGGAACGTGACCCAGGCATTCTCCCCCGACTTTTACCTCCCCGACCAGGATCTGTACATCGAGTTGACGACCTTGAGGCCGGAATTGGTCCGCATCAAGAACCGCAAAATCCGTCGCTTGAAAGAACTGTACCCTGACGTGAACATCAAGCTCTTCCGCCGCAGCGATTTGCGCGAGATGATGTTGAAGTACGGCCTGGATGACCTGGCCCATCCCATCCAGGGGAACAAACCTCAACAGCCTGACAACGGACAATGAGCCAGCCCGATTTCTCCGAACTCGCCCGCGATATACAACAAGTCCTTTTCACAGAAGAACAGATACAGGCGCGAATCGCGGAGCTGGGCGCACGCATTGCAGAGGACTACCACGACAAGCAACCGGTGCTCGTCGGCGCACTCAAGGGAGTGATGTTCTTCATGGCTGACCTGTTGCGCCACATCCCGATTCCCCTGGAAGTGGACTTCATCGCCATCGCCAGCTACTCCCCCGAGCTGCGCGACCGCGGCGTGGTGCGTTTGATCAAAGACCTGGGGATCCCCATCAGCGGACGGCACGTGATCTTCGTGGAAGATGTCGTGGACACCGGGCTGACCATGAATTACCTGCTCAATCACCTGCGGGCGCGACAGCCAGCCAGCCTGGAAGTCTGCGCCCTGTTTGATAAACCCAAACGTCGCCTGATCGATCTCCCCATCCGCTACAAAGGCTTCGAACTCCCCGACCGCTACGCGGTTGGCTACGGCCTGGATTTCCGCGAAAAGTACCGCAACCTGCCGTTTGTAGGGCTGCTCAAAGCCGATATCTTCCAGGGACGTTAAAACGCGCCGCGTATGCAAGCACGGCGCGTTTCTAATAAAAAGAAGAGGGGCCCTAAGTAACCTTCTGTGCTCCCTTCAGGTTACTATCTCTCCGGTTTCAAGTGCCTTACAGCACCCTACTCCCTTCTTGAGATAGTTCCCTTTCAGCTCGACCGTTTTTCATCCGCTGCGTGACGGTTCTTTATAGTCCCATCACCAACATCGGAAAAGTCGGCTTCACCGCTGAAAAGGTGCTTGCCCTCTCCATCCCCTTGCACATACCGGAGACTTCTCTCCCAGTGGTTAGCCCACCTGCGCTTGGGGTGGTTCAACGGGTTTCGGCATCCTGAGGGGCCAGCCGATTTCTCAGGGCTCCCTCACCCTCAAGAAGTTGCCTTCCCGAAGGAAATCTCACTGTAGCACACTTTGTGCCGCGAGTCAATAAGAATGGAGGAAATTTAAGGTTG
>CAYSXA010000243.1:0-2944 GCA_964435005.1 uncultured Anaerolineaceae bacterium | reverse complement strand
GCCGCCCACCACCCCTTCCCCAGAGGTGGCGGTACTTGTGGGTAATCACCAGCTGGTCGTCCCTTGACAACCCGAGGGTTACGCATCATCCTGCAACAGTTAGGTCAACGTGCTGGGGTGAAAGGTGTCCATCCTCACGCGTTTCGGCGCACGTTTACAGTGATGACGTTGCAAGCTGGTGTTTCTACGCGTTTGTTGCAAATCATGGGGCGATGGAAGGATTTGCGAATGGTGGAACGCTACTCTCAAGCTCTAATGGCTGAAGATGCTTGGCGAGCTGCTGATGGGAAAACTCCATTGGCAGTAATACAAGTTCGTCTATCCAGGTCATCCGTTGACCAGCTTTCATAATGCTTGGATCAAAAGCGGGCTCAAAAAGAGCCCGCTTTTGATCTGTGATGGAATAAAGAGATTGACATCCACCCTCGTGGACTGCTCCCCGCGTGGCGTTATGGTGGTCTTTCAGAAGGTGAAGGCGGAAGTGCTCGCTCTGTGTGCCCGGCATGGTACTGAGACTGCTCGCGGTCGTTGGTGGAGTTGCGAAGATCGGTAGCTGGTGGAGCAATGTCTGAAGGAACGCGCTGAAGGGCGCAAGGTGTTGGAATTCGTCCGGCAAACGGGCAAGCACAACATGCGGCCGCATGTCTCGGAGATACTCTGTGTTCATGGGCTGCAGGTAGGGGCGTTGTTCCCGCCCGTGTCTCCGCGTCGCCGTGTGGTGTGGAGCGCCAAATACGCACGCGACCTGGATGTGTTGATCCGCACGTCCAGGCTCGTCAAGGTCAGCTTGAACCTGCGGATGTTTGCCACAGCGGTCTTCATCGAGACCGAATGGTCGCTGGCTGCTGTAGCAGGCCATTCGGCGGGTGTACCGGCCTGGACCGCAGATGCCGGTGCGAGTGTTCTTCCATGTGTACGAAGGAACCCTGGAGATCAGGCTATTGGGCCGTTGCTCGTCCGCTACCAGGAATCGGGCATCTTGCGGCCGGAACATCTCATTTACAGCGTGGTCGCCTTGCTCGGCCCGCTGGGGTATTTCGCCATGGCGCGGGGGACAGCCTTCGAAGAGCAAATCCCGCCGATAGACCTGGAAGCGCACGTGCGCCGCTTTCTGGACGGGCGGCGGGTCAGCTCAAGGAACGTTGAATCGTAAGCGCGCCAGCAAGCCAAAATGGTCAGAGAGCCATAGCGGACCGGCGGACGTGACGAATGGCTGGTCGAATATGATGGTCACCTCTTCCGCCGTCAGCGTGGGGCCGACTGTACCGGGGCGGTAGAACAGGTAATCGATGCGTTCCTCGGGGGTGACGTCGGATGCAGTCAACGAGGGGGCGCAGCAGGTATAGCCCGCTGCGGCGGGATGGGCCTGCGCGAAGAGGTCTACCCAGCCCGACAACTGGTTGATGGTGGGTGAAGTGGGGCGGGCGTTGAAATCGCCCGCAATCAGGGCAGGCTCGTCCCCCGCTGTGGCCGCAACAAAGCGGTACAGGTCGGCAGCCTGGGTGGTGTTGACATCCGCCTTACGGTTGGTCAGATGGGTGACGAACAGGTGCAGATTTCCCTGCGGCAGGCGCACCAGCGCGTGGAGCACGATGCGATGCTCCCACGGTCGAGGCTGGGGATGAAGCTCGTACAGTTCCACGTCTTCCAACAGATAACGGCTGAGGATGGCCGATCCTTCTTCAAAACGAAGCCAGTAGCGGTTGCCGTTGGCGCGGGCGTAAGCCCAGGCATATTTTTCCCCGGCCAGCGTCTGGGCGGCATAGCCCAAATCGGGGCGCCAGGGCGCTTCCTGCAATAGCACGATGTCGGGGTCTAAGTCTGCCAGCGCCGCACGGAGCAGGCCCAGCCTTTGCGGAAGGTAGGCGAAATCGGGATACCCGTGCAACATGTTGAGATTCAGCACGGTGAGCGTATCCGCAAGCGGCAAACCTTTCTCCGGTGGGTGAAAGCGTCCGAGTGGCTTCGATGCGGGACGGCTGACCGTCGCCAGGAAGAGCACCAACGCTGGCAGTACTACTATGACGAATGTTTTGCGAAGGCGATGGGTCATCAGGTGCGCTTGTCAGGGGTTTTCTTGCTGCGTTTGTTGTGATACATGGCTTCATCCGCACGGTGGAAGAGCGATTCTGCTGTATCCCCGGCTTGCCACGTCGCCGTGCCACAACTGACGGTAATCGTCCCATAGGGTGTAGGCACAGCCGCGACGCGCTCTTCTAGACGGCGGGCAAGATCTTGCGCCTCACGCTGGGCGGTGTCTGGACAGATGACTAGAAATTCATCCCCCCAATGCGACCAACTGCATCCGTACGACGCAAACACTGCCGGATGGTTTTGGCAACATAACTCAACCCCTCGTCACCAGCCAGGTGACCGTGCGTGTCGTTGATTTTCTTCAGGTCGTCCATATCGAGCACCAGGATGGAGAGGGGGCGTTGCTGATTAGCGGCCAATTCCAGGTAGCGGTCCAAAAAATCGAAAATCTTTTGACGACTGTAAATATGCGTCAGGTGGTCGAAGTCAGCGCGCAAGGACAGGGCGCGCGCTAAAACAGAGGTTTCCGTGTACTTTTCCTTGATCGTTGCCAGCGAATAGAAAATTACGGTGAAGACGAATCCGGATGAAACTATGCTCAAGAGCATGGAGAAATCAGATGGGAAAGCTGGTCTGCCGTAAATGACCAGCAGGTGGTGAAACGCTTCCAATGTCAGCGCGGCGACAAATCCCCCGGAGATAAGCAAGGCCTTGCGCCTGGAAAAAGTCAGGAACGCGACCGCATATAGCACCGGGATCCAGACGAGAAAGCGATCGAAATCGATCGGCGTCTGGGTGCGGCGTGCTGCTACCACCCCGGCGAAGAAGTGGCCGAGGAAATAGAGTGAAATTAACGTTAGGAGTTACGCAGTTGAGGTAGACTTGGGAGCATGAACGCGCCAAAAGTAGA
>CAYSXA010000242.1:0-2981 GCA_964435005.1 uncultured Anaerolineaceae bacterium | reverse complement strand
CGCCCCCCCGGCGGCGACGGGGGGGGGTGGGGGGAAGGGCAGGGGAGGGGGGGGCGGAGGCGGGGGAGGGGGCGGGGGAGGGGAGAGATTCGCCGCATGCTTTTGAGAGATGAGCCCAACAGGTGTTACGTCCCCCAATCCCGCAGGTAGAGGAAGTCGTAGCCGATGGTGCGGTTGCTGAGTTTGGCGATCGGCGGCAGCACGCGTTTGAAGTGGTTGCGCTGCACGCGGCGTACCACGGCGCGCACGAACGCGGGGTCGAAGCCGGCCTCGATACATTCTTCGGGGCGGTAGCGCTGGTCTACCAGCAGATAGAGCAGCTGGTCGACTTCTTCGTAGGTGAAACCGAGTTCGTCTTCGTCCGTCTGCCCGGCCCACAGGTCAGCCGAGGGTGGCTTCTGGATGATCACCTCCGGCACGCCGACGGCGCGCGCCAGCTGGCGCACCTGGGTCTTGTACAGGTCGCCGATCGGGTTGATGGCGCAGGCGGAGTCGCCGTACAGCGTGGAGTAGCCGAGCAAAATCTCGGTCTTGTTCCCCGTGCCGACCACCAGCCCGCCGAAAGCCGCCGACTGGTCGTACAGTACGATCATGCGGCAGCGCGCCATCACGTTGCCCCGCCGCACGCGGTCGGCATCGGGGAACTGCTCGAACAACGCGTCCGCCATGCCGGTGATCGGCACGGTGAGCGACTGCACACCGGTCGCGTCGATCACCAGTTGGGCGTGCTCCAGCGATTCGGGCGAAGAGGTCTTGTAGGGCATCCGCACGGCAAGCACGTTCTCCGGACCGAGCGCTTCGGCGGCCAGGAAGCAACTGAGCGCCGAGTCGATGCCGCCGGAGAGGCCGACCACCGCCCGCTGAAAGCCGGTGCGCATGATCTCGGTGCGGATGAAGCCAGTCAGCACGCGGCGCGCCAGGTCGGTGTTGATGCTCAAATCCACCTTCATGCGTTGCCCTCCGCCAGACCCCGCTGCAACTGCGCCAGGTGCTCTTCGGCGTGCGCCAGGCTGCGTTCCACCCACCATTGCAGCGTGCGGCTGCCCCACCAGGGATGCCGCCCGGTGCGGCTCCAGTCCGCCAGGGAAATGTCGCGCAGCAGGGCGATTTGCCGGGCGCGCAGCGCGGCGTACTCCGCCAGGATATCTTCCAGCGGCTCCTCAGGGCGATAACGCTGGCGCATCCAGGCCTGCTCGTCGAAGTTCTCCAGCGTCGGCGCGTCCTGATGCAGGATGCGTTCCAGGCGGGGCCACATCGCCTGCGCCTCCACGTCGCGCAGGTGTGCTGCGATCTGGTGCGGCGTCCAGGTTTCCCCCGTCAGCGGATGGTGTAACCGGTCGTCCGGGAACTGCGCCAGCACCTGGCGGATGTCGTCCACCACAGCCTGCCAGCGGTCGAGCAATTGGCGCCGGTAGTCCAGTAGTTCGTTCATCTACCACCTCACGGGGATTACCTGGCCGACGGCGGACGCCGTTTCGGGCGAGAGCCACCAGCGGATGGCCTCGTCCAGCGGGCGCGCGGCGGGGTCGTCCACCGGCTGGAAGCCATAGACGCGCACGCCGTAAGGGGCGAGTTCGCGCGCGGCGGTCTGCATCAGCGCGACCACGCCCACGCGGGCGACGCGGTAGGCGCTCTCGCCGTCCTGGGGCGCGTCCGGCGGGTCACAGCGCAGCAGAATCACGCCGCCGCCCTGGGCGCGCATCACCCGCCCGGCGACCTGGGTGAGCAGGAAAGCCGAGGTCAGGTTCACGTCCAGCGTGCGATGCCAGTCCCACTCGTCCAGGTCGAGCAGCGGTGCGGAGAGGCGCGCCGTAGTGCAGTGCACCAGCACGTCCAGGCGACCGAAGTCGTCGGTCACCTGGTTGATCAGCATTTGGGCGGGCATCTTCTTCACGATGTCGCTGCTATAGGCGCGCGCCAGGCGTCCGAGCGCCTGCATCTGCGCCACGGCCTCGTCCAGGTGGAGCGGGTTCAGGTCGTGTGCGGCGATCTGTGCGCCGGCGCGGGCCAGCGCCAGGCCAAACGCGCGCCCCACCGGCCCGCCGGCCTGGGTGATCAGAGCCACGGGTTCGTGGTCCTCGGTCATGGGGTTATTGTACCGCAGCGCGGCACGTCGTCCGTAGCGCGATAGGCATTCAGTTCCATTCCGAGGTACGGCGAGGGGTCGAGCGTGTTGGCGATCTCCAGTTCGTTGAGGAAGTTCCCCTGGCCATCGTCGCGCACAATCGAGAAGTGCAGGTGTACTCCCACCGGACGCAGCGGATTGCTGGAATAGTTCCCCTGGTAGCCCAGCAGCGTCCCGGCGGAGACGAAGACCTCGCGCGTGCCGGGCGGGAAGTCGTCCACGATGAAGTCGTTCCCCTGGCGGTCGGCCAGGTGGGTGTAGTACGTCCAGATTTGCCGCGAGGGTTCCAGCGGATCGGTGGGGATGCGGATAATCAGGGTGGATTTCCACTCCGGCAAGCGGGTGAGGTAGCCGTCGTAGGCGGCATAAACGGGCGTCACGCCAGGCGCGGTCCCACCGAAGATGTCGATCCCCTGATGCCGATGGCCGGGACGGAAGGAGTCATCCCACAGGTAGCCGATGTAGCCATCCGTGGGGAGGAGGAAGGGCGCGTTGCCGCAGCGAGTGAGCGCGGACAGGCGCCAGTCGGCGTGCGCCAGCGGGTCGCGCAGGTAGGCCAGCAGGCGGGCGTCGCGCGGGCTGCCGCCGAAGCGCAGCCGCCAGAGGAGATAGCCGCTGCCTCCGGCGAACGCTACGAGGATTCCGAGCACCAGGGTGCGTTTCATGGTCTCTTCGTCTGTAGCGGGATGACCTCGCCGCGCGTGACGTGTTGGATTACCTGCGGGGTGATGCGTAGCAGCGCGTTCTCCGCGCCGCCGCCGGCGTACACTTCGGGGTGTTCCAGCACAGCGGGGTCAATCAGCGTGGGGATGGGTTGTGGAAAGCCGAAAGGCGGCACCGCGCCGACGGGGTAGCC
>CAYSXA010000241.1:0-2982 GCA_964435005.1 uncultured Anaerolineaceae bacterium | reverse complement strand
CTGCCGTGGAAGCTGCCACCGACCGCCGGGCGACGATCATCGGCAAGCCGCAACCCACGCTCTTCCAGGAAGCACTGGAGCGTCTGGGGCTCGACCCGCAGCAAGCGTTGGTCGTCGGCGACCGCCTGGAGACGGACATCGCCGGTGGGCAGGCAGCAGGATGCCGCACAGCGCTGGTGCTCACCGGCGTGACCAACCGCGAACAGGCCCGCCAATCCTCCATCCAGGCCGACTGGGTCGCCGAAAGTCTGCACCACCTGCTCGACACGCTGGAAGCTCAGCGATGAACCCACTGATCTACGACCTCTCGCTAGAGGAGCTCACAGCCACGCTGACCGCCTGGGGCGAACCGGCGTACCGCGCCCGGCAGGTGTGGGAAGGGTTGTATCGCCACCTGTGGCATGACCCCGACCAGTTCACCAGCCTGCCCCGCTCGTTGCGGCAGCAGTTGGGCGACCAGTTCAGCTTCGGTCACCTGAAACCTGTTCGCGCGCTGGAATCTAGCGATGGCGAGACGCGCAAAACGCTCTTCCGCCTTCCGGATGGCGAGGGCATCGAGGTCGTGTTGATGCGTTACCGTAAACGACGCACGTTGTGCATCTCCACCCAGGCGGGCTGCGCCATGGGATGCACCTTCTGCGCCACCGGACAGATGGGCTTTCGCCGCAACCTGACCAGCGGTGAGATCGTGGAGCAGGTGCTGTATTACGCCCGCCAGTTGCAGGCCCAGGGCGAGCAGATCACCCATGTAGTCGTGATGGGCATGGGCGAACCGTTTCACAACTATACCGCCACGCTAACGGCTATCGACCGCCTGAACCATCCGGACGGCTTCCAATTAGGCGCTCGCCGCTTTACCATCTCCACCGTCGGTCTGGTGCCCGCCATCCGCCGCTTCACGAAAGAGAAACGGCAAACCAACCTGGCCGTCTCGTTGCACGCCGCGGACGACGACTTGCGCTCCTCCATACTGCCAATCAACCGCCGGTATCCGCTCGACGTGCTCTTTGAGGCCGTGCGTGAGTACGTGGCGGTCACTCACCGCCGTGTGACCTTCGAGTGGGCGCTGATCCGGAATGTGAACGACGGCGTGGAGCACGCCCGCGCGCTGGCACAGCGCTGCAAGGGATTGCTCTGCCACGTGAACGTGATCCCACTCAATCCGACCGATGGATTCGAAGGCAAAGCCACCACCCGCGAGCGAGTGAATGCCTTCCGTGCAGAGCTGGAGCGCCACGGTATTTCCTGCACCATCCGCGTGCGCCGCGGGATCGACATTCAGGCCGGCTGCGGTCAGCTCGCCAGCCGGGAGGAAGAGGAAAGGAGCAGGCCATGACGGAAATCTCCCGCCGCATCCACCTGGAATATCCGGTTGAATTGCTACATGTACCGATCATCAACCAGCTGATCCGCCGCTTCAACCTGACGGTCAACATCCTGCGGGCACACATCGACTCCCAGGTTGGCTGGATCGACGTACAGATCAACGGCCCGGCAGAAGCGCTGGAACAGGCGATCGCCTGGCTCACTGAGCAAGGCATCCAGGTCACCGACCTGACCGAGCAGGCATGACGTTACAAGACCGCACTTCCCTGGACACCGCCATCGAGCGCATCCGCTTCGCGCTGGAACGAGGCGCCGTTGAAGAGGCCGTGCGCCTGTTCCTGGAACTGCACCCCGCCGACCGGGCGGAAGCGTTCGAAGACCTGCACGACGAAGAACAACGACTCATCCTCGCCAACCTGGACATCGCCAGCACCGCCGACCTGTTTGACCAGATGGATGAGGAGGACGTGCTCGACTTCACGGCCTCCATGTCCACCGAAAAGCTGGCCGACGTGCTGGACGAGATGGAGCCCGACGAGGCCGCCGACCTGCTGGGCGACCTGCCTCCGGATCAGGCATCCGAAGCCCTGGCGCACATGGAGGACGCCGACGAGGTGATCCCGCTGCTGGGCTACCCGGATGAGACCGCCGGCGGCCTGATGACCACCTCCTTCATCGCCCTGCGTCGGCTCACACCCGTCAGCCAGGCCATTGAATTCCTGCGGGAGGTCAGCCCAGAGACCTCCGTTCCATATTACCTGTACGTCGTAGACCGCGAACGGCGCCTGATCGGCGTGGTCGGGTTGCGCGATCTGGTGATCAGCCCACCGGACACGCCGATGGAAGCCATCATGGATCCAGAGGTGATCTACGTCACTGCTGGCACCGACCAGGAAGAGGTTGCCCAGGTGATGGCGCGTTACGACCTGAGCGCCGTCCCGGTGGTCGATCGCCACCAGCGGCTGATCGGCGTGATCACCCACGACGACCTGGTGGACGTGCTGGAACAGGAAGCCACCGAGGACATCTACGCCCTGGCGAACGTGTCCGACAGCGACCTGGAACCTGAAAGCCCAATCCTGGAGCAGCTACGCGGTCGGTTGCCCTGGTTGTATCTAAACACGCTCACCGCGCTGTTCGCGTCCTGGGTGATCAGCCGCTTCGAGCACATCATCGCCCAGGTGGCCGTGCTGGCTGTGTTCCAGTCCGTGGTCGCCGGGCAGGGCGGCAACGCCGCCAGTCAGAACGTAGCGATGATCGTGCGTTCGCTGGCGCTGGGAAAGGTGGAGCCGAAAGCGCTGGGGCGCGTGCTGCTGCGACAGGTCGTGATCGGCGCGACGATCGGCCTGGCCGTGGGCACGGTGGTCGGCGTGGGCGTGACCTTCTGGCGTGGTAACCCGTATCTGGGGTTGGTACTGGGGCTGGCGCTGCTGGGGAACATGATCGTGGCCAGCATCATCGGCGTTCTGGTTCCTCTGGGGTTAAAATCCCTGGGTATGGACCCTGCGCTGGCTTCGTCCGTTCTGGTTACCGCGGCTACCGACAGCGCCGGGTTCTTCATTTTTCTCAGTCTGGCCAAATCCTTCCTGGAGAAGTTGATGTAAGGAGTCAACTATAAGCCTCTTGAAGGCTGAGGAGAGAGGTCCTGAAAAGTTC
>CAYSXA010000240.1:0-3036 GCA_964435005.1 uncultured Anaerolineaceae bacterium | reverse complement strand
GATCGCGAAACCTTAGAGCGGGAATTCCTCGACCTGGCCGAGGCCGAAGGTCTGGCGGATCCCGAGGAACTGAACCGCATCCTCGAGCGGGCTGTAACCTTGCGCAACATGCTCAAAAACCGCGACCGCATCCAGCGCGTGGCCCGTTTCGTGGTCGAACATTACCGGGAATATGTGGAGCCCTTAGGCTACAAGGCCCTCATGGTGGCCGTGGATCGGGAAACCTGCGTCCTGTACAAGGAAGCCTTTGAGCGCCTTTATCGGGAAGACCCCCAACGCTACCTGCCGCCCGAAGCCTTCGAGGTGGTCATCAGCAGCAACTACAACGACCCGCCCCGGCTGCGCCTATATCACCGCAGCGCGGAAGAAGAACGGGAGATCCGCGACCGCTTCCGCCGCGAGGAACAGCCGAAGTTCCTCATCGTCACTTCCAAGTTGCTCACGGGCTTCGACGCGCCCAACCTCTATGTGATGTATCTGGACAAACCCATGCGCGACCACGTACTCCTCCAGGCCATTGCCCGCGTCAATCGCCCCTACGAACGGGACGGTCAGCGCAAGACCTGCGGCCTCATCGTGGACTTCGTGGGCATTTTCGAGCACCTGGAGAAAGCCCTGGCCTTCGACTCCCAGGACATCGAGGGCGTGATCACCGACCTGGACGTGCTGCGAGAGCGTTTCGAGCACCTGATGGCGCAGGCGCGCCGCGAGTACCTCCCCCTGGCCGTTGGCGGCGACGACAAGGCCGCGGAGCGGGTGCTTTCTCATTTTCGGGATGAAGAAGCGCGGCAGGCTTTCTACGCTTTCTTCGATGAACTGGCCGACCTGTACGAGGTGCTTTCCCCGGCGGCCTTCCTGCGCCCCTACCTGGACGACTATGCCTTGCTGACCCAGATGGTCTCCATGCTCCAGGAAGCCTACGAGGGGCGCGATACCGGTCCGGACATCCGGGAGATGTTGCGCAAGACGGCGGTTCTGGTGCAGCAGCACACCCACGGCGGGGCCATCCGCGGCGCGGTGGAGGTATACGAAATCAACGCCGACCTGCTCCGCCGCCTGGAGGCCAGCCGCAAGCCCCCCACCGTGGAGGTGTTCAACCTGGTCAAATCCATCCGCCAGAAAATCGCGGACGAAGCCATGGCCAAGCCTTTCCTTCTCTCCATCGGCGAGCGGGCCGAAGCCATCGTGCAGGCTTTCCAGGCCCAACAGCAAACCGCGCAGCAGGCGCTGGAAGCCCTCAAGGCCCTCATTGCGGAAATCAACGCCGCGGAGCAGGAGTTCGCCCAACAGGGTTTGGAAGCCGAGGCCTTCACCGTGTACTGGCTGCTCCATCAACACCGTGGCGTACCCAAGCGCACGGCCCGCGCCGTGTCCAACGACCTGGTGCGCACCTTCGCCGCCTATCCCCACTGGGCTACCAGTCAGCGGCAACAGCGAGAACTACGCCTGGCGTTGTACAAGGTGCTGCGGAGCCACGGCGTTCAGAAGAACTTGTCCGAAGTGGTGCAAAGTCTGATGGACGTGTTGGTGCGTCGCCATGAGTAAGACCACGGATGACCTAGTGCGCCGTGAAATCTTCAAGGCTGAGGTGCGGCGCTGGGCCACACGCATCGGCGTGGAGGTGAAGGAAATCCACCTGCGCCCCATGCGCCGCAAGTGGGCCAGTGCCTCCCGCCGCGGCCGCCTCACCTTCAACACCGAACTCCTCAGCCAACCTCTCGCCTTCCAGCGGGAAGTCATCGTCCACGAAATCTTGCACCTCAAATTGGGCAACGGCAGCCACGCCAAACTGTTCCGCGCACTCCTGCGCGCGTACTTGGGAGAGGATCTGAGATCGTCATCGTAGGGGGAGGCAGAGGCGCGGCGGCCCCGTCCAAGTGCCACGGCTTGCGAGCCAACGGCACCCGACCGACCCCACGGCTGGCGCACGGCGCAGCCGCGTCCGCTGCACGCGGGGTTAGCCCACCCTGCCTTGAGTTGAATGCGGTCTCAAACTACAGTACCCTATCAGCAAGTGCCACAGATCACCCATAAGAGTATGCCGAAGAGCTGAACGACTGCTGAGCTCCTCATACCACTCTATCAAATCTGCCACAACGTCTTGCACAGTTAACCAGTGGATGCGCTTTTCTCTAGCGAGGCTTGGACAAACCTCCCGACGCACTTGCTCGTCAAGAGCGTGAACCACAAAAATACGATGAAACTCCGTTGTACCGAAAATAGCCGCTGCTGTCTCATAATGCTCTTGGCGCAACATGCTAAAGTGAGCTTTTTTCCCCTGTACAATGTATTGAGCATCGCCTAACGCATTGATGTCTTCAAGTAGCCGTTTACCAAAATCTTGCCCTTTTGGGTCAAAATCATGTTCATCTTTGGTTTCTACGATAGCTCGAAGCACTTGCGTTCCATCTGGCAACGTCCAGGCTCGGAGATCCGGACGAATTGCCACAAAATCTATATCCGAATGACCGTAAGGCACTTTGACCGGGATAGACTCCGCAACGAGACAACCATGTCTACTCTGGAGCCAGAAACGGGTTAGTTCTGAAAGAGCATTGCTTCGAGCGGTCATAAGAATAACACCTATCTGTAAGTGGTAACGAAAGCCAACCAACGAATAGCAGGCTAACGAGGGCGTCAGCGGCACGGCGATGCCGTCCTTCACCTCTGCTGGGGGAACCAACTTTGCCCGACCATACCCCACCGCGAGCCCGCGGCGAAGCCGTGTCCGCTGCACGCGGGGTTGGGCGCCGCCTTAGCGACACAATTCCTGCATAATATCCGTCATCACATCTAAATAGTCCTGAAACCGAGTAGTGTTACGATCGATCTTGCTCCGTAAGAACCCAGCTGGCGTCCTCTCTCGAGGAAGAAGAGGCAAACCCTCAATTAATTGCTCAAAACGACGAATTGAGTGACGGCTTCTATGGGCTATAGCATTGCGTATAATGAGCAACTCCTCTAATTTTTTCTTATCACTCTTGGTATTGGACTTTAGACAAAAGTGATATTCTCCTGGCGTGAGCCGGGCCACGA
>CAYSXA010000239.1:0-3109 GCA_964435005.1 uncultured Anaerolineaceae bacterium | reverse complement strand
CATACTACAGGGGCGGAGTTTTCTAACCCCTCAGGACTTATGGGTAATCACCAGTGAATCCACCTTGACAAAACGCGGATTTCTGGGAAAATAAGAGCACCAACCCAGACCGAACGGCGACGACGGAGGAAAGTACGTCGGCGGAAGCCGCCAGAGAGGAGCGGGCGCGGGCTGAAACCCGCTCTCGGTGGAAACCGGCGGAAGTTCCCTCCCGAGCCGCCCGGGTGAATCGCCTCGTGCGTAGTAGTCCGGGCCGCAGCCCCCGCGTTATCGGAGGGGAGCCCATCGGCGGAATGCCCGCCGCCTGTGGGCGGAACGAGTGGGCCGCATGTGCGGTCAACAAGGGTGGTACCGCGGGAGAAACGCTCCCGTCCCTTGAGCGGACGGGAGCTTTTTTTGTTTCAGGAGGTGAACATGCTGGACCAACTGGATCGCATCCGTGATCAGGCCCTGCAGGCACTGGCCGAGGTACAGGACGAGACTGGCCTGCAACTGTGGCGCGTGCAGCACCTGGGCCGCCGTGCGCCGATCATGCAGGTCTTCAGCCAGATGAAAGACCTGCCGAAAGATCAGCGCCCGCTGGTCGGCAAGAAGGCCAACCAGGTGCGCCAGGAACTGGAAGCTGCCTTCGCCGAGCGCGCGGAGGCGTTGAAACAGGCAGCCATCCGCCGCTCGATGGAAACCGAGCGTCTGGACGTCACCCTGCCCGGACGCCCGCTGCCGCGCGGCGGGCTACACCCTCAAACGCGCACCATCCGCGAGATCGCCCGCGTGTTCGCCGAGATGGGCTTCCAGGTCTATCGCGCGCGGGACGTGGAGCTGGACGAGTACAATTTTCAGTTGCTCAACATCCCGCCCCACCATCCGGCGCGCGAGATGCAGGACACCTTCTACGTGGACCGTGCCGGCGCGGACGGCTCCTACCCGGTGCTGCTGCGCACACACACCTCGCCGGGCCAGATTCGCGCCATGCGGGAATACAGCAGCTATTCGGGCGAGGGACCGCTGCCCGAAAATCCGCCGCCCGTGCGCATCATCCTGCCCGGTATGTGTTACCGCTACGAGCAGATCACCGCGCGATCCGAGATTCAGTTCACCCAGGTGGAGGGACTGGTAGTCGGCAAACACGTGACCTTCAGCGACCTGAAAGGCACGCTAACCGACTTCGCCCGCCGCATGTTCGGCGAGCAGGTACGCACCCGCTTCCGCGCCTCGCACTTTCCCTTCACCGAACCGTCCGCCGAGATGGACGTGGAGTGCTTCCTGTGCAACGGTGCAGGCTGCACGGTCTGTAAACACACCGGCTGGCTGGAAATCCTGGGCTGCGGCATGGTGCACCCCGTCGTGCTACGCAACGGCGGCTACGACCCCGAACGCTTCACCGGCTTCGCCTTCGGCATGGGGCCGGAGCGCATCACCATGCTGCGCCATCGGATCGAGGACATTCGCTACTTCTGGGCGAACGATTTGCGATTTTTGGAGCAGGTTTGAGGAGACCATACAATGAAAGTCCCCCTCTCATGGCTCAAAGACTTCGTTGACATCGACGACATTTCCATCGAAGACCTGGCCCATCGTCTGACCATGGCCGGGCTGGAGGTGGAAGCCATTCGCTACGTTGGACTGCCGCTGCCACCGGAGGACGTGCAGCGCGAGGCCAAAATCTCTGGACTGGCATGGCCGGCAGACAAATTCGTGGTAGCTGCCATCCACGAGGTGATGCCCCACCCCAACGCCGACCGCCTGGTGCTCTGCCGCCTGGACGACGGCACGGAAGAACGCACCGTGCTGACCGGCGCGCCCAACCTGTTCCCCTACAAGGGGAAAGGCCCGCTGGAGAAGCCGCTCAAAGTGGCTTACGCCCGCCTGGGCGCGGTGCTCTACGACGGCCACAAACCCGGCTGGGAACTCACCAAACTGAAGAAGGCCAAAATCCGCGGTGTGGTGTCCGATAGCATGGTGTGCTCGGAGAAAGAACTCGGCATCTCAGAGGAGCACGAAGGCATCATCATCCTGGACGACGACGCGCCGGTGGGCACACCGCTGGCAGAATACATGGGCGACGCGGTGCTCGATATCGCCATCACGCCGAACTTCGCCCGTGGCGCGAACATCTGGGGCGTGGCGCGCGAGGTGGGCGCGATCCTGGGCCGCGAGGTGCGTCCGCCCTCACTCAACGTACTCATGGAAGGCACGCCCATCGCCGGGCGGGTGTCTATCGAAATCCGCGAGCCGGAACTCAACCCGCGCTTCGTGCTCGGTCTGGTCGAGAATGTGACTATCGCCCCCAGCCCCTACTGGATGCAGCGTCGCCTGCGGCTGGCCGGTATGCGCCCGATCAACAACATCGTGGATGTGACCAACTACGTGATGTTGGAGATCGGCCAGCCGCTGCACGCCTTCGACTACGACGTGCTGGTGCAGCGCGCGAGCGGCAAAGCTCCCACCATCATCACCCGCCGCGCCCGGCAAGGGGAGAAACTGGTCACCCTGGACGACGTGGAGCGCACGCTGGATGACTTCACCGTGCTGGTGTGCGACACCGCCGGGCCACTCTCCATCGCCGGCGTGATGGGCGGCGCGGAGTCCGAGGTCACCGAAAACACACGCAACGTGCTGCTGGAAGGCGCGGCGTGGAACTTCATCAACATCCGCCGCACAGTCACGCAGCACAACCTGCCTTCCGAGGCAGCCTACCGCTTCTCACGCGGGGTGCACCCGGCGCTGGCAGAACGCGGCGTGCGCCGTGCTCTGGAGCTAATGCGCCGGTTGAGCGGTGGCACGGTCGCTCAGGGACTGGTGGACAACTACCCCCTGCCACCCGAAGACCCGACCGTAGAGGTCACCCCTGCCGACGTGCACCGCTGGCTGGGAATCAACCTCGCACCGGAGGAGATCGCCGACATCCTGCGCCGCCTGGAGTTCCGCGTGCAGGTGGATGGCGAGACCGTGCGCGCCACCGCGCCCGACCACCGGCTGGACATCGGCACCGGCGTGATCGGCAAAGCCGATCTGATGGAGGAAATCGCCCGCATCTACGGCTACGACCGCATCCCCACCACCCGCCTGGCGGACAGCCTGCCGCCGCAGCGCCGCAACCGTCCGCTGG
>CAYSXA010000238.1:0-3172 GCA_964435005.1 uncultured Anaerolineaceae bacterium | reverse complement strand
GATCGGTGGTCGGGCGCGGCGTGGGCGCATCCCCCGGCGCGGATTCCTCCGATGGGGACGCGGTCGCCGCCTGGGGCGAGACCGGAGTGGTCGGGGGCGGCACATCGGCGGCGCGGGCGCAGGCCGCCAGCAGAAACAGTCCGAGCAAGGGAATCGTCCAGCGCATATCAGCTCCTTTCATTGCACCCCTCAGACGCGCCGGTTGTGGCTTTCCTTACAAAAAACACAAGGGACACGGGGGCGTACGGATCCCCGTGTCCCTTGCATATGGACACCGTCCACGTTTACAGCAACCGAAACACCATCACGAACACCACCGGCGCCATGAGCAACCCGGCCAGGCGGAGCAGGTTCATCAACCCGTACGCCTCCGGGCGCACCTTGCTCAGTATCCAGCGGTGGCCGTAGATCTGGGTGTACCAGGTGAGCACCACCATCCCCAAACCCATCAGACTGCTGGCAAGCCGATCCTGTCCGTGCGCCAGGAAGGCCAGAGACACCCCCAGTAACGCCGGCGCGGTGGCGTAGAAGGCGAAGAAAAGCGCCATGCTCCCCTCACAGGGCCCGGATCTCAGAAGTTGACCACCAGCGCCAGCACCATGGAAAGGATCAAAATGCCCGCGAAGGCGACGAACACGATGCGCTGGATACGAATCTGCCGTTCGCGGAAGGAAGACCCGCGCTGCGCCTGTACGCGCTTTTGCTTCTTCTTTCGCTTCTTTTGCGCCATACGTCCTTCTCCCATCGCCTCACGCCGTCGGGGGACGGCGCAGGGCTTCCAGTTGTTGCTTGAGTTCAGCCTGCCGCGCGGCGGCGGCCTGCTGCATCTCCGCACGCAGTTGTGCAACGCGTGTCTGCACCTGCGTGCGCAGCTGATCACCCGATTCCGGCGCCAGCAGCAATCCCAGCGTGGCACCCACCACGCCGCCCAGCACCGCGCCCATCAGAAAGTTGAACATCCGTCGCATACAGCCCTCCTTCCATCGCTTACAGCCTGATTGTACCGCAAAATTTCGACAAGCCGCCGTCCGCCCCTTGCGCCCGCGCCGATTCTGAGGGATAATGAAACCGCCGCCCGTACCCACGCGGACGAGACGGCGCGTACCATCCCCATCCCACGCGTTCACGACCCCTACCACAGAAAGGAGGGTACCGTGTCCACAACTTCTCCCACCACGGTTATCACAACCGAAGAGCGCAAGAAGGTCACCACACGCACTTTCCAGCGCAAGAAACAGCGCGGCGAGCCGATTACCATGCTCACCGCCTACGATTACCCGATGGCGCTGGCCGTGGATCAGGTCGGCATCGACGCCATCCTGGTCGGCGACTCGCTCGGTATGGTGGTGCTCGGTTACGAGACCACACTGCCAGTCACCATGGAGGACATGCTGCACCACTGCAAGGCGGTAGCGCGTGGCGCGAAGTACGCCCTGCGGATTGGCGACATGCCGTTCATGTCCTATCAGGTCTCTGTGGAGCAGGCGGTGCGCAACGCCGGGCGCTTCTTGCAGGAAGGCGGCATGGACGCCGTGAAACTGGAGGGCGGGCGCGAACGCGCCGATGCTATCCGCGCCATCGTGGCTGCCGGCATCCCGGTGATGGGACACATCGGCCTGACGCCGCAGAGCATCCACCAGTTGGGCGGCTTCCGCGCGCAGGGGCGCACCGCCCAGGCTGCCCGGCGGTTGGTGGAAGACGCTCTTATCCTGCAAGACGCCGGCTGCTTCAGCATCGTGCTGGAATCCGTGCCCGCCCGGCTGGCGACCCTGATCTCCGAGCGATTGGAGATTCCCACCATCGGCATCGGTGCAGGTGCGGGCTGTGACGGCCAGGTGCTGGTGTTTCACGACCTGGTGGGATGGAGTGGCAATTTCCGCCCCAAGTTCGTACGCCGATATCTGGAGTTGCAGGATCTGATCGGGGAAGCCGTCAGCCAGTATGTCCAAGATGTGCAAAGTGGTGGTTTCCCCGGGCACGACGAGAGTTTCCATCTGTCCGCGGAAGAGCGGAAGGCCTGGGAGCAGGAATGACACGGTCGGAGAGTCTGCGCATCATCCAGACCGTTGCCGAGATGCAACAGATCAGCTCAGACTGGCGTGCCGAGGACGTCCGTATCGGATTCGTCCCTACCATGGGCTATCTCCACGAAGGTCATCTCTCGCTGGTGCGCCAAGCCAGGTTGGAAAATGACCGGGTTGTCGTCAGCATTTACGTCAATCCCACACAGTTCGGACCCAACGAGGATTTCGAGCGTTATCCGCGCGATCTCGAGCGGGACCGCCGAATGGCTGAGGAGGCAGGCACGGACGTCCTATTCGTTCCCACCGATGATGAGATGTATCCGGAGGGGCATGCCACGTTCGTTGAGGTAGAGCGCCTTACCCACGGACTGTGTGGCAAGTTCCGGCCAGGTCACTTCCGCGGGGTGACTACAGTTGTGGCCAAGTTGTTCCTCGCGGTGATGCCCCACCGCGCCTATTTCGGGATGAAGGACTATCAGCAGATGGTCGTGATCCGCAGAATGACGCGTGATCTGCTGTTCCCCATCGAGGTAGTCGCCTGCCCCATCGTTCGAGAGCCAGACGGACTGGCGATGAGCAGCCGCAATGAGTATCTGAGCGATGAAGACCGCCGTCGCGCCCCCGCCCTGGCAGCCGCGCTGCGGGCTTCGGAGTCGCTGTTTCGTGCGGGAGAACGCCGGGCCCCGGAGCTCATCAGCGCCGCTCGCTCCGTCCTCGAGGAGGCAGACATCATTCCTCAGTACTTGGAACTTGTTGATGCCAACTCCTTGGAACGAATCGCCATCGTCAAGCGTCCTGCGGTTCTGGCGGTGGCCGCCTATCTGGGTCAGACTCGGCTCATCGATAACGTGCTGTTGACACCCGAATCCACGGCATCCGATCGGCCAGAACCAAGTCCGTTCACCCAACTGACGGACGAGAAGGAGTGACATGCCATGCTACGCCCCATGCTACGCTGCAAGATCCACCGTGCGACCATCACCGCCGCCGACATGAACTATGTGGGGTCTCTGACCCTCGATCCATCCCTCATGCAAGCCGCCGGGCTGGTGGAACATGAGAGATGGCTGGTGGCCAGCATCAACACCGGGACCAGGTTCGACACCTGTGTGATTACAGAACCGCCAGTCACAGGCGCGGGCTGATTG
>CAYSXA010000237.1:0-3196 GCA_964435005.1 uncultured Anaerolineaceae bacterium | reverse complement strand
CCGCAGGCGGCGGTTCCACGGTCCGCACCAGGGGCGGCACGAGCGCCTTGTACAGCCGCCGCACGGCAGGCAGGTCTTCGGGTTGACAGGGACGCCAGAACACGTCCGCCGCCTCCGCAGGGGCAGCGGTCAGTTGCCAGATGTGCTGGCGCGTGACCACGGTGAACTGGTTGCGGCGCAACGCCTCGAACAACGGTGACCGCTC
The DNA here is from genome assembly GCA_964435005.1 of uncultured Anaerolineaceae bacterium. Classification (GTDB taxonomy): domain Bacteria; phylum Chloroflexota; class Anaerolineae; order Anaerolineales; family DRMV01; genus CAYSXA01. The sequence goes on along the minus strand of CAYSXA010000237.1, from coordinate 2,991 downwards.
GTCCACCTCGGCCAGCAGATGCACCGCGCCGCGCGCGCCCGCCTGCGCCGCCAGGTAATCCAGCGCCCTGGAAGCCAGCGCGGAATCCGCCAGGCGGGCAGGAGCCAGGAAGGTCAACCGGCAGGCGCGGGCGGCGGGCAGATGCCGCGCCTGCGCCAGCAACGGATCGCGCTCGTCTTCCTCCGGCTCCGCCAGGCAGGTGAGCGTGCCGCCCGCCGCGAACAGGCTGTCCATCACCGCGCGAGCAGAAATCAACGCCGTGCCCCAGGTGAGCGCCAGCGCGCTGTCCAGCGTCACCCATTCAGCGCGATAGCGGTGCAACATGGGCAGGTCGAGCAGGTCAATTGGTCGGATCATGCGTTCCGCGCCAGTTCCACAAAGTAGCGGTGGAAGCGGTCGTCCTCCGTAAGTTCGGGGTGAAAGGCGGTCGCCAGCAGGCGCCCCTGTTGTGCCGCCACGATGCGCCCGTCGGGCAAGGTGGCAAGCGCCTCCGCATCGCCATGCACGGATTCAATCAGCGGCGCGCGGATGAACACGGCGTGATAGGGTCGCTCTTCGGGGTCAATCACCTTGAGCGCGGGGATGTGCAGGTCGATCTCGAAACTGTCCACCTGCCGCCCGAAGGCGTTGCGCTCCACGGTGATGTCCATCAACTGCAACAGCGGCTGGTCGCGGTGGGCGTCTTTGGAGAGGAAAATCGCGCCCGCGCAGGTACCCCAGATCGCCTTTTCGCGCCCAAAGCGGCGCAGCGGCTCCATCAGATCGAACGCCACAGCCAGTTTGCCGATGGTGGTCGATTCGCCACCAGGAATGATCAGGCCGTCCAGCCCGTCCAGATGTTCGGCAAGGCGCACCTCGCGTGCTTCCACGCCGATGCGTTGCAGCACAGCGATATGCTCTGCAAAGTCGCCCTGCAGGGCGAGAACGCCGATGTTCATGAGGTAATCTCAGTAGTCTGATTAGTCTGATTAGTCTGGTTTGTCTAATAAGTCTGAGTGGTCGTACTTGTCTGAAGGGTCTGACTGGTCTAGTGTCTTCCGGTCACAACGGTCTGATCTTCGACCAATAAAACTAATCAGACCCTTTAGACCCCTCAGGCTATCTACCACCCGCGACCTGCGATGCGCTCGGTCTCCGGCATGGTGGAGACGTTGATGCCGACCATCGGCTCGCCGAGGTTGCGGCTGACTTCGGCCAGGATAGCGGGGTCGTTGTAGTGCGTGACCGCCTTAACGATGGCCGCCGCGCGCTTAGCCGGGTCACCGGACTTGAAGATGCCCGACCCAACGAAAACGCCGTCCACGCCGAGTTGCATCATCAGCGCGGCGTCAGCGGGGGTGGCGATGCCACCCGCCGCGAAGTTGACCACCGGCAACCGACCGAGTTCTTTGGTCTGCTTGACCAGTTCGTAGGGCGCGCCGATTTGCTTGGCGTAGGCCATCAGCTCCTCGTCCGGCATGTTCTGCAGGCGGCGGATTTCGCCCAGCACAGCGCGGGCATGGCGCACGGCCTCCACCACGTCGCCGGTGCCGGCCTCGCCCTTCGTGCGGATCATCGCCGCTCCCTCGCCGATGCGCCGCAGTGCCTCGCCCAGGGTACGTGCACCACACACAAAGGGCACCTTGAACTCGTGCTTGTTGATGTGGTGCTCCTCGTCCGCCGGAGTGAGCACCTCGGATTCGTCAATGTAATCCACACCGATGGCTTCCAGAATCTGCGCCTCGACGAAGTGCCCGATGCGACACTTCGCCATCACCGGGATGGAGACCGCGTCCATGATCTTGAGGATCAGTTCGGGGTCGCTCATGCGCGCCACGCCGCCCTGCGCGCGGATGTCGGCGGGCACGCGCTCCAGCGCCATGACCGCTACCGCGCCCGCGTCCTCCGCAATGCGCGCCTGCTCCGGCGTGACTACATCCATGATCACGCCGCCCTTCAACATCTGCGCCAGCCCTGCTTTGACCTTAAAGGAACCGGTTTGGGCTTCCATCATTTGCCTCCAGATTGAACCAACTCGCGTTGGTGTGTGTTGCGTGCTTCTTTAGATTCTACCACGTTCCACCTTTGCGCTTCGCCCGGCTCTGAGCGACGCGTGTGAGGCACGAAGTTTTGCGCATCGCCGGGAATCGTGTTACCATCCGCATATGGAGACCGTCGTCGCCAGGATCACGCACGTGGAAGGAAGGGGGCAGGTGTACCTCACCACGTCAAGGCCGCTGAACGCCCAGGCCGGCCAGTATGTACTGGCCTGGTCGCCGCGACAGCCGGACACCGCGCTGGCGACGCCGCTCTTCCCCAGCGACTTACGCGGCGAAGGCTGGGTCGCCTCGCCTCTGCCCGGCGAAATTCTGCGCTGGCAACCCGGCGATTCGCTGCGTCTGCGCGGCCCGCTGGGGCACGGCTTTCACCTGCCGTCGGACACGCAGCACGTGGTGCTGGCCGCTCTGGACGACGACCCTGCGCCGCTGCTGCCGCTGGTCGGCATGGCGCTGGCGCAGGGGGCTGCGGTGGCGGCGTTCGGCGCGTTCCCCGACGCACTCCCGGCGGCGGTGGAAGTGCGCCCGCTCGGCGACCTGCCCGACGGCTATCGCTGGGCGGACTACCTGGCGCTCACCCTACATCCGGAAGCCCTGCCCCGGTTGCGCCTGTCGCTGGGACTGCATCCGAACACTTACCTGCCCTCCCATGCCGAGGCGCTGCTCCGCCTGCCCATGCCCTGCGGTGGTCTGTCCGAGTGCGGCGTGTGCGCCGTGGACGGCCTGCACAAACCCATCCTGGTCTGCAAGCAAGGGCCGGTGCTGCCGCTGAACACCCTCGCCGTCAGGGAATGAGGGAATGTGGTACTGTGGCAACGAGGAATACGGCAATAGAGGAATGTGGCAATGAGGGAGGCGGCGAGCATCGCGGTTTTTGAGAACCATCGTAACCAATGAAACCATAAAACCCACATTCCGCACCCTGAGTGGCGAGAAGAGGGAATTTTGGGTAAGC
>CAYSXA010000236.1:0-3211 GCA_964435005.1 uncultured Anaerolineaceae bacterium | reverse complement strand
TATCCGTGTAGCCTGATCACCAATCAGGCGCATGGCGTTTGTCTAAATGCGAATCCTTAGGTAAAGAAAGAGGCCTTTACTCGATATTCAGGGGTATCTGTTTAGATTTGATGCCAAGAAATTTTTTAAGGTACATAGCCCTCAAACTGTCAATAGAAATAAGCCGGCCCTCCCTCTCAACGTACCAGAACTTCCATCCGTTGAACGCTTTTTTCCCCAACACATAGGCACTCACCTGATGAATGGAGCCGACAATGCCTTCTGGCGTCTCTAAAGTGGCGTTTGCGAGAACAGTTGCACGATGAGCCTTATCATAGCTATATAAACGTTCACCAATATGAATTAATCCTGTTTCAATCAAGCTGCCGAAAGGCACGCGCGGGGGCTTCTCCTCCACCCGATAATGCAGCAACGCGGGGTCAATCGGCTCCACCTGGCGGATGCGTTCCTCAGCCACCTGCACATAAAACGGGTCGCGTTCGATGCCGATGAAATGCCGACGCAGGCGTTTCGCCACCGCGCCCGTCGTGCCGCTTCCCATAAAGGGGTCGAGCACCACGTCGCCCACGTCCGTGGTCGCCAGCAGCACGCGGAACAGCAGCGCTTCCGGCTTTTGCGTGGAATGCGCCTTGCGCCCGTTCACCCGCACCCGCTCGTTCCCGCTGGCGATGGGCAGATACCAGTCACTGCGCATCTGCTTATCGTCGTTATACACTTTCATTGCTTTATAATGAAACGTATAACGCGACTTCTTGTGTTTTGCCGCCCAAATCAGCGTTTCGTGGGCATTGGTAAAGCGTGTGCCACGGAAGTTCGGCATCGGGTTGTGCTTAATCCAGATGACGTCGTTCAAAAACCAGAAACCGAGTTCCTGCATGATCGCGCCCACGCGGAAAATGTTGTGGTACGAGCCAATCACCCAGATTGCGCCGTCGTCTTTGAGCACGCGCCGACAGCCGATCAGCCAGCGGCGGGTGAAGTCATCGTACTCCTGGAAGGATTCAAATCGGTCCCAGGCATCGAACACGCCATCCACGCGCGTCTGATTCGGGCGGTAGAGTTCGTTTTGCAATTGAAGGTTGTACGGCGGATCGGCGAAAATTAAGTCCACCGATTTTTCAGGCAACTCCAACAAGATTTTCGTAGCGTCCCCCTGAATAATTTGATCAAGGTATTTGTCCAACGACTGAGTCATTTTTCTGCACCGCTCACTGCCGATAAATCCGCACGCGGCGGTTGGGTTCTTTGCCGTAGGAGTGCGAGGACAGGTTTGCCTCGCGCGCCATCTGATGTTGCAGGCGACGGATGTAGGCCGACGCGGGCGGCAGTTCCACCCAGCGCTCGCCGTTCAACACCGCCTGGATCGCTTCGCGCGTGATTTCGAGCGCCTGCGCCATATCTTCATTCGCTTGCTCTTCCACCGCGAACAAATCGCTCAAAAAACGGGTCATCTGCGCCACCGTGTTCGAGCGCAGCACGTAGATCGGCATGCCGCGCTGCTCGGCATCCACCACGCTGCGTTGGCGCTTGCGGTAATACGAGCGCAACGTGACCATGACCTGCGCCTCGCCCAGGTTGTCCACGATGACCACGGGCACGCCCAATTGATGTGCCGCGCGGTACAGGCGGTTGCGCGCCACGCCGTAGGGATAAATCCGCACGGGGTCGGGCGCACGGCGGCGGGAGGACGCGCTGGGGTGCGGCAACTGATCCACGTTCGACTGCCAGGGGCCGTTGTTCATCTGGCGACGCAGCCCCTGACCTCCGCGCGTCCGCGCAGGCGAGCGCGAGGGCGCAGGCGGTTTCTCGATGTGCACCTCGCCCTGCTCGTCGCGGTAACGGATTTCTGGCGGCAGCGGCGCGCCGCGCAGCAGCGCGTCCACCGCTTCGGCCACGTCGAGGTGCACCGCCAGCCGGTCGCGCGTCTGGATCTCCACCAGCACGTCGAAGGTCGGAGGGGCACGGCGTTCGAGCACCGTTTTCTGCGTGCCGCGCCGCCGGGCTTCTTCATCGGAGAGGGTGACAGATTCGATGCCGCCCACCAGGTCGGACAGTGTGGGGTTGAGCAACAGGTTCTCCAGCGAATTGCCATGCGCCGTGCCAATGAGTTGCACGCCGCGCTCGGCGATCGTGCGAGCGGCCAGCGCCTCCAGTTCGCGCCCGATCTCGTCGATGACAATCACTTCGGGGTTGTGGTTCTCCACCGCCTCGATCATCACCTCGTGCTGCAACGAGGGCGCAGCGACCTGCATCCGGCGCGCGCGGCCTACGGCGGGGTGCGGCACGTCGCCATCGCCGCCGATCTCGTTTGAGGTGTCCACGATGACCACGCGTTTGGTCTCCGCCAGGATGCGCGCGGCTTCACGCAGCAAGGTGGTCTTGCCCACACCAGGGCGCCCCAGCAGCAGGATGTTCTTGCCGCTCTCAATCAAATCCTGGATGATGTCAATCGTGCCATAGACCGCGCGACCGACGCGGCAGGTCAGGCCGACGATGTGCCCCCGCCGATTACGAATGGCGGAGATACGATGCAGGGTGCGCTCCAGACCCGCGCGGTTGTCCTCATCGAAATCCCCCACACGCGAGACCACGTACTCGATGTCATCACGGGTGACTTCATCCGGGTTGAGCACCACTTCGCCGTCGGTGAAGCGGGCGGTGGGCACGCGTCCCAGGTCGAGGATGATCTCCAGCAGTTCGTCGCTGTTGTTTGCTTCTTCGGTGGCTTTGGCGATGCGGGGCGGAAGCACCCCCAGCAGGGCGTGCAAATCGTCGGTGATCCGTCGTTTCATCATGCGTCAGTTCTCGGATGGCAGGCGGAAGTGGGTAATCGGAGTAGTCATCTCCGCCTGACCGTTCTTCAGGATATTCAGCGCCAGCCGGCGGCGGGCGGGGACGTGGACGGCCAGTCGCCGCACCATGACCGCCTGTCCATCACTGCGCTCCGCGCCCAGCGCGTCCAGCGCCTCGTTCAACCAGCCCTGATACGACCGCACGCTGAAGTACACCGCGCGCCCCATGCGGTTGGGCAGGCGGTGAACCAGGTCGCGCAGCGCCTCCCTCACCGCCCGCAGGTCGGGGTGCACGAAGGGCTGCAACCAGATACCACGCGGGCCATAGTCCATTTGCACGAAAGCGCGCAGTTTTCCGTCTTGCCAGCACACCAGCCCGCCGATCTCCGCAGGCGGCGGCTCCACGGTCCGCACCAGGG
>CAYSXA010000235.1:0-3235 GCA_964435005.1 uncultured Anaerolineaceae bacterium | reverse complement strand
TCTTGCGCCTGCGACAACGCCTCTCCTCTCGCCTACTAATCTGAAACAGTCTCGGCGAATTCCCGACAACAGGATTTCAGCCTAAACCGTGCTTCTCGACTTCGGGCTTCGCCCTCCGCTCGACGCGGGGAAAGAAAAGCGAGCCGCTAAGGAATACCAATCATCCATCCAAGAACCATACATTTGGAACGCGTTCGGTCGCACCGGATGAAACCACGTTTTTGGCGTGCGGCGACGTATCGCCGCTTTGAAAGCAACATCGAGATGCTGCACTCCAAATGACACCGCCGAATACATTGGCGGCTATGCTACAAAACCGCCTGGAAGGCAGTTAGAAAATCTGCACACATCGGCGTTCATCTGTGGCCGCTTTCCCCCCAGCCCTCCCCCATTGGGGAGAGAGTTACAGTCAGCGTTCAGCCGACTTTGCAGGGGTAGCCCGCCATTCATGCGCGGGCAAGCTGAGCATTCCGCCCGGCGACTGGACATCTCGCCATCTTCATGCTATCCTTCGCCGGAAACGAGGTCTTCCATGAAGAAATCCATCTCATGCATCGCCGTCCTGCCGGTGCTCATGCTGATTTGCGTGATCCTCTTCGGCGCGGTCAGCGGCGCGTTCCTGCTGAGCAACCGCGTCGAGGCGGTGTACGGCCCACCGCGCGCGGACATCGGCGCGCTCACCTACCTGCGCCTGGCCTGGACACTGGTGCGCCACGAAGCCGAACTCACCCAGCCGCAGGGCGCCCCCGACGCGCCGACGGTGGACATCGTCATCGCGCCGGGGGATGCCCCCGTGGCCGTCGCTGCGCGGCTGAAGCAGGCCGGGCTGATCCCCTCAGTTTCCCCCTGGCTGGACTACCTGGCCTACAAGGGCCTGGATACCGGCCTCCAGGCCGGCACGTTCCGCCTGAGCGCAGCGCAGTCGCCGGTAGCAATCGCCCAGGCGCTGCAAGGCGGGGATGCCCAGGTGACCACGTTCACCATGCAACCCGGCTGGCGGGCGGAAGAAGCGGCGGCGGCGCTCCAGACCGCCGGGCTGCAAATCACCGCCGAAGCCTTCCTGGCGCAGGTCACCTCGCCGCCAGAAGCCTTCGCCCGGCGCTTCGACCTGCCGCACGGCGCAACCCTGGAAGGGTTTCTCTACCCCGAAACCTACGACCTCCCGCGCGGCACGGACGCCGCGACGCTGGTGGCCCGTATGTTGAGCGCCTTCATCCACGCCATGCCTGCCGACCGGGTCGCCGCCTATCGCGAACACGGGCTGACGGTCTATCAGGCGGTCACGCTGGCCTCCATCGTGCAGCGCGAAGCGGTGCTGGAAGAGGAAATGCCGCTCATCGCCTCGGTGTTCTACAACCGCCTGCAGGCCGGCATGCCGCTGGAAGCCGACCCCACGGTGCAATACGCACTCGGCTACGACGCGGCGACGGCCACTTGGTGGCCGTCGCTCACCGCCATCGATCTGCGCATCAATTCGCCCTACAACACCTACCTGTACGCAGGGCTGCCGCCCGGCCCAATCGCCAATCCCGGCGAAAGCGCCTTGCAGGCCGTCGCCGCCCCCGCCGACACGACCTACCTTTTCTTCCGCGCCACCTGCGACGGCTCCGGGCGTCACCTCTTCGCCACAACTTATGCCGAGCACCTGAACAACGCCTGTCCGTAGGCACCCATAACGCCGCCCAGGGCAACAAATCGCCCCTCCCAGCTGCGCGCCTTGCTGTATAATGACGAGCAGGGAGGGCGTGATGAGAACGCCTTGGGGTTTCCTGTTCGGTCTGGTCAGTGGACTGCTGGCAGCGGGCTTGCTCTGGCTGGCGACCCGACCGCCGCGCGGCGATCCCATCACCCTGCAAGCGCCTCCCACGCCATCGCCGATCGTGGTATACGTCGGCGGGGCGGTGCGCCACCCCGGCCTGTACACACTGCCGCCCGGCAGTCGCGTATACGACGCCATCACCGCCGCCGGCGGCCTGACCGGTGACGCAAACCCCGACGCGATCAACCCGGCAGCCCGCCTGAGCGACGGCCAGCGCGTGTGGATACCCGGCACGGATGAGAACGTCCCCATGGCCTCCCACGGCGCTCAAGTGAACATCAACCAGGCCAGCCAGGCCGAACTGGAGCGCCTGCCCGGCATCGGCCCGGCCACCGCGCAGAAGATCATCACTTACCGCGAAGCACACGGCGGCTTTCAAACCATTGAAGAGATCATGGAAGTCCCCGGCATCGGCCCGGCGACCTTCGAGCAAATTCGAGACCTGATTACCGTAGGCCCCTGACATGCTCATCCGATTCCACCGCGAAATCACCGAGCAGGCGTTGTGGGATTGCTGCACGCCGACCACCCTGGCAGCGATCATCCGGGCGAACACCGCGCTGGACGGCCTGCGCGGGCAGATCGGCCATCCGGAATACCACTTCGACGCGAACGCTTTTGAGGAGAGCCGTCAGTTCATGGCGGAGCAGGAAGAAATCATCCTGTCCAGTTTGCGCGACGGCGTGGACCGGATGCCCGCCTGGCAGGCGTTTGGCCGACTGAGCCACGCCGCGCAAGACCTGTACGCCCACAGCAACTACGTGGCGCTCTGGCTGAAGAAGGTCGGCACACCCTGGCCGGCGCCGGAAGACATCGACCCGCTGGACGAGAGCATTCTACACAGCCCGGAGTTGCGCAGCGGACGGCTGTACTACCCCGTGGAAATCCTGGCCTTCATCCCCTGGCTGGAAACCTGGGCACGGCGTATCCTGCCGCGCGATTCGCACGCCTGGCTAAACCTGGATCATCCGGGGCGCGGCCCGCTATTCCCCTACGCCAGAGCAGCGGCCATTCAGCGCACCCGATATGAGTGGAATCGCATCGCCCGGCGCATCCGCACCGAACTGGGCAAAATCCCCAGCCTGCGCTTCAGCGGGCATCTTCAATGACCTGGAGAACACCTCATGCATCACGCCGGAATCCTGCCTCGTTACCGGGATTTGATGGACATTCCCCCGCACACCGCCGAAGTCACCCTGCTCGAAGGGAACACGCCGCTCATTCCCGTGCCGCGCCTGGCGGCGGAACTCGGCGGCGGGTTCGAGTTGTTCGTGAAGTACGAAGGGCTGAACCCCACCGGTTCGTTCAAAGACCGGGGGATGACCGTAGCGGTCAGCGAAGCCGCCGGGCGCGGCGCCAAACGCGTGATCTGCGCCTCGACCGGCAACACGGCGGCCTCTGCCGCCGCCTACGCTG
>CAYSXA010000234.1:0-3253 GCA_964435005.1 uncultured Anaerolineaceae bacterium | reverse complement strand
TTTTTCCATGCCCACATTCTGACACAGTTCCACCTATTTTTCAAAAGTCCAATATCCATCACAAATACAGTTAACCCACGCACCAGGACAGTCCCATCGCACGCCATCCCCTTTGGCTGTCTTGCGCGCCACCAGGGTGGGCAGGCCAAATTCGGCCACAGGCCCATGTTGGCGATTTTCAGGGCGTAATTGCCAAGTGCCTGCCGCCGCAGGGACGAGGCGGTCAGGGAACGCCAGAAATTCCGCACAGATCTTTCCATCAAGGTCAATACAACCTTCCACAACCCACGATTTTCGTCGTTCACCCGCGCTCCGCCCTTCCGAGAAGGGACACTTGTCAGAAGCGGCCATGGTTAGCATTCCTGGACTCGCGTTTTTTCCTTGACGCCTGCTTTCCCTTATGATACACTCTCCCGCGCTGGTCCCGTGGTGTAGTTGGTGAACACGCCGCCCTGTCAAGGCGGAGATCGCGGGTTCGAGTCCCGTCGGGACCGCTACCGCCCACCCTGGTGGGCGGTTTGTGGTTTACCGGGCTGACGCCTTTGAAAGCAGGCAAACCACAAAGGCACAAAGGACACCGAGAGGCTCCGTGAACTCTGTGCCTCTGTGGTGAATTCCCCCTTGCCGTGCGGAAGCCCTGTCAAGGAACCCGCTGCCGGTAGAGAGTCGGGTCCACCACGGCGCACATGGCCTCGGTGTCCAGGGGGCGGCCCAGGAAGGCGCGGATGCGTTCCACGTGGGGGCGCGGGTCCTGCAGCACCTGGTTGTAGTGCACGTCCAGGCAGGCGATGTGCGGCTGCACGGCCAGCCAGGCCGCTACGTGCCGCAGGTGCTTCTCGAACAGGCGGGCCAGTTCCGCGTCGTCCATCTTGTCCGGGTCCTCGCCGCGGCGGAGCAGCATCTTGCGCTGCGAGGCCAGGATCTCCGGCATGGCGCGGCGCATGAAGAGCACTTTGTAGCGGTAGGTGTCCGGCAGGTAGGGGAGTAAGGCGGCGATCACCTTGACCGCTTTGCCGCGCGCCTGGGGTAGCCAGGCCGTATCGCCTGCGCGCAGTTTCTTCACCCGCTCGAACTCGTAGTAGCCCTTGGGATTGTCCTCGTCCGGCGTGCGCAGGTGGTCGGTGAGCGGCGGGATGCCGCCGGCTTCCAGCATCTTCATCATCATGGATGTGCCGGAGCGCGGCAGGCCGGAGACGATCACGATTTCGTTGGTCTGGCGTTGGAACAAGCGAGAGATAAGAGACATGGGGGAGAAGCGACAAAGGACCTAGGCAGGCGCTGATGAAGCAAAAGCAGAAAGCAGTGCCTGGCTACCGACCAGCGCGACTGATTGACTACGGCGACGACAAGACTACAACGACTACAACCCACGCTCCGCCATTCCGACATCCCTCCTGGGAAGTCGGGCCACGGAAGCCGTCTTTACCCGCCGCATCGCGCCACCTTGCCGGGCAACGCGAATGCAGCAGGATTGTTCTTTTCCGCCCCGCTTCAACCGAAGCAGCAGCGGAGTGCCCTCGATTCCCTCCTACAAAGGACGATTCAGAAGCTCTTCACGCCAGTCAGCTACCGGGGCGGGTACAAACCACACCTTTCCGTCCTGCACCCAGTGTCAGCACGTTTTAAGGATGAGCGATCCACATCTCGTCCTTCCTGAACGGTCGCAGCTGCCCTCGTTGTGATTACCACGATCGCTGCGTTCATCTTCCCCAAGGGCAGACTTGAGGGAACCGAAGACGATTTCAGTTTTATCCTACTCACAATCCTCAGGTTTGTCAAGCAAAAAAAAAAAACAACGCGTTTTTGGATTCTTTTGCATGGACAGTGGTACACTGACGAGTAAATGGACGACCTCCTTCGCTCCCTCAACCTTCTTCTCGGCGCAAAGGGATTGCCCAAATGCAAAGCGCGTGCCTCCGAACTCGACCTGTCCCCCCTCAGTGGCGAGGAAGTGCGCACGCCGTTCGGCGCCGCGTGGGTGATCGCGCGCTCCTACCCGCCCGGCCATCCGCACGGCAACCGACGGCTGACGCCGCCTCTGCCCGCGCCGGAAACGCTGGCGACCTGGGCGGGCGCGCCCACGCTGCGCGACCTGCCGCCGGATCGCATCCTGTTCCTGGACATCGAAACCAGCGGGCTGATGAGCGGCGCAGGGACGTACGTCATCCTGGTCGGCGTGGGCTGGTTCGACCAGGGCGCGTTCCACCTGGAGCAGGTTTTCCTGCGCCATCCGGCGGAGGAAAACGCCCTGCTCGCCCATCTGGAAGCCCGGCTGGTGCGCGGCGACGCGGTGGTCACCTACAATGGCAAGTCGTTCGACCTACCGCTGATTCGGACGCGCTACCGCCTGAACGGCTGGGAAAACCCGCCGACCGACCGCCTGATCCACATCGATCTGCTGCACCTCGCGCGGCGGCTATGGCGCCCGCAACTCTCCAACGCCACGTTGCTCAGCATGGAGACCCACATCCTGCGCCCGGCGCGCGCGATGGACGACATCCCCGGATGGCAGATTCCGCAAATCTATGCCGACTACCTGCACGACGGCGACGCCACGCCCCTGCGAGCAGTGGTCTATCACAACGCGATGGACGTGCTCTCGCTGGCCGCGTTGTACGCGCAATCAGTGGAGGTGCTGCGCGCCCCGGCAGACGCGCCGCTGCACGCCACGGAACACCTGGCGCGCGCCCGCTTGCTCACGGAGCAACGGCGCTTCGCAGACGCGGCACAATCCTACCATGCCGCGCTGGCCGGCGACCTGACCGACGAAGCGCGCCGCGACGCGCTGATGCGCCTGGCTGCCATCCACAAACGCCTGGGGGAATGGGAACCTGCCGCCGCACTGTGGCGTCAGGCCGCCGCACGCGGTGAACTGGCCGCCTTTGAAGAACTGGCGAAGTGGTACGAACACCGCCTGGGGGATTTCGCAGAGGCGTTGCGCTGGACGGAAGCCGCGCTGTCGTTGCTGAACGCCCCCGCCTACCGATTGGAACGCTTTCGCTGGCAGGCCGCCTTCGAGCACCGCCGCGCGCGGCTGCAACAGCGGTTGAAAAAGTCGAACCCGCCCGATCCTGGAGGTGACGAATGAACACCCGCATCGAACGAGACTTGCTGGGCGAAGTCCGCGTCCCGGCAGAGGCCTTGTACGGCGCACAGACCCAACGCGCCGTGGAGAACTTCCAGATCAGCAGCTACCGCTTCCCGCGCCCCTTCCTGTGGGCACTGGGGCAGATCAAGGCCGCCGCCGCCGAAG
>CAYSXA010000233.1:0-3437 GCA_964435005.1 uncultured Anaerolineaceae bacterium | reverse complement strand
AACTGGCTTGAGGTTTTCCTTTACGCTCCCTTAAGTAGCGGGTAAAATTGTGCTGGTTTGTATCAAGATCGCGATGGCTCATCTTGCGAACCGAGGCTCTTGCTTTTTATACAGGGCATGATCCCGATGACCATACAGCCCTGGAACTGACCGTAGAGCACTTCCCTGGTCGCACTCCCGTGGATGGGCCGATCACAACGAGGATGGTGCATGGGTCCGACGACGCAGGAAAAACGATCGAACGTAGCGGCCTGGGTGCGGCAGACCTGGCGGGCGATCAGCGTTCCGTTGGGCGCCGTATTGCTGGCGGCGTTGATCGGCGCGGTGATCCTGGCGGTGTCTGGGGCATCGCCGTTGCAGGCTTACGGAGCCTTATTGCAGGGTGCATTTGGTAGCGCTTCGGCCATCGTGCGCACGCTGGAGAAGACCACACCGCTGGTCTTCAGTGGGCTGGCCGTGGCGTTTGCGTTTAAGGCCGGCCTGTTCAACATCGGCGCGCAGGGGCAGTTGCTGCTCGGCGCGCTGGTGTCCGCCTGGGTGGGCTTCGCGGTCAAGGGCTTGCCGCCAGCGATCCACATTCCGCTGGCGCTGCTGGCCGGCGGGCTGGCCGGCGCGATCTTCGGTCTGATCCCTGGCTGGCTGAAGACCTATACCGGCGCCCACGAGGTGATCACCACGATCATGCTGAACTACGTGGCGATCAACATCACCGACTACCTGGCCGATGGCCCGTTGAAGGACACCACGCCGGGCAACATCGTGGCGCGCACGCCGCAAATCCTGGATTCGGCGCGCATTCCGGTGATCGGCGGTATCCCCCTGGGATTCATACTTGCCCTGCTCATGGCTGTGGGCGTGTGGTGGCTGCTCTGGCAAACCACGCTGGGTTTTGAGATCCGCGCGGTGGGGCAGAACCCGCACGCGTCGCGCTACGGCGGGATGAAGTCCTCGGCGATTATCGTGCTCACCATGGTGCTCTCCGGCCTGATGGCCGGCCTGGGTGGCGCGGTGGAGACCCAGGGGGTGGTCGGACGCTATCAGCCGGGTTTCAACGTCGGCCTGGGTTTTGACGGCATCACCATTGCCCTGCTGGGCAAGACGCACCCCCTGGGCGTGGTGTTTGCCTCGCTGCTGGTGGGCGCGATGAAGGCTGGCTCCAGCCTGATGCAATTCAACGCTCATGTCGCCAAGGAGATCACCGATGTGATCCAGGCATTGATCCTGTTCTTCGTGGCAGCGGACATGATCGTGCGCTGGCTGATCCGCGTGCGCCGCGAGGCGGGTGAGGAGCAAATCACCCTCAGCACCGGCTGGGGAAAGCAGTGAGTGTGACATGACGGCAATCACAACGATCTGGACACAACGTCGCCTGCGACGCCTGGCGCCGACCCTGGGGATCGGCGCGGTGTTGCTGGTGGCGGTGGTGTACTATTACAACCAGGCTCCACAGATCACGCAGGCAGTGCTGGCTTCGACAGTGCGCCAGTCCACGCCGCTGGTGCTGGGGGCGCTGTGCGGTCTGCTGGGCGAGCGCGCGGGCGTGATCAATATCGGCATCGAAGGGCAGATGCTGCTGGCGGCCTTCATTGGCTTTCTGGCCAATGTGTGGACGGGTAACCTGCTGCTGGCCGTACTGGCCGGGGTGCTGGCCGGCGCGCTGCTTGGGCTGCTGCTGGCCTTTATGTCCGTCACGCTCAAAGTGGACCAGATCATCGGCGGCACGGTGATCAACATCCTGGCACTGGGGCTGACGGGCTACTTCTACCAGGTAGGGCTGAGCACCAAAGGCAAACTGCAACCCATCCCGCTGGGACCGCTGGCAGACCTCCCGCTGATTGGCCCGGTGCTGTTCGACAACCCGCCGATCACTTACACGGCCATTGTGCTGGTGTTCGTGGTGCATTACGTGCTGTTCCACACGAAGTGGGGCCTGCGCACCCGCGCGGTGGGTGAACATCCGCGCGCGGCGGACACGTTGGGTGTGAATGTGTATCTGGTGCGCTACCTGAACGTGATTCTGGGCGGCGCGATCGCTGGTCTGGCCGGCGTGTTCCTCTCGCTGGAAGCGGTTGGCTCGTTTGAGCGGGCGATGACCAACGGGCGCGGCTTTGTCGCGCTGGCGGTGATGATTTTCGGCAAGTGGACGCCGCTTGGCTCCTGGGGGGCGGCGCTGCTGTTTGGTTTCGCTACCGCCATGCAGACCCAGTTGCAGTTCGGCGGGCGGGTGAACATCCCGCACCAGTTCATCGGCATGTTGCCTTACCTGCTGACCATTGTGGTGCTGGCTGGCTTCGTGGGCCGCTCTCGCCCGCCAGCGGCGGACGGCATCCCTTACGAGAAAGAGTAGCGGGAGCAAATCATGAGCGAACCTCTGGCATTGCAAGCCCGCAACATTACCAAACGCTTCCCTGGCGTGCTGGCGAACGATCACGTCAACCTGGATTTGCCGAAGGGGAAGATCCTGGCGCTGCTCGGCGAGAATGGCGCGGGCAAGTCCACCCTGATGAACATCATCTACGGACTGTACCGCCCGGATGAGGGGGAGATCTGGGTTGACGGCCAGAAGGTGGACATCCACAGCCCTCACGACGCGATCCGGCACGGGATCGGCATGGTGCATCAGCACTTCATGCTGGTGCCGGTGTTCACCGTGGCGGAAAACATCATCCTGGGTGAAGAGACCACTCGGTTCACCTACCTGGATTTGAACGCGGCGCGGCGGCGCATTTGGGAGCTCTCGCAGGAGTACGGCCTGGAGGTCGATCCGGACGCCGTGGTGGAAGACCTTCCGGTGGGTGTACAGCAGCGCGTGGAAATCGTCAAGGCGCTGTACCGCAACGCGAACATCCTGGTACTGGACGAACCGACGGCGGTGCTCACCCCGCAGGAGGTGGAAGACCTGTTCCGCATCATGCGGCAGTTAAAGGAACGTGGCGTCTCGATCATCTTCATCACCCACAAGCTGAAAGAGGTGCTGGAGATCGCCGACATGATCACCGTGATGCGGCGCGGGCGCGTGGTGGGTACGACCACACCGGATCAAACGGACGAGCACAGCTTGGCGGCGATGATGGTGGGTCGCGAGGTGATCCTGGAGGTCGAAAAAGGCCCGGCGAACCCTGGCGAGGTGGTGCTCGACGTGCGCGACCTGTGCGTGGAAGACGAGCGCGGTGTGCAGGTGGTGAAGAGTGTCTCCTTCCAGGTGCGCGCGGGCGAAATCCTCGGCCTGGCGGGGGTGCAGGGCAACGGCCAGACGGAACTCGTCGAGGCGCTGACCGGCCTGCACAAGATCAAATCAGGCGGTATCTGGCTGGACGGCCAGCCGATGCCCGACCGCAACCCGCGTGCGTTGATCGAGCACGGCCTGGCGCACATCCCGGAAGACCGGCATAAGCATGGGCTGGTATTGCCCTTCAGCGTGGCGGACAACCTGGTGC
>CAYSXA010000232.1:0-3455 GCA_964435005.1 uncultured Anaerolineaceae bacterium | reverse complement strand
CTTTAGGCAAGGTGATCGGCGGGGGCCTGCCCGTGGGTGCATACGGCGGACGGCGTGAAATCATGGAAATGGTCGCGCCCGCCGGGCCAGTCTATCAGGCCGGGACGCTTTCCGGCAACCCGCTGGCAATGACTGCCGGTATCGTCACGCTCAAGGCGCTCCAGCAACCGGGCGTGTGGGACGCACTGGAGCAGGCCGCTGCAACGCTGACCACAGGCATCGGGCAGGCAGCGCAGAAAGCGGGCATCCCCGTCCAGCAGACGCGAGTCGGGACGATGTTCAGCACCTTCTTCACCGAGACGCCCGTCCGCGACTGGAGCACGGTGAAGGCCTGCGACACAGCGCGATTCGCCCGCTTCTTCTCCGCCATGCTGGAGCATGGCGTCTATCTGGCGCCTTCACAGTTCGAGGCGGGCTTCATCTCCACCGCGCACACGGACGAGGTCATCGCCCAGACCGTGGCCGCCGCCGAAAAGGCCTTCGCCGTATGTTGAGCACTCCTGAAGGCCGCTATCGGCTGGGTACGATCTTGATCTGGGTGGGCGTGTTCGCCTGGGCGCCGTACCTGATGTTGCGCGCTCAGGGACACGCCCCTACCTTATGGGCCTTCCTGCCCTTTCACCTGGCAGGCGTAATCGGCGGCGCGCGCCTGCGGGCTGCCGCCCGGCGGGCGATGGGTCTCCCCACGCCCCGGCGAGACGCGCTCCGCCGCCTGGGGCGAGTGCTCATCCTACTCGGCGTATCTGTGTGGGGCGTGTACTTCTTCCGCAAACTGGCGCTCGGCCACCCCGTGGAGGTGAGCGGCTATCTTCCTTTCCATCTGACCGGTGTACTGGGAGGTATTGGCGTCCTGGTGTTTTCCTGGTGGCGGGAGCAACGACGAGCAGGGTAAGGCGGCTCAAACATCGAGCCTGTTGCGAGAAAACCTCCTCCAGCCAAGCCGTACCTGCCAGATCAGCCAGCCCAGCGCGGCAAGCAGGCCCAACAGGCTGTCCTCCGGGATGAAACGCAACCGAACGGTGTGGTCCCCGGCTTCCAGTTTCGTCCCCAGGTAAGGCTCGCGAGCGTCCAGACGTCGCCAGCCACCCCCATCCACCTGCACCCACCAGCCCGGCCAGGCGTGCTCCATCACCCAGAACGAACCTTCTCGCGCCGGGCGGCAACGCACGTTCAACACGCCTCCCCAGCCGCTTGCGTCACAGGGGGCCAGCGTGGCATCGTGCAACTGCACGAACGCATACGCCGTCTGATGCGTCACGCCATACACTCCCCCTTCCAGAGGAACGACCGCATCTCCCGGCGAGATGGTCGCCGCCGGATCGCGCACCAGCACCCTCGCCGGCTCCGGCAGCGTCCAGTCCTTCCAGCGCCAGCGGCGGATGCTGTTAGCCTGGAACAAGACTTTCAGATCGTGGGACACCGCCGGCTCCACCCAGAAATGTTCTCCGAAAGGGGTGTCCACCCAGGTCAGACCGGCTTCTGCCAGAAAGTTCAAACCGGCGTCGAGTTGAGGATAATCCCGAAAGGTCATCCAGTCCTGCCCCAGCGTCCAGCCGGTGCGCAGCGGGAAGAACAACAGCACAGCGATGCCCAGCGTCACCGGGATGGAAAGGCTACGCTCCCGGGAAACGAACTGCAAGTTCCAGCCCGCCGCCCAGCGGATCAAATCGTCCGCGCTCACCATCGCCAGCATCAGGATCAAGGGAATCGCCAACGCGGCCACCTGCTGAATGTGCCGCAGGCCGGCCAGCAGGTCCTGAAAGGCGCGGAATGGAACCTGGTGGATCAACCACCGGAAAGGCTGTCCGGTGGCTGTCCACAGCAGCAGGAAGGCCCATACCGCCAGCAGAGTGACCGGGAATCGCTTTGCCCTGCGTTCGGCGTCTGTCCAGGCCGCGACGACCGCAGCCACTGCCAGCAGCAGGGGAATCCAGCCCACAAAGAAGGCCGTGAGTTCGGGGTAAGGCAGCTTTTCCAGCACTGGCGAGCGGTAAAAATCCGCCGTGGCCGCCACGAAGTTCACCAGCAAATTCGCCAGCGATTGCGAAACCTTGAACTCCGGATCGACGTCTTTGACCGCCGCGCCCATCGTGCGCAGGAAAGGCAGCCAGGACGGTGCAGCCAGCAACAGCGCCCCCAACACACCACCTCCGATCTTCCGCCAGAAGGCGACAGGGGCTTCCAAACGATGGAAAAGCGCCAACCAGGCCAGCAGGATTCCCCAGGTAAACAAAAAGGCGGCCAGCGTATAGCCGCGCTCCGCCAGGATAAGCAGCCCCAGCGCCCACGCCAGCGGGAGAAACGCCTTCCGCCCCGTCCGTTGCCATAACCACCAGAAGGCAGGGAAGAGCCAGGCTGCAGTCGCCAGCCCGATGACCATGTGCATGGCTCCCAGCGCCAGCCGCCCGGAGAGATACCCACTCGCCATCAGCATCCAGGCGCCCCAGACGCGCGCCAGCGGATGGAGCCGCCAGAGATACCCCATCCACCATTGCGCCAGGCCGGCGGACAGGAATGCCAGGAAGAGCGCCACTTTCGCGCCGTTCACCACGCCGAAGATCAGCACAGGCACAGCGACCAGCGGGTGGAGCAGGGGCGGAAAGGGGTCCGCCAGGGCAGGAAAGCCACCGTTAAACGGCGCCCAGAAGGCGCACAGGCCACAGGTGCGCAACCAGCGCCAGAAATGGAAATAGTGAATATTGGAGAGGAACTCGCCGCCGGCAGGGATCACCTGCGGGTTCAGGTTCAAAAAGCGCCCTGCGACCATGCTGGCGCCCAACACGACCGCCAGCCATTCCAATCCCAGACGCCACCACAGGCCCCGACGATACAGCCACCATACGCCCAGGACCGTGCTCCCGAGGAACAACAACCAGCCAGCCATCATCCCCTCCAGTCGGTGCGGCGCGGAGTACACAGGTGGCCTTTGTGAATTTCACGAGATTCTCTGTGTCCTCCGCGGCTTTGTGGTGAATCTCATCAGGAACTGCGCAAGACCTATCACCGAGAGATGCGGCGGAACACGAGCACCGCGTTGTGACCGCCGAAGCCAAACCCATTGCTGATCGCCACCTCAATACGCGCCTCACGCGCCTGATTGGGGATGTAATCCAGATCGCAGTCGGGATCAGGAGTCTGGTAATGGATCGTGGGCGGCAGGACGCCTTCGCGGATGGCCTGCACGCAAAAGATGGCTTCCACTGCGCCGGTCGCGCCCATCATGTGCCCGGTCATCGACTTGGTGGACGAAACCGGGATGCGGTAGGCCAGATCGCCGAACGCGGCCTTGATGGCCCGCGTCTCCGCCGCGTCGTTGAGCGGGGTGGCTGTGCCGTGTGCGTTGATGTAGCCCACCTGATCGGGGTTCACCCCCGCCGATTGCAGCGCCAGCCGCATGGCGTTGGCCGCGCCCTCGCCGCTCTCCAGCGGCGCAGTGACGTGATACGCATCCGCTG
>CAYSXA010000231.1:0-3455 GCA_964435005.1 uncultured Anaerolineaceae bacterium | reverse complement strand
TCAACAGGGGGAGCCCTCCCCCGGAGGCAAGTAATGCTGGACTACACCGGACACCCCTTGCTGGACGTGGGTCTGGCGACGCTCACCGCGTTCGCCCGCAAGGACCATCCGTGCGACCTGACCGAAGCCGACCTGCAGCAAGCCGCCGACTATATGGCGCGGCACTACGTGGTTGACCCACTGAAATCCTTCCTCACCGTGGCCTTCCCCAACTCCGGCTTCACCCAGCCGGCGTTCAAGAAGCATCCTGAAAAGCGGGCCCAATATGCCCGGCGCGTGCTCTTCGACGCGCTGGACGCGCCGCCTGCTGCCTCCCGGGATCCCTTCACACAGACGCCAGCGGCTCAGGTTCCCTTTGATATCAAAGATGTCCTGCCGCCCGGACGCGCCTTTCGCCAGCACGTCCCCCTGCTCACGGGGGAAGGGTACATCAACTTTCACCCTTACGGCGACGCCGGCCTGCCACTCAGCGGGGAGACGTTGCTCGCTTTCCAGGCGCTGCCACTGGGTTGCGCCAAAGTGAGCGGGCGGCTGCTGGCCGTGCACAGTGAGGACCCTGGGTTGATGTTGCATTTCGCCAGCACGTTTCTGGCGATCAATCAGCGGCATGTGAAACTTGCCAGCGCCGCAGGACAGACGAAACTGCCCGACACCAGTCTCTACCAGGCGCGCACCCTGCTGATTGGTCTGCTGACTGAAGCACTGCGTGAGCGTCGCCGCCATACCCAGGAAAATGCTCCGCCTCCTGAGCTGACGGCTTACTACTTCTCCAACGCCGGGCAGAATCCTCAGGTGATCATCTTCCCGTTGCCGCTGGAGGTGAGCGACTTCCTGGGCGCGGCGCTCAGCCCCGTCTATCGCCCGGCCTGGGATCAACTGGTAGTGCGCGCATGGCAACTCACCCGACCCCGACGCGGCCAGGAGGAAGCACCGCCACCCCGCTATAACTGCCTGTACGAAGACCTGTTCGCCCTGCCGCAAGATGCCGCCCGTTTCATTCGCCGTTACTTCCTGCGCCGTCCGGCTCCTGCCAGTGCAGAGGACGACGATCCTTCCCGCTGCTACGATACCCGGCAGGAGGCCGCTTTACTTTCCTGGCAACTGACCGACCTCTTTCTGCGAAAGGTGGTGCACATGGATAGAGAACGTATCGAACACATCCGTGCTCTGGGCGATGCCCTGGCCGGGTACATCGTGACCCAGAACGATCGCCGCCTGCTCAATGACCTGTTGCTGGCCCGCAACTACGCCCAGGTGCGCGCTGCGCTGATCAAGGCTTCTCAGGCAGAGGTGAAACGTGGTCACCCGCCGCTGATCACCCTGGACCGCTTCCTGGCCGTGTTTGAACAGGCTGAGGGCCTGCCCCATCTGGACTGGCGCCTGGGGCGCGACCTGGTGCTCATACGTCTGTTCGAACAACTGTACCAGCGGGGCTGGTTGCAGCAACACGCCGATGAACTGGACACCCCGCCCGACCTCGAAGACGCCGAATGACCCCTTCAATTCACTGAGCTGGAGGTTCCCATGTCCTTCATCACCGGTTTACTCCTGATTGACGCTCCTGCGTCGGCCCTGAATAACCTGGGCACCATCCCCGGCAATATGGCCGACAACGCCGTGGGCGTGAAAACCATCAACACGCGCGAAGGGCGCTACCCTTACGTCTCCGCACAGGCTTTCCGATACTGGTTGCGCACCACACTGGAGAAAGGCCCCTGGGGCTGGCAGGCCGCCCCCATCTTTCGGGAGAAGAAAATTGCCTACACCGACGCCAACCCGATCCGCTATTGGGACGATGACCTGTTCGGGTACATGCGGGCGCCCTCCAAAAAAGCTGAAGCTGCGCGCGATCGAGAGGAAAGCGGGCTGGTGGCCGAATCCACCCCAACCAAAGACACGGTAACCCGCATTTCCCCCTTCCGCGTAAGTACGCTGGTTTCGCTGGCCCCGGCGCGCATCGTTCAGGATTTCGGCACCATGTCCCGCCATCCTGGCAACCCCGTGCTTCACGAGCACGAGTTCTACCGCGCCACGCTACAAGGGCTTTTCTCGCTCGACCTGCACGCCGCCGGCACCTTCACTTATGCCAACCGCACTGGCTTTCTCAACCTGGACGAACCCCGTAAGCAAGAAGCCGAGGAGAAGGGCCTGAAGCATCTGTCTGATGAGCAAGCCTATCGCCTGCCGCTGGAGGAGCGGGTGAAGCGCGTCTCGGCGTTGCTGGAAGGACTGGCACGCCTGGAAGGCGGCGCGAAGCAGACCCTGCACTATACCGACGTGGCCCCTGACGTGGTTTTCCTGGCCGTCACGCAAGGCGGGAACCATCTCTTCGGCCACATCTTCGGCGCAGACGAGCGCGACCGCCCCACCCTCAACCTGCCTGCCCTGGCGGAAGCTCTGCGTGTGCACGCGGATGACCTGTGCTCGGAAGTGTACGTTGGCTGGACGCGCGGTTTTCTGGACGCCGAGCGGGATAAACTGGAAGCCGCACTGAAAGAGGACGATCCGCTGGCCGACTGGCGCGGCCGGGTGCACATCAGCCACCCACGCGAAGCCTTCGCTGCGCTGATCCAGGCGCTGGAGGCGAATCCCAACTGGTTGGCGTGAGAAACCTATGGAAGTGCTTAAGATCACTGCCTTTGGCTTGACGACCTCCTTCCGCTACCCCCACTTCATGATGGGGGTACAGCCCACCTACGAAATGCCGCCCCCGGCCACGCTGTACGGCCACATCGCCAGCGCGCTGGGCGGCTGGTTCGATCCTTCGGGCGTGCGCTTCGCGGTGCGGTTTTCCTTCACCCGCAAGCAGGCCGATGTGGAAACCACGCACCTGCTCAAACGGGCAACGGGCAAGATGCCCCATCACAAAACGCTACCCAAAGTCCTGGAAGGGAAGAGCAATCCATTCCAGCGGGAGATTCTCTTCTTCCCACAGCTGACACTCTACCTCAACCGCCCGGAGTGGGCTGAGGCCTTCCGCCATCCGCGCTTTGCGGTGTGCCTGGGACGCTCGCAGGACCTGTTTACCTACCAGCGCGTGGAGGTAGTCACGCTGCACCGCACCGATCAGGCGTATCTGGAACACATCCTGCTGCCGCACACCTACGCCCGCCGCACCGCTGCTGGCCAGACGGTGCTCATGCCGCGCTACCTGGATTACGCCAACCGCCGTTTTCCGACCTTCGAACGCTACGTCATACTGCACCGGCGGATTCACCTACGAGAGTGTTACACCTTTCTCGGTGATCCGCCGCTGGAGGTCTGGGCTGATCCCACCGAACCAGCCGTGGCAGGTGATCCGCTGGGCGTGGTATTCCTCGCCTGGGAGGACGCGTAACAGGCGCTGGTGGACGTTATGGAACTACCCACCCCCGATCGTGCCCCCGATCTGTGGGCCAAGAGTGCCCTGCCGGGCCAGGCGCGTGGCCAGACGCTGCTGGAGCACACCTGGGAAG
>CAYSXA010000230.1:0-3511 GCA_964435005.1 uncultured Anaerolineaceae bacterium | reverse complement strand
TGGCAGGACTTATGAACACCCACACCCCCGACCCGATTTTGTTGGAAATCTTCAAACACCTGCTCGGCGCGGTCGCCGAGGAAATGGGCGTCACGCTGGGGCGCACGGCATTCTCGCCGAACATCAAGGAGCGGCGGGACTACTCCTGCGCGGTGTTCGATGCGGAAGCGAACATGGTGGCGCAGGCAGCACACATCCCCGTCCACCTGGGCGCGATGCCGCTTTCCGTGCGCGCCTGCCTGGAGCGCTTCGGGCGTCTGGAGGAAGGCGCGGTCGCCGTGCTGAACGACCCATACTCCGGCGGTTCGCACCTGCCCGACATCACCATGGTCGCGCCGGTCTACTTCCAGGGAGAACTGCTGGGGTATGTCGCCAGTCGCGCCCACCATGCCGACGTGGGCGGCATCACGCCCGGCTCCATGCCGCTGGCGCGCGAACTGTACCAGGAAGGGCTGATTATCCCACCGGTGCTTATCCAGCAGGCGGGACGCCCGAACCAGGCGGTGATTGACTTGATCTGCCGCAATAGCCGCACGCCGGACGAACGGCGCGGTGATCTGGCGGCACAACTCGCTGCAGAGACCATTGGCGTCCGCCGACTTCAGGAGCTCGCCGCGCGCTATGGCCTGGAAACGCTGCGGGCGTACATGGCCCATCTGCAGGATTACAGCGAACGTCAGATGCGCACGCTGCTGGCCGCGATACCGCCCGGCGAATATACATTCACGGAAACCCTGGACGACGACGGCTTCGGCCAGACCGATTTGCCCATCCGCGTGACGTTGCGCGCCCGCCCCGACGGCCTGACGGTGGATTTCAGCGGTACGGCACCGCAGACCGAGGGCGGTGTGAACGCAGTGCTGGCCGTCACGCTCTCGGCGACCCTTTACGTGCTGCGCTGCCTGCTCGCCGACGACAACGTACCGACGAACGCCGGCCTGTTCCGCCCGGTGCGGGTGCTCGCGCCAGAGGGAACACTGGTCAACGCGCGCTTCCCGGCAGCGGTCGCCGCCGGCAACGTAGAGACCTCACAGCGCATCACGGACGCATTACTCGGCGCGTTCGCCCAGGCGCTGCCCGACCGCGTGCCGGCGGCCTCGCAGGGCACGATGAACAACCTGGTCATCGGCGGCGTGGATGCGCACACCGGGGCGCGCTTCGCCTATTACGAGACCATCGGCGGCGGCATGGGCGCATCTGCCGAACACGACGGACCTTCAGGGTTGCACTCCCACATGACGAACACGCTGAACACGCCGGTCGAGGCACTGGAATATACCTATCCGCTGCGGGTGACGCGCTACCACCTGCGACACGGCTCCGGCGGCGCCGGAGCGCATCGCGGCGGCGACGGCATCGTGCGCGAGATTGAACTGCTCACCGAGGCCACAGTGACCATTCTCTCCGAGCGGCGCCGCCACGCGCCCTACGGCCTGCACAGCGGGCAATCGGGCGCAGTCGGCGCGAACACCTACCACCCCGCTGAGGGCGAACCGGTCGCGTTACCCGGCAAGTGCACCTTCCACGCCCACCCTGGTGACCGGGTGACCATCGAGACGCCAGGCGGCGGGGGCTGGGGCGCGGTTTGACAAACCACACGCTTGTGACGATAATGGACGCATCCACCACCACGTAGTGGACACACTCTTCGTAAGGAGGCAATGTATGGCTGGTGAATTCCCCAGCGCCGAGTGGCTGCAAAGCCTGATGGACAAACTGAACTCCGACGAACGGTATGCCCAGATCGCCCGCAACTGGGAGGGCGATATGTACTTCAAGATCGAACCCGGCGGGCCGCTCACGGAAACCGTCACGCTGTACCTCGACCTGTGGCACGGCAAGTGCCGCCGCGTGGAGGTGGTGGACGACCCATCCAGGCACCAGCCGGCGTTCACCCTCACCGCCACCTACGACGATTACCTCAAGGTGCTGACCGGGAAACTCGACCCCATGCAGGCCATGCTCACCCGCAAGTTGAAGGTGCAGGGCAACATGGCCTACATGATGCGCAACGTCCCCGTGGTGCTGGACTTCGTGCGCTGCGCCCGCGAGGTGACGGAATAGGCCACGGATGAACCCAGATGGTCCTCGGAGGGCGTTGGCTCATCTGCTAAAAGTGTGCAGACGGTCTCCGCCGCGAATTAGAATCTCTCCCCCCTGCCCCCTCCCCTCCCTCACATAAGGGAGGGGAGGGGGCGCCGCACCGAGCGGAGGGCCGAGCCTGTCGAAGCCCACGTCGAGGTGCGGCGGGAGAGGGGCGAGATTTCCCGCACACTTTAGAGATGAGCCGGGGGCATTCCGCGCCCGAAGTCATCTCCCCGCGATCTGACCTGAAAGAATGATCAGCAAGGCAAAGAGCACATGCAACCCATTCTGGAAATCAACCTGAGCACCGGCGCGATGAGCGCCATCGAGGTGCCACACGACTGGCAAACAGACTACCTGGGCGGCGCATCGCTCGCCGCGCGGATGCTGTTCGAGCACCTGAGCGCTGACCTCGACCCGCTCAGCCCGGAAGCCCCGCTGCTGATTCTGACCGGGCCGCTGACCGGCACCGCCGGCCCCGCCGTAGGGCGCTTTGTGGTGTGCGGCAAGTCACCGGCAACCGGTCTGTGGGCGGAATCGAACTGCGGCGGCTTCTGGGGACCGGAGTTGCGCCGCGCCGGCTTCGACGGTCTCTGGCTCACCGGTCAGGCGGCGGAACCGGTCTACCTCTGGATTCGGGACGGGAAGGCCGAAATCCGCCCTGCCCGTGACCTGTGGGGGCTGGACACCTACGCCATCCAGGACGCGGTGCGCCGCGAGGTGGACGAGCGCGGCGCGCGTGTGCTCGCCATCGGCCCGGCGGGCGAGGCGGGCATCCCCTTTGCACTGTTGCTCACCGACCACGGGCGCGTGGCCGGGCGCACCGGCCTGGGCGCGGTGATGGGAAGCAAACGGCTGAAGGCGATCGCCGTGCGCGGCACGGGTGAGGTCCCCCTGGCCGATACGGCGCGCTTCCGCGCGCTGCGCACGCAGGTCAATCAGGCGCTGCGCACAGATAACCTCTCCCAGGTGATGCGCACCATGGGCACCGCCGGCGGCGCGGACTACTTCGATTACCTGGGCGAGATGCCCAAGAAGTACTTCCGCGCCGGCGTGTTCGAGGGCGCGGCGAACGTCTCCGGCGCGGCGGTGGCGGAGAGCATCCTGGTCGGCGTAAGCGCCTGCCACGCCTGCGTGATTGCCTGCGGGCGCGTGGTGCGCCTGGAGGACGGCGAGAAGCGCAAAGGCCCGGAATACGAGACGCTGGTCGGCTTCGGCCCCAACCTGCTGATTGACGACCCGGCGACCATCACCCGCCTGGGCGAGCTGTGCGACCGCTACGGCATGGACGTAATCAGCGCCAGTGGCACCATCGGGCTGGCGTTCCACCTGTTTGAGCAAGGAGTCATCACTCCGCAAGAGACGGACGGTCTGGAACTGCGCTGGGGCGACGCCGCCGTGGTGGAGACGCTGCTCCACCGCATGG
>CAYSXA010000229.1:0-3531 GCA_964435005.1 uncultured Anaerolineaceae bacterium | reverse complement strand
CGGGCCGAGGGGGGGAGGGGGGGGGGGGGGCGGGCTGGGGACGGCGCCACCCACACGTAGGCAGCGGAGCCTCGCGCGTGGGGGGGCGCGCCCGCGGGAAGCCACCGCGTCCGGCACCACCGTCCCGGATCCGACGACCGCTGCCGACGCACTTGCCTTGCTGGAACGCTATGCCCTGCGCGAGCGCGTTTCTCCGGCTGTCCTGGCCTGCCTGGAACGGCAGACGTCTGCCAAGCCAACGCCAGGGTATGAACACGTCATCAATTGCCTGGTTGGGGACAACGCGCAGGCCGCGCACGCAGCGGTTGTGCAGGCAAGGAAAGAGGGATTCCACGCTGCGCTGCTGACCACCTTCCTCCAGGGAGAAGCGCGCGAGGCCGGAGGCTTCCTGGGCGCGGTGCTGCGACAAATGGCGCTCAGCGGCGACCCATTGCCCCGTCCAGCCTGCCTGGTGGTCGGTGGCGAGACCACAGTTACACTGCGCGGCGACGGCCTGGGTGGCCGCAATCAGGAGGTCGCGCTGGCCGCTGCGCCGCTGCTGGATGGCCTGTCCGCCGTGTTGCTGGTCACCCTGGCGACTGATGGTGAAGATGGCCCCACCGATGCTGCCGGCGCAGCAGTGGACGGAAGCACGCTTGCTCGCGCTCGCGCACTTGGCCTGAGTGCAGAAACCTACCTGCAACGCAACGACAGTTACTGCTTCTTCACCGATCTGGGGGACCTGATCCGTACCGGCCCGACCGGCACCAATGTAAATGACCTGACTTTTCTGTTCACCTTCGCCGTATAACAAAAAGAAGCGACGCACCGGTGCGTCGCTTCTTTTTGTGTCTTTTTGGGAAGGGGTTACTCTTCGACTTCTTCAGTCTTGCCGCGTTCGATCACTTCCGGCTCAGCTTCTGCTTCAACCGCTTCAACCTCTTCTTCCTCTTCAGGCACTTGGCCGCTGACCACCACGATGAGTTCTTCAGGGTCGGTGACCACTTCCACGCCTTCCGGCAAGTCCAGGTCACGGATGTAAATCGTGTCGCCGATGTTCTCCAGACCAGACACGTCGATCGTGATCTTCTCCGGCAGATCGGCGGGCAGCGCCTCGATCTCCACCGTTTCCAGACCGGTGATCAGCATGCCGCCGTAGTTCTCGATGGCGGGCGCCACGCCAACCAGCTCCAGGTTGACCACGGTGCGCACGCGCTCGGTCATCGAGATGGCCTGAAAGTCCACGTGCAACAGGCGATCCTTGATCACATCCCACTGCCGTTCGCGCACCAGTACGGTGTGCTTTTTGCCCTCCACGTCGATGCTGAGCAGCGTGGATGTAGTCACACTGCGCAACACGCGGCGGGCTTCACGGGCATCCAGCCAGATGGGCATGGATTCGACCTGCCGTCCGTAGATCACCGCCGGCAGTTTCCCCTGCGCGCGAAAGAGTTTGACCTTTTTGCCAGTCACATCGCGCCGGGTCGCATGAAGTTCTAACCGTTCCATGATCTCCTTCCTTGGAGCGCCTCTCACCCGTCCAGGGTTACCCTCGCTCCCAGGGATGGTCCGGCTTCCGCCGGTGGGGATTAATCGCGCCCGAACAGACGCCCGATCAAGAGAAAGACCGCAAGCACAGCACCGGTCACCGCGCCGAACAGCGCTACCTGGCGGGAGTCCATCAACGTTTCTACCGGGCCATCCACCTGGCCGGCCAGCAGCAGTTGGGTGCGCACAGGGCCTGCCACACGGCGAGCGATCATAACGGCTGCCCGGCTTTCGTGGAGCACGGCGGAGTCGGTAAGCAGGGCACCCACACAGCTCTCAGCAAACACACTCTCCTCAGTACGCACCAGACCTACCCCGCCCTGCGAAAGTTGCAGAGAGCCCGTCTGCACCATGCCGGCGCCGCCCTGATGCACCGAAACAGATTGAGCGGCGATGCGCAATGCACCACTCTGTTCCAGGGCTACCTCATCGGCGATCACATCCTGCACCGAGCTTTGCTGCATGCGGACCATCTCTGCCTGTACGTGGCGTGGTGCGCTCTGGCTCAGGTTGACGACCTCGGCCTGCATTTCTTGATTCGGCTGTGTGGTCATGGCTCCCTCCAGGCAAAAAAATCGCCTCCTTCGCGGAGACGTGAGACCGGTACCCACATGGGCGTCTTTCGACGCGGCCTCATTGTAGCCGGACAGGCCGGTTATGTCAAGTTTTTCGTTCCGGCGCTGCCCAACTCCTTTTACTCACGCAACGCCTTCGCTCTTGAAGTACTCTACCACGTCTTTCAGGATGTTATCCAGCGAATAGCGCGGCTCCCAACCAAGCAAGGTGCGGATCCGGCGAACGTCTGGCACACGGCGTTTCATATCCTCAAACCCCTCTGCATACGCCTGATCATAGGACACAAAGCGAATGCGGTTTTCATCCACCTGTCCATCAACCTGCTGCAACACACGCCGCGCCAGGTCGAGGATGGTAACTTCCTCGGTCGAACCCACATTGAACACCCGCCCTACGGCACCAGGGTGTGAAGCCAGCCCCTCAATCGCCCGCACGGCATCCGCAACATGCATGAAGCAACGCGACTGACTCCCATCGCCATACACGGTGAGCGGTTCTCCGTTCAACGCCTGCTTCACAAAGCGTGGAATCACCATGCCGTAGCGCCCGGTCTGGCGTGGTCCGACCGTATTAAACAGACGAAAGATCACAACTGGCAGACCCTTCTCTCGGTAATACGCCAGCCCCAGGAACTCATCCACCATTTTGGAAGCTGCATACGCCCAGCGGCTGCGGCTGGTTGGCCCCAGTACGACATCGTCGTCCTCACAGAAGGGCACATGGTTTCTCTTGCCGTACACTTCAGATGTAGAAGCGATCAACACCTTGACGCGGTACCGAGCCGCCAGACGCAGCACGGCCTCCGTACCATTCACGTTGGTTTCAATGGTGTGTACCGGGTGCTCCACGATCAGGCGCACACCGACCGCTGCCGCCAGGTGAATGATCAGGTCGCATTCGCTCACCAGACGATCCATCACCACCTCGTTGGTGATCGTGTCAATGGCAAAACGAAAAAGTGGATGCGCGGTCAGGTGAGCGATGTTCTCAAAGCTGCCGGTGGACAGGTTGTCAATGACCGTCACCCGATTGCCGCGAGCCAGTAAAGCTTCAGCCAGGTGGCTGCCAATAAAACCGGCGCCCCCGGTGATTAACACGCGACGGGGTTTGTTCGCTTGTAATTGCATAAGTCACAGCTCCTCAAACCGTACTTCACACTGGCGAAGCCACAGACCAATGGCCCGACAGGTTTGTTGCAGCGCCGTTCGTTTCTCCGCCGAGATATGTGTATCTTGTGGCAAGATCACACCAACCAGTGCGATACGCTCCTTCAGCTCCAGCAAGCAGTCCAGATCGCCATATACCGGCAAACCCTGGATCAGACTGCCGTGCAGGTAGGTATTGGCGTCCAGAAACCCAACAGGCCGCAAGCCAAGGGAAGGATCGGCCTGTAACCAGGTCAACACAGCGTCACCGATCTCGTCCGCG
>CAYSXA010000228.1:0-3544 GCA_964435005.1 uncultured Anaerolineaceae bacterium | reverse complement strand
GTCCAGGAAGTAGGGCGACGCGCCGAAGTTCAACGGCGGCGCGACCAGCACCCCTGTGCGCTCACTGGCGGCGTCCGCCAGCGCAAGCGGGATTTTCACGTCCGTGAGCAGGCTGAGGTAGCCGTGCTGCTCGCAGGCGCCAATTACCAGCAGGATGCGGTCATCCTGCTGCAGGTATTGTTCCACGTCCATCCAGTTGAGTTCCGAGAGACGCATCCGTGCCCTTTCCCTTGCGGATCAGCCGCCACGCCACAAGGCGACGGCCACCGGACAAGCGACCGTCGCCTTTGGCAAACCTCAACCGACGATGTTCACCAGCCGTCCGGGGACGTAAATCACCTTACGCGGTTCGCGTCCGCCGAGATGACGTTGCACCGCTGCGCTCGCCAGCGCCGTGGCTTTGGCGGTCTCCTCGTCCACATCGGCGGGCACGGTGATGCGGTCTCGCACCTTGCCGTTCACCTGCACCACCAGCGTGATTTCGTCCACCCGCAGCGCTTCTTCGTCCAGCTCCGGCCAGGATTGGGTATGGATGGAATACGGCTTGCCCAGCACCTCCGTCCACAACTCCTCGGTGATGTGCGGGCAGACCGGCGCCATCATGCGCAGGTAGTAATCCACCGCTTCGTCCCATTCCGGCGACCCCACCGCGCCCGCTTTGGCCGCGCGGCTCATCTCGTTGAGCAGTTCCATCAGGGCGGAGATGATCGTGTTGAACTCGAAGTGTTCGAAGTCGCGCGTCACCTTTTGCAGCGTCTGATGCACCTTGCGGCGCAGGCTGCGGCGCACCTCGTCGGACGCCTTCCCCGGCGCGGGCGGGTCGGTGATCAGGTTCCAGGTGCGGCGCACCCAGCGCGCCGACCCCTCAATGCCATGGCTGTCCCACGGGCCGCCCTGATCCCAGCGGGCAAAGAACATCAGGTAGGCACGCACCGTGTCCGCGCCGTACAGTTGCACCAGGTCGTCCGGAGCCACCACGTTGCCCCGGCTCTTGGACATCTTCTCGTTGTCCTCGCCCAGCACCATGCCCTGATTGCGCAACTGGATCATCGGCTCCGGGCCTTTGGTGATGCCCATATCGCGGCACGCCTTGTGGAAGAAGCGCGTGTAAATCAGGTGCATGGTGGCGTGCTCGATACCGCCGGTGTAGGTATCCACCGGCATCCAGTAATCGTACTCTTCAGGGTCAAACGGCCCCTTGTCGTAGTGCGGGCTCAGGTAGCGCAGGTGATACCACGAGGAGCACATGAAGGTGTCCATCGTGTCGGTCTCGCGCTCCGCCGGGCCGCCGCACACCGGACAGGTGGTGTGCTTCCAGGTGGGGTGCAGTTTGAGCGGCGATTCGCCGGTCGGCTTCCACTCCACGTCATCCGGCAGCACCACGGGCAACTGGTCTTCGGGCACAGGGTTCCAGCCGCACTTCTCGCAGTAAATCATGGGGATCGGTGCGCCCCAGTACCGCTGTCGCGAAATCAACCAGTCGCGCAGTTTGTAGTTCACCGTGCCCTTGCCAATGCCCTTTTCCTCCAGCCACTCGATCACCGCACGAATACCGGGATTCTTCTTCCCCTTCTCATCGGTCACGCGCGTGCCGTCGAACGGGCCGCTGTTGATCATCACACCGCCACCGGTGTACGCCTCGGTCATGGTCGCGCCATCCAGCAGCGGCTCGACGGGATTGCCGTCCTCATCCGCGGGCTGGATCACCGGGATGATCTCCAGCCCATACTTGCGCGCGAACTCGAAGTCACGCTGGTCGTGGGCCGGCACGGCCATAATCGCGCCCGTACCGTAGGACATCAACACGTAGTCCGCGATCCAGATCGGGATGCGCGCCCCGTTGACCGGGTTGATCGCGTACCCGCCGGTGAACACGCCGGTCTTCTCGCGGTCGGCGGCCTCGCGCTCGATGTCCGAGGCGCGCGCCGCCTGCATTTTGTATGCCTCCACCGCCTCACGTTGCTCCGACGTGGTGATCTTATCCACCAGCGGATGCTCCGGTGCCAGCACCATGAAGGTCGCGCCCCACAGCGTATCCGGGCGGGTGGTGAAGATCTCCATCGGATCGCCATCTTCCGTGTGGAAGATCACCGAAGCGCCTTCCGAACGCCCGATCCAGTTGGTTTGCAGCACGCGCACGCGCTCCGGCCAGTCCAGCGCTGAGAAGTCCAGCAGCTCCTCGGCGTACTTCGTGGTGCGGAAGAACCACTGCTCCAGGTTCTTCTTAACCACCGGCGTGCCGCAGCGCTCGCAATGGCGGTCATCACCCCACACCTGCTCGCGCGCCAGCGTGGTGTTGCAGGTCGGGCACCAGTCCACCGGCGACTCTTTGCGATACGCCAGGCCGTGTTTGAACAACTGGATGAAGAACCACTCCGTCCAGCGATAGTATTCGGGATCGCTGGAAATCGCCTCGCGCTCCCAGTCAAACATCGCGCCCATGCTGCGCAGTTGCTTGCGCATGCGCTCGATGTTTTTGTACGTCCACTCTTTGGGATGCACCCCCTTCTTAATGGCCGCGTTCTCCGCCGGCAGGCCGAAGGCGTCAAAACCCATCGGGAACATCACGTTGTAGCCCTGCATGCGCTTGAAGCGGGCGCGGGCGTCGCTCGGCGTCATCGCGTACCAGTGTCCGATGTGCAGGTCGCCGCTGGGATACGGCAGCATGGTGAGCGCATAGTGCTTGGGCTTGCTGTGATCGATCACAGCGCGGTAGAGACGGTCTTCTTCCCACCGCTGTTGCCACTTTTTCTCGATGACGGCGTAATCGTACTCTCGTTGCGCGCTCATGATCCACCTCACAGTGCAAAAGATACAAAAAATCCCTTCGCCACAGGGACGAAGGGATACTCCGCGGTACCACCCTGGTTGTGAGGACCATCCGCCGGCCCACTATGCGGCCGGACAGCCGGTCTCACCACTCTTGGACGCTGTAACGGGCTTACCCGCCGCCGACTACACACCTTACGGCTTCACCGACGGGGCCTGTCCTGACGGACCAGCAGGCGAGTTCGGCCTTTCGACTTCGCTCAAGGCGAGTTTCAGGCGCTCCCGCGGGGCACCGCGATGGGCTTCCACCTCGCTCTCCCATCTCGCTGGCGGGATGGCCTACTACTCCTGCTCTGGCCTGTGAAGAAGCCCGGCTTCACGTGGAACCGGGCCTTCGTTTGTAGTGGACCCAGAGGGACTCGAACCCTCGACCTTCTCAATGCCATTGAGACGCGCTCCCAACTGCGCCATGGGCCCTTGTTCTGTTGTGAAATTCTGGTGGGGTCTATCCACACCCCATCCGAGTGGACCTGGCGGGATTCGAACCCGCGACCTCATCAGTGCGATTGATGCGCGCTCCCAACTGCGCCACAGGCCCATTCATCCCGTGCGAGGCAAATTGTACTTGGGGACGGGGAAGATGTCAAGGTTGAGAAAAAAAGCCTGCACACAACCCACAATCGCCTCGCCAAACCTGCCAAATCCGCTATAATTCAGGTTGTCAAGGAGTCAACTATAAGCCTCTTGAAGGCTGAGGAGAGAGGTCCTGAAAAGT
>CAYSXA010000227.1:0-3592 GCA_964435005.1 uncultured Anaerolineaceae bacterium | reverse complement strand
CCCCCCGACGGGTACCCCGCTCCCCACACTGGCCCCCACACAGGTGCTCACGGTGTACATCGTCCAGCCGGGCGATTCGTTGAGCAGCATTGCGCTGGCGTACGGCATCAGCGTGGAAGAGTTGATGGCGCTCAATGCATTGGACAACCCGAACGCGCTCGGTGTGGGGCAACAATTGTTCGTGCCGTTGCGAGAGGACCAGGGTAACCCTGACGCCATTCCCACGGCCACAGAAGTCCCGCGCGCTGGACGGGTGGTGATTGCCGAGGTGTTCGCACCGGGTGACCTCTTGCAAGAAGGGGTGCTCATCCGGCGTGTGGGCGGCAGCGGCGAACTTTTGCTGGAGGGGTGGACGCTGCAGGACGCGGACGGCAATCGCTATGTCTTCCCTCGTTTGGTGCTGTTCCCCGGCGGCGCAGTGAGCCTGTTCACCCGTCCAGGGGTGGACACCGTGGTGGAGCTGCATTGGGGGCGGGATCAGGCTGTTTTTGCTCCTGGCGAGAGGATTGTCCTGCTCGATGCCTCCGGGCAGGAGGTTTCTCAGTATGTTGTCCCATGAATCCGCTGGAACGCATTGCTGAGGAGCGCATCCGCCGCGCGCTGAAGGAAGGCGCGTTCGACGACCTGCCCGGCAAAGGACAGCCGTTGCGCCTGGACGATAATCCTTTCGAGCCGGCGGAGTGGCGCGCGGCGTTTCGTCTGCTGCGCGCTCAGGGGTTTTCGTTACCCTGGATGGAGGAGCGGCGGCAAATCGAAGCAGAGGTGGAAGCCGCGCAGCAGGCGTTGTTGCGCGCCTGGCAGGCACGGGAGCGCGACCCGGAGGCCTGGGAACGGGCCAGAGCGCGTTACCTCGCTCAGGTGCGCGACCTCAACCGCCGCATCCGCGACTACAACCTGAGCGTACCGTCCCCTCGATTCCAGCGCCGCCTGCTTCCCCTGGATGGTTGTGATACACTTGATTGAAAGCCGTCCACGCTGTTGTGGTTTATCTCGAATGAGGTTGGTATGAACCAGGCTTTGTACCGTAAATGGCGCCCCCAACGCTGGGATCAGGTGGTGGGGCAGGAGCACGTGATCCAGACCCTGCGCAACGCGGTGCGTGCAGGGCGCGTGGCACATGCTTATCTGTTCGCCGGGCCGCGCGGCACGGGGAAGACGACCACGGCGCGCCTGCTCGCCAAGGCCGTGAACTGCCTGGACGAGGACGTGGACAATCGTCCCTGCGACGCTTGCGAGCATTGCCTGGCCGTGGACGAAGGCCGCTTCATGGATTTGATCGAGATTGACGCGGCCTCGAACACCTCGGTGGACGACGTGCGTGACCTGCGCGACAAGATCCACTTCGCGCCCAATCAGGGGCGCTACAAGGTGTATATCATTGACGAAGTGCACATGCTCTCCACGGCGGCTTTCAATGCGCTGCTCAAGACGCTGGAGGAGCCGCCGGAGCATGCGATCTTCGTGCTGGCGACCACCGAGGTGCACAAGATCCCGGCCACAGTGCTCTCACGCTGCCAGCGGCACGAGTTCCGTCGCCTGCCCACAAAGGATATCCAACGGCATTTGCGGACGGTTGTGCAGGGCGAAAACCTGCAGGCCGACGACGACGCGCTGTTGCTGATCGCCCGGCAGGCTACCGGCAGTCTGCGCGATGCGATCTCCTTGCTGGATCAACTGGCCTCGACCGGACAACCGATCACGCTTGACCTGACGCAGACTGTGCTCGGCACGGCCACGCACCAGGCAGTGATCCAGATGGTCGATGCTATGGTGGGGATGGACGCTGGTCGCGGGCTGGACGTGATCCACGCGGCGCTGGATGCCGGCAGCGATGCCCGTCAGCTCGCCCGTCAGGTGGTAGACTATCTGCGTAACGTGATGATGATCAAGGTGGGCAGCGGAGCGCAGGTGGAGGCCGGCCAGGAAGTGCGGGCGCAAATGGCGCGGCACGCCGAAACGCTGACCCCGGCGCAGATCCTGGTGATGATCCGCGCCTTCAACGCTGCTGCGGCGGAACGATATGCTTGGCAACCGGCGTTGCCGCTGGAGATGGCGGTGGTTGAATCGATTGGCGCGTTACAGCCGCCCGCTGCCGTGCCGGTGCAGACAGCCCCGCCGCAGGCCGCCCCGGCGCCGCGTCCTCAGCCGACGCCGCAGCCTGTGGCCTCGGCGGAATCGCCGGCGGAAGAACCTGTGTCCGGGTTCGGGATGCAGGAAATCCGGGCGCAGTGGCGCAAACTGAAAGAGGTCATCAAACACCGCAATCCGCGGGTGGATGGTCTGCTCAATTCCTGCCGTTCTGTCCAGTACCGCGATGGTACGCTCTTCCTGGGTTACCCCAGCAAGATCCTCAAAGAGAAGATGGAAAAGGAAGAGAACCTGGCGGACATGCGCTGGGCGCTGGAGCAGGTGTACGGGCGTCCCATCCGCGTGAAGTGCGTGCTGGCGGATAGCGAATCTGTGGAGCAGGAACTGCCGCCCGGCGCGGATCCGAACGGTTTGCTGAAGACCGCGCTCGACCTGGGCGGCAAAATCGTGGACAGTCAGTAAGGAGTGGACGATGGCGAAACGTTCAAAGAAAGGGATGCCGCGCCGCAGTGTGGGAATGGGCGGCGGTATGATGCAGCAATTGCAGCAGTTACAGCAGCAGCTCGAAGCGGCGCAGGCGGCGCTGGCGGAAGCCACTGTCACGGCGACCGCGGGCGGTGGGGCAGTGAAGATCACCCTCACGGGGGAGTACCGTTGCCAGGAGGTGGTCATCGATCCTGGTCTGCTGGAGGACGCCGATGCAGAAATGCTGCAAGACTTGATTCTGGCGGCCTTCAACCAGGCGGTGGAAGGCGTGCAGCAGATGACCGAAGAGCGGCTGGGCCCGCTGACCGGTGGTCTGGGTGGTTTGCTGGGGTAGTTTATGCTGTTGCCGGAACCTGTCCAGCGGTTGATTGATGCTTTCTCCCGTTTGCCGGGAATTGGCCCGAAGACCGCCGCGCGGTTAACGTATTACCTGCTCCGCGCACCGGAGGATCTGTCCGCTGGTCTGGCCGAGGCGTTGGTTGCAATCAAGCGGGAGATTGCCTACTGCCGCGAGTGCGCCAACATTACCATGCAGGGCGAGGAGTTGTGCCGCGTGTGCGCCAGCCCGGACCGCGATCCGGGGCTGATCTGCGTGGTGGAGGAGCCGCTGGACGTGGTGGCGTTGGAGCGCACGGATGCCTTCCGGGGACGGTATCACGTGTTGCATGGTGTGCTTTCGCCGATTGAAGGTGTGGGGCCGGAGGACCTGCGTATCCGCGAGTTGCTGGATCGCGTGCGGCGCGGTGGGGTGCGTGAAGTCATCCTGGCGACCAACCCCAGCCTGGAGGGCGACGCCACGGCGATGTATTTGCAGCAACAGTTGAAGCCGTTGGGGGTGCGTGTCACCCGTCTGGCGCGTGGTCTGCCCGTCGGCGGTGATCTGGAATATGCCGATCAGAGCACGCTGCTGCGGGCCTTGGCTGGTCGTCAGGAGATGGAGTGAAATTCGTGGGGTGAATTTTCCCAGGGGGTTCGAAAAGTCAGGCGGAAGGGCATGACGGGGTAAGCCATGGGGGAA
>CAYSXA010000226.1:0-3687 GCA_964435005.1 uncultured Anaerolineaceae bacterium | reverse complement strand
CCCACCACCCCTTCCCCAGAGGTGGCGGTACTTGTGGGTAATCACCAGATCATTTGAGTTGACTTTCCAAAAAACTTGTGCCATACTGGAGCAAATTTCCAGGAGGTGCGGATGACGGATTTGTGGCGTAAGGTGCTGATCGATGTGGCCATGGGCCGCACTCCGGCGGATCGTGTGATCCGGAACGGGAAGTGGGTGTGTGTGCAGTCGGGCGAAATCGTCCCCGGCACAGACGTGGCCGTGGTGAACGGGCGTATCGCGTACGTCGGGCCGGATGCCTCTCATGCCATTGGAGAGGCGACGGACGTGGTGGATGCGGATGGCATGTATCTGGTACCCGGCTTGCTTGATGCCCACATGCACATCGAGTCCGGCATGCTCACGGTGACCGAGTTCGTGCGTGCCGTTGCGCCGCACGGCACCACGGGCATGTTCGTCGATCCGCATGAAATCGCCAACGTGTTTGGGTTGCGCGGCGTGCGTTTGATGGTCGATGAGGCGCAGGCGCAGCCGATCCATGTCTGGGTGCAGGTGCCTTCCTGCGTGCCGTCTGCGCCGGGGTTGGAGACGCCGGGGGGCACGATCACCCCGGAGGACGTCGCCGAAGCGATGACCTGGGATGGGATAATCGGCCTGGGCGAGATGATGAACTTCCCCGGTGTGTACCTTGGCGATGAAAAGATGCTGGCCGAGATGGCGGCCACCGAGGCTGCCCGCCGCGTGATCGGCGGCCATTATGCCAGCCCTGATCTTGGTCTGTCGTTCCACGGTTACGTCGCCGGCGGCGCGGAGGACGATCACGAAGGCACGCGACTGGAGGATGCCATCGCCCGTGTGCGTCAGGGCATGAAGGTGATGCTGCGCTACGGTTCCGCCTGGCACGACGTGGCGACCCAGGTCAGGGCGATCACCGAAATGGGGCTGGATCCGCGTCACTTCTTGCTCTGCACGGATGACAGCCACGCGGAGACCCTGGTCGAAGAAGGACACATGGATCGCGTGCTGCGGCATGCGATCGCTCAGGGGTTGCCGCCGATCACGGCGATCCAGATGGCGACGCTGAACACGGCAGAGCACTTCGGTGTGGCGCGCGATGTAGGACAGATTGCGCCAGGTCGCTGGGCAGATATCTTGCTGGTGCCTGATCTGGTCGATTTCCGCGCGGCGAGGGTGTATGCGCGCGGGCAGCTGATCGCTGAAGAAGGGCGGCTTCTCATTTCGCTGTCGCCTTTTGCCTACCCGGATTGGGCGCGGCAGTCTGTGAAGCTGGCACGCCCGCTGACCGCTGCTGATTTCCACCTGCCGAGCACGGCCAACCCGACCGCTCGCGCACATGTGATCGGCGTGGTGGAGAATCAGGCCCCAACGCGGCATTTGGTGATGGAGGTACCCGTTCGGGATGGTGGCATCTATCCTGACCTCGATCGTGATCTGGCCAAGGCTGCGCTGGTGGAGCGCCACCGCCGCACGGGGACGGTGACCGTGGGACTGGTGCACGGTTTCGGCTTCACGGAGCGTTGCGGTATCGGCTCAACCGTGGCGCATGACAGCCATCACATGCTGGTGGTGGGCACGGATGAGGATTGTATGGCCCAGGCGGCGAACGTGCTGGCCGAGATGGGCGGCGGTCAGGTGGTTGTCAAAGATGGAGAGGTGATCGGGCGCGTGGCGCTCCCGATTGCGGGTTTGATGTCCGATGCGCCGGCGCCGGAGGTGGCGCGTCAGGCGGCCACGGTACTGGAAGGGTTCCGTGCCTGCGGCTGTACGTTGAACAACCCGAACATGCAGCTTAGCCTGCTTGCCCTGGTGGTCATCCCCGAACTGCGCCTTTCGGACAAAGGGCTGGTGGACGTGACCCGGTTCGGTTTCGTTCCGGTGCTTGAGGATCAGTGATTTCGTCCCTTCAAATCCCTTGTGTAATTCGCCAATCTGAGTACAATTCGGGATGTTGTCTAGTCAACCTTAGTCACCCAAAGGAGGAACTGCGATGAGGAGAACAGTCTGGTTTGTGTTGACGCTGCTCTTGCTGGCGGCGATGGTGCTGTCGGCGTGCGCGAAGGCCACGCCGGCGCCCACCGAAGCCCCGGCGGCGGAGAAGATCACCTTTGGCATGTTACTGGTCGGCCCATACAACGACCACGGCTGGAGCCAGGCGCACTACGACGCCGGCAAGTACGTGGAGGCCAAACTGGGCGCGACCATGGTGTACGTGGACAAGGTCAACCCTGCCGACCGCCCTGGCACCACGGCGGAGCAACTGGCGGAAGACCTGGCCTCCAAGGGCGCCAAGGTGATCATCTTCAACTCGGATGACATGAAGGACGCAGCCCTGGCCTTTGCCAAGTCGCACCCGGATGTGTATGTGATCCATGCTTCCGGTGATCATGCCTGGAAAGACGGCAAGGATTATCAGGGCGTGGCGAACCTCTCCAATCTGATGGGTCGCATGGAATATGGCAAGATGATCGCTGGTTGCGCCGCCGCGCTGACCTCGCAAACCGGTCAGATCGGTTACCTCGGGCCGTTGATCAACGACGAGACCCGCCGCCTGGCGTCCAGTGCGTACCTCGGCGCGAAGTACTGCTGGACGAACTACCGTGGCAAGGACGCCGCCGACCTGAAGTTCAAGGTCACCTGGATTGGCTTCTGGTTCAACATCCCCGGCGTGACCAGCGATCCCACGCAGGTGGCGGATGACTTCTTCAACAGCGGCTACGACGTGGTAATCTCCGGTATCGACACCACCGAGGCACTGGTGGAGGCCAAGAAGTTCCGCGACCAGGGTAAAGAGGTCTGGGCTGTGCCTTATGACTTCAAGGGCGCGTGCGAAGAGGCGCCGGATGTCTGCCTGGGTGTACCGTACTTCAACTGGGGCCCCGGCTACCTGGCGATGATCCAGTCCGCCGCCGATGGCACCTGGACGTCCCAGTTCGTGTGGGCTGGCCCGGATTGGAACGACATCAACAACGAAGATACGTCGGCGATCGGCTTCGAGAAGGGCAATGCGCTGACCGGCGACGCGGCTTCCGGCGTGGACAAGTTCATCGGCGAACTGGCTGGTGGCCTGAACCTGTGGGCCGGTCCGCTCAACCTGCAGGACGGCACGCCGTACCTGAAGGATGGCGAGGTTGCCACCGATCAACAGATCTGGTACCTGCCGCAATTGCTGGAGGGTATGGAAGGACAGTCTGTCCAGGAGTAAGTGTGCGTTGTGGCCTGGCTGCACCTTTGGGTGTGGCCGGGCCTTTTTTTGAATCGCCAGGGAGCGCCAAGTGTGCCAGCGAGGGGTGTAGCCAGGATGCTATACCCCTCGCTGGTGGAGAAGACGAAGAAATCGCGATATGAAAGTAGAACTACGACATATTCACAAGCGCTTTGGCCCGGTGCACGCGAATAACGACATCACCCTGACCATCCCTTCGGGGACGATCCAGGGGTTGCTGGGGGAGAACGGTGCAGGAAAGAGCACCCTGATGAAGATCCTGTCCGGCTTCATTCACCACGACGCCGGCGACATCCTGCTCGATGGCCGACCGGTGCGCATTCAGTCACCGGCGGATGCGCTGCGGCTGGGCATCGGGATGCTGCATCAGGACCCGATGGATTTCCCTCCGATGCGGGTGCTGGATAATTTCATGATCGGTTACGCCGGAGGAGCGCTGCCGCCCATGCGAGAAGCGCGCCGCG
>CAYSXA010000225.1:0-3708 GCA_964435005.1 uncultured Anaerolineaceae bacterium | reverse complement strand
CACGCAGCGGCGAGCTGGACGTGCGCGGCGGCAAGGGGGACAAAGACCGCACGGTAGTCTGCGGGACGCGCGCCAAGCGCTGCGCGAGTGGCTGGACGTGCGCCCGGTGTGTGAGCATGACGTCGTGTTCACCGGCGTCAAAGCTCCCTTCCGTCCGCTCACGGCGCGGGCGGTTCAGCTGGTGCTGAAGCAGGTGGCCGAGGCCAGCAGGCTGGCCCGAGAGGGTGTGACCCTGACGCCCCACGTGCTGTGGCATACGGCGGTGTACCTGTGGAAAGAGCAGGGGGTGGACCCGTTCGTCAAGGCGGCGCAGTTCGGGCACAAGAGCATCCAGACTACCATGCGCTACGGCAAACCCGGCCTGCGCGACCTGCACCGCGCGGCGGCCCGGCTGGATAGGGAGAAGGATTAATCTTCTTGTATTATCGGAGTAGAGTTTGAAGTGCCCCCCTTGGAATTGGTGAAATGTTTTGCGAAACGGGAACTGGGAAGGCTCCTAGATGTGTCCCGTGTCGAAGCCGCCTTCCATTGGTGAAGGCGCGACTGCACGGCGCACACTTTTTCCCTGTCTCTACTCCTGTGAAAGTAACCCTCTACGCAAACAAAAACGCACCAACGCTGCGCGAGTAGAGAATCCAAGTTTCTCCATACCTCGTGCCCGGTAAGTGTCTACTGTTTTGGGGCTGAGATGAAGCTGTTGAGCGATCTCAGCGCTGGTGTGTCCCAGCGCCACCATACGCAACACCTCCTGTTCCCGCGGGCTCAGCTCTTCCCAGGCATTGCTTTCCGTATCCTGGGGTTGTTGTATCAGGCCATCCAACAACGCACGCGTCATTGAAGGGTGGACGTACACTTCGCCCCGGGCTACAGCGCGCAACGCAGAGAGCAGTTCGCTGTCCGCTGCCTTCTTGAGGACATACCCTGCCGCACCTCGTCGGATGGCTTCTTGCAAATATTGAGGGTCGGCGTGCATAGTCAGGATCAACACCCGGGCATCTGGCGCAACTTTGCGCAACGTGGGCAGGGTCTCCAGGCCATGTAAGCCCGGCATGTTCAGATCTAACAGCACAATGTCGGGCTTCAAGGAATCCGCCAGCTCCAAAGCTTCCAGGCCCGTTTCTGCTTCGCCTACGACCTCGAAGTCCTCCTGCCCGTCCAGTAATAAACGCAATCCCACTCGCAAGATGGCATGGTCATCGGCAAGCAACACTC
The DNA here is from genome assembly GCA_964435005.1 of uncultured Anaerolineaceae bacterium. Classification (GTDB taxonomy): domain Bacteria; phylum Chloroflexota; class Anaerolineae; order Anaerolineales; family DRMV01; genus CAYSXA01. Next base: position 2,496 of record CAYSXA010000225.1, on the reverse strand, counting down.
GCAAGGGCTCCATGCTAGTCTTCTCCTTCCGCCACAAGGGGGATTCGAACGAAAATGGATGTCCCACGCCCTGGCGCGCTTTCGATCTGAACCTGCCCACCAAGCAAATCGGCGCGTTCTCGCATCCCCAGTACACCGAGGTGACGACGGGTATCCACTGCCCCAGGATCAAACCCACATCCGTTGTCTTCAATCACGGCCATCACATCACCCGCACGCCGTTCAATCAACACGCTTACCTGACTCGCCTGTGCATGGCGCGCGACGTTGGTCATCGCCTCCTGCACAATGCGGAACAACGCCGTTTCCACAGCTTCGGGAAGACGTTCATCACGCAGATGCACCAATAAATCCACAGCCACACCGAAACGTTGTTGCCATTCACGGCACAGATGGTCTAGCGCTGCTTTCAAACCCAAATCGTCCAGAATTGCTGGCCGTAAGCGGACCGCCAGATCGTGGACGTCTTCTAAGGTCTGTGCAGCGACCTGCCGCAATTCGTCTGCCTGGATACGCGACTGTGGATCAGGGCAGGTGTTCGCCAGCACACGCAACCCCATCACCAGCGACGACAGTGACTGTGACGTCGAATCGTGCAATTCACGGGCAATCGCACGACGTTCCTCCTCTTGAGCACGGATCACGCCCTCCAGCAACTGACGGCGAAGCATCTCCCGCTCACGCCGCAGGCCGTCCAAACGTGCAAGATCCGTAGCCATAGCGTTAAACGCGTCTGCCAAGTCGCCGAGCTCGTCGTTGGCCCAACGGCGCAAGCGGACTGAAAAGTCCCCTTGCCCAATAGCCTGCGCCGCTTCCACCAGGTCCAGGATCGGGCGAGTGAGGATCCAGGTGAGGAAAGTAGCCGCCAGCAGGCTGATCACCAAGACCGCGATTAACGTGAGCGCCATTTGGGAAAGCAACACAAGCAAGGTGGTGCGTATACTCTGGTCGGAAATTCCCACGCGAACCGTGCCCGCGCGCCCTTCAAAGATTGGCACAGCCACATCCCACACCAACCCTTCATCCGTATTCAACACGACCGTATGTTCGAATTCCCCCGCCTGAGCCTGGTTGACCTCAAGTAAATCCAGCGGAAAGCCCCCCTCAAAAGTGTGCGCCAGGACCTCTCCCTGTGGGTTTACGACAAACAGATAACGCACATCGCGGAAGTTTGCCTGAGTATTCGCCAACAATTGATACAACGAATATAAGTCATTGATCAGGATCAAATCGGTGGAACGGGCAGCTACGTCGCGGGCAATGGATACGCCGCGCTCGCGGGCTTCATTTTCCAGGTGACGATACAGCGCCATACGCACCTGATAGATAAAACCTGCACTAAGCAGCAACGATGTACCCAACACAATGCCGAAAATCTTGGTGCGGACACTTACGCCACCCGCCAGGTCCCAAAAATGTCGAAAGAAAACGCGAAGCCGCCGTCTCATGGCAAGTCAATTCCGGTAAGCCGAACCGCCTGTTCAACTTGATCCGCCGTTTGATACAGTGAGTCCTCCACGGCGACAAATCGATCGTAATCCAACAGTTGCAAGGCAGCCTTACCTTCAGGGTCTTCGTCCATCCGAAGCAGAATTTCCTGCCAGGTTGCAATGGTTTGCGGACGAGTATGAGGGCCTGTAACAACAGGCGGGATACCAAACGGCTCCGAGGTCCGGATCACACGGATTCGATCTGCCAGCGAAGGATCACGGCGCAGGGCAAAATCCCACACCAATGAGTCCACTGAAGCCGCATCCGCCAGGCCGCGCGCGACCGCGTAAATGGCATCATCATGGCTGAAAGTGAAAAAAGTGCGTTTGAAGAAGGTCTCAGGCGTCTCGCCTATCTGTTGCAGCCAGTAAATTGGAACCACCCGCCCAGTGAAAGACAAGGGATCGGTGAAAGCAAATACCTTGCCACGTAAATCTTCCAACGACCTTGCAGGGCTGTCAGCCGAGACAATCAGCTTCGCCTGGTAAGTGATATGCCCATCCACCTGAGGAGCGGCGATCAATTGCATGCCGAAAGAACGCCCAACCAGGTATGAACTGGTACACACAAAAGCCAAGTCTACTTCACCTGTGCGAATCAGCTCATTCACTTCAGCGTAACTACGACGCTGCACCATTTCTACAGGGCGGCCAAGGCGACGGGACAGATACTTCAGCAACGGACCATACCCCTCAGCGGAGCCTTGAGGCGAAATAACCGCAGCTACCGCTACACGCAACGGTTCAACGGCGGTATTCTGCGGTTCTGGCAGGGGTTGCAAATCGTTCAGATCGACGTAAGCCACTGGCGCCGCGGGCGCGGCTGCGCAACCGGTCAACGCAACAACCAGAACAAGGGGCCAGAAAGCTCGCACCTTCACCATCCACCTCGCAGAATACCCACATTGCTTGACAATCGTTTCAATTGTACACCACGCTTACCCACCGATCTGGGCCATGCGGCGCGCTTCGGGGTAATGATGCAGCAAGAGTTCGTGCCCTTCCG
>CAYSXA010000224.1:0-3739 GCA_964435005.1 uncultured Anaerolineaceae bacterium | reverse complement strand
GTGCAGCGCCGAAGCCACACGCCAGACCTCAACGAAGCCGCGCCAATCAGCCGCCGAGCGCACGCCCTGATGGGTACCGTATCGCTGCGCGGCAACGTGCCCGAAGGAGCCGGAGCCGTGCCCCAGCACCAGCCGCACGTCCGGCTGCGCTCGCCGTGCGGCGGCGATCTCCTCCGCCAGCCGCTCGATGATTTCCGGGCGGGGGGTGTTCGGGCGGGTTTTATCCGTGATCAGCGAGCCGCCGAGTTTGAGGAACTGAAGTGTTGGTTGCATTGGTTGCGCTGGTTCAAAGGTTGCGTTGGTTGAGGTGTTGCATTGGTTGGGGCTTGGCGCCGATACCTCGATCGCCGTTGTTCTTCTGGCGCCTCTGGCCTTTCTGCCTCCTCTGAAGCCTCAGATATCTCTGCCTCAGGAGTCAACGCACAGTCGTGACAATCGTCCGCACCGCGCCGGCGGCTTCCAGCGCAGCGGCCAGGCCTTCGGCGGCGCGTGGATCGTCGGGGGCGGGCAGGGCGATCAGATTGCCGCCGCCTCCGCCGCCGGAGAGTTTGGCGCCCAGCGCCCCGGCTTCCCGCGCGGCCTGAGCCAGGTGGTCGAGTTCAGGTGAGGAGACGCCCATTTCGCGCAGCAGGTCGTGGTTCTCGTCCATCAACGGCCCCAGGCGCTCCGGATGTCCGTCTTCGATAGCCTGTCGTGCCGCGCGCGCAATGCTTCCTACAGCGGCAAACAGTTGCTCGTAGCGCGCCGGATTGGCCTGCCAGGCGCGGCGCACCGCACCTACGGTCTCGGCGGTCGGGCTGGGGACGCCGGTGTCCGCGATGACCAGGGTGAACGGGCGGTGCACGGCAAAGGTCTGGATAGGTTGGTCGCGCACAAAGAACACCGGCTTCGCGTAGGTGATGACCGTATTATCGATGCCGGACGGCGTGCCGTGGTGGATTTTCTCCACCTCGTAGGCCAGTGCGTTGACCCGCTCGTCGCTCAGCGGGCGCCCCAGGAAGCGTCCCAGCGCGCGCAGCACGGCCACCGAGACCGCCGCGCCCGACCCCAACCCGGCGGCGACCGGGATGGTCGAGGTCACGCGCAGGGTGAGCGCCGGCAGGCGGGGCAGGCCGAGTTCATGCATCAGGCCGCGCATGGCAGCCGCCAGAGGGTGCTCGTCCGGCAGATCGGCCAATCGCGTGTCCAGGTCGATGGCCGGGGCCTGGATGCGCACCTCGCCGGGCGGCGCGGACGGGTTGGGGTGCACCGTGGCGCGCGCCTGCACCTGGGTCACCGGCACGGCGATCGCCGGCTGGCCGTATACCACGGCGTGTTCGCCGAAGAGGATGATCTTTCCGGGGGCGGTGGCGGTGGAAGAGGGCATGGTTTGGGTGGTAGGTTAAAAGTTACAGGTTGCAGGTTCAGGTTAGAAGATGTAGAAGATGAACAGCACAGCAAGGCCCCACAGCAGGATGGTGGCCTGCAACGGGCGGTCGGTGAGCAGCGCTTCCTCCGGCGCTCCGCCGTGGTTCTCCACCTGCACCAGGTACAGGTAGCGGAACAACCCGTACAGCACGAAGGGGATGGTGAGCATCATGGCGTGGTTGGGCGGCAGGTTGGGCGCGGAGAAGGTGTACAGACTGTAAGCGACGATGGTGGTTGCCAGGGTGATGGTCAGCAGTTGATCAAGCAGGGGGATAGTGTAGCCGTCCAGCACACGGCGGTGATTGCGGGCGCCGGCGGCCAGTTCGATCAGCTCCGCGCGGCGCTTGCCGAAGCCCAGGAAGAGCGCCAGCAGCGTGGTGACCATGTACAGCCAGGGGGAGAAGCGCTCCACATGGATCAGCGTCACGCCGGCCTGCACGCGCAGCACGAAGCCGGCGGCGATGCTCAGCACGTCGATCAGAGGGATGTGTTTCAGCCCGAAGGAGTAGGCCAGGTTGAGCACGAAGTACGTCGCGGCGACCACCGCGAACGACGGGTGCAGCCGATACGAGAGTGCCAATGTCCCGATCAGGATGACTGTAAAGGCGATCCACGCCGTGCGCACGGCGAGTTGGCCGGAAGGCAGCGGGCGCAACCGTTTGATGGGGTGTTGCCGGTCAGCTTCCAGGTCGGCGATGTCGTTCAGCAGATACACCGCACCCGAGAGAAGGCAGAACAAGAGGAAGCCGGCCACTGTGATGACCAAGGCGTCCGGGTTACGCAGTTGACGGTCGAACACCAGCGCTGCGAAGACGAAGGCGTTCTTCGGCCACTGACGCGGGCGCATGGTGTGAATCAGGGCATACAGCGTTTTCATGAGGGCAATTATACAGCAGTTAGGGGATGAGGGGATTTGGTGTATTTTGACGAATGGTGCTATATTGGAGGCATCTTTGTAAGCCTGAGATTGCGCCATGAGATCGTTGTTGCTGGACGTCACCCCCGCGCGTTTTGTGATCACCCGTGCCCTGCTGCGCTTCTGGAAGCAGGCATGGGCTGCCCCGTTTGCCCCTCTGCGTTTTCTTGAACAGGATGATCCTCCACTGCCAGCGCCCGATTGGGTGCGGGTGGAAAATCGCATGTGCGGCATCTGTGGTTCAGATTTGCATCAGATCTTGCTGGATGCAGAACTGAACGTGGCACCCGCGATTTTGCCGTCCAGCCGGCGGGCGTACCTGGGGCATGAGATGGTTGGCGTGGTGGTCGAAGTCGGTGCTGCGGTGGGCGGATTCCAGCCGGGCGACCGTGTGGTGCGGTGGGGGCGAGCCAACGACTGCGCGGCGCGCGGATTGGACGATCTCTGCCCGGCGTGCGCCCGTGGTCATCGGGTGCTGTGTGAGCGTGCGATGGAGCCGATGCACCCGCAGCCGATTGGCGGCGGTTTTGGCGACCAGTTCATTACCCCGGCGAGCACACTGGTGCGTGTGCCGGAGGCGGTGAGCGATGAGCAGGCGATCTTCATTGAGCCGCTGGCGGTGGCGCTGCACGCGGCGTTCCGCTCGCCGCCACGAGACGATGACCGGGTGCTGGTGATCGGTTGCGGCACGATCGGTCTGTTGCTGATCCAGGTGCTGCGGCAGATTGCGCCAAAGGCACTGCTGGTGGCGCAGGCCGAGTTCCCCTGGCAGGCTGATTTGGCGCGCGAGATGGGCGCGGACGAGACCTTCCTGGCGGCGGAAGACGGCTTTGCCCACGCCGCCGCCTTGACCGGCGCAAGGCTTTATCGTGGGCGGGGTGGGAGCGCCATGCTGCTCGGTGGTTTTGACCGCGTGTTCGACGTGGTGGGCATCCCGACCACGCTGGAAGCCGCGTTGCGCTATGCCCGCGCGCGGGGCGTGGTGGTGCTGGTGGGGGTGAACCTGCGCCGTATGCGTCTCGATCTCACCCCGGTCTGGTATCAGGAAGTGGATTTACTTGGAGCTGTCGGACACGACGTGACGCGTTGGGAAGGAGAGCGGATTTCAAACTTCGACCTTGCCATCCGCTGGCTTGCCGAAGGCCGTGTGCGCACCGATCCCCTGCTCACGCACACCTTTCGTTTGGAGGCGTACCGAGAGGCCATCGCCACCGCGTTGGATAAACGTCGTGCTCGCGCGATCAAGGTGGCATTCGACTTGCGAAGGAGGTTAAAACCGAGCCAATAGACAAACAGATCACCAACATCATTGCACCAACAAACCTTTAACAAGTGAACCAATGAACTAATGAACTAATGAACTACTAGCCACCGGACACTTTAAGGGATGAAAGGTTGATCGGCACGGGTTCTCCA
>CAYSXA010000223.1:0-3769 GCA_964435005.1 uncultured Anaerolineaceae bacterium | reverse complement strand
CTCTTGCGCCTGCGACAACGCCTCTCCTCTCGCCTACTAATCTGAAACAGTCTCTCGCGGGTGCAGGCGTTTGCAATTCCTGCCATACGTGGCTATAATTTGATAAAACATCGTCACCGATTCACAGGAGGCTCTACTGGATACCCGCCGCATTACTCAATCCTTTCCGGAACCCGAAGAAGAGCCCACGCCGGGGGAATTGCTTCAACCGGGGGTGATTCTGGCCAAACGGTACCAGATTCAAGGTACGGTTGGAGTGGGAGGCATGGGTGCTGTGTACCGTGCCCGTGACTTGCATTTCCCCAGTGTAGTCAAACTGGTGGCCGTCAAAGAGATGATCAATGCGTCGCCCGACCCGGTTGTCCGCCAGACTGCGATCAAAAACTTCGAACGTGAGGCGAACATCCTGGCCACGCTCTCCCACCCAGCCATCCCGCGCATTTACGATTACTTCTCGGAGGCCAATCGTTCTTACCTGGTTCTGGAGTACATTCAAGGAAAAGATCTGGAAGCCATCCTGAACGACAGCACTGATTTTCTTCCGGTGGAACAGGTGATTGGCTGGGCGATCGAGCTGTGTGATGTGCTACATTACCTGCACAGCCACAAGCCCGATCCGGTGATCTTCCGAGACATGAAGCCCTCGAACGTGATGATCAACACCAGCGGGCATGTGGTTCTGGTAGATTTTGGAATCGCAAAGGTCTTCCAGGCTGGCCAGAAGGGGACGATGATTGGCACGGAAGGGTATTCGCCACCGGAGCAGTATCGCGGTGAGGCTTCTCCGCTGGCTGATATTTACGCGCTTGGGGCGACCTTGCATCATGTGCTCACCCGGCGCGATCCTCGCCTGGAACCGCCGTTCTCCTTCGGCGAGCGCCCGATCCGGCAGATCAACCCGAATGTTTCGCCAGAACTGGAGGCGGTGGTGTATCGTATGCTCCAGTACAAACCGGAGGATCGTTTCCAGAGCGCGCTGGAGGCCAAAGAAGCCCTGCTCGCGGTGGCGCGAAAGACCGGTGTGTTGAACGTGACTTCGTTACCGACCACGCCGCTGCAACCCGGCGACATCAAGCCGCTGTGGGTGTTCGAATGTGAGGATGAGATTCGAAATGCCCCGGCTTACTTCAATGGCATGCTGTTTGTGGGGTGTTATGATCATAACCTCTACGCTTTGGACGCGTCCACAGGTGAGTTCATCTGGAAGTATCCGACCGAAGGGGCAATCGTCACTCAGCCTGCGGTGTACGAAGATGCCGTCCTGGTGAGTTCGGAGGACTTCCGGTTGCATGCCGTCTCGCTGCGATCGGGCAAGGTGGTGTGGACGTACTTTACGGATGGGCCGATCCGTTGTTCCCCGTTTATCGCGGAGGGGCATGTTTTTGTGGGGTCGGATGATGCCCACATGCATGCGGTCAACCTGGTGACCGGCAGGGTGGCTTGGCGCGCCGAGACGGCTGCACCGATCCGCTCTATGCCGTACGTGGCGCACGACACGATTTTCTTCGGATGCGAGAGCGGAGATTTCTACGCGCTGGATTTCCGCGGAGAGATGCGCTGGCGCTTTAAGGCAAAGCGGGCGATCGTTTCCTCTCCGCGCGTGCATAATGGGGTAGTGTACTTCTCCTCGGTGGATTGGGTGGTCTATGCGCTGGACGGCCAGGCGGGTTGGGTGCTCTGGCGTTTCCGCATGGGCAAGGGCTCGATTTCCACGCCGTGTCTGTTTGAGGACCGACTGTTCATTGGCTCGGCGGATCAGCACATCTATTGTCTGGACATCACCAGCGGCAAGGAGATCTGGCGGTTTAAGACGGAGCATCAGGTCCCTGGTGGGCCGGCGATATATAAAGATGCGGTCTATTGCGGCTCGGCGGACGGGCATCTGTATTGTTTGGATTATCGTACTGGGCGCTTGCGTTGGGCGTTTCGCACTGGCGGAGCGATTATTGGTAGCCCTGTGATCCATGACGGCGTGGTTTATTTTGGGTCCACGGATCACAAAGTATATGCTTTGTTGGCCTGAGGCCAGGAGAGAGCCGTGTTTGAGAGGATAAAACGTCTGTTTCGAAAAGCCCCTTCACCTGTAGAAGAAGGAACGGCTCCTTTGTTCGAAAGCGCTGAATTGACGCAACAAGAGGAGCATATTATTGCGCCCGCGCAACTGGTGGTGGGTAGTGGCATTTCCGTTGGCCGCCAGCGAGATCACAATGAAGACGCCTTGTTCGTGATGAACACGGTGTTGGCTGAAGATAATCGTGAGATGCCCTTTGGGGTGTTTATCGTAGCTGATGGGATGGGAGGGCATCAGCATGGTGAACAGGCCAGCGCTGTGGCGACACGCACGTTGGCCAAGTACATCTTAACCCATCTTTATGAACCTTTTCTTCGCTATCCTCCTGAATCGCCACAGGAGTCTCTGCAGGAGGTGATGAGTCAGGGGATCCTGCGGGCCAACCAGGCGGTTCTGGACGCGGTGCCCGGTGGTGGCTCCACGATTTCTGCGGTTATGGTGTTGGGGGAGCAAATGGTGATCGGCCACGTAGGAGACAGCCGGGTGTGTTTGCTCTACCCTGAAGGTCGTCTAGAGACGTTGACGCGCGACCATTCCCTGGTTCAGCGCCTGGTGGAACTGGATCAGTTGACACCTGAAGAGGCGGCGATTCACCCACAACGCAGTGTGCTTTACCGCGCCCTGGGGCAGACGGAGACGTTCGTGCCTGATGTGCTCATTCGCTCTTTTCCTCAGCAGGCTACGGTAATGGTTTGCTCGGATGGCTTATGGTCCGTGATCGAAGAGGAGCAATTGGTGTCGATCATCCTGGAGGCGCAAGATCTCTCTGTGGCGTGTAGTCGGTTGGTTGAGGCGGCCAACCAGGCAGGTGGGCCGGACAACATCAGTGTGATCCTAGTGCGCAAAGCACGGTAGGGATTATGGACAAGCGTACTGGGTGGCTTCCCAACTACTACGCTCGCCTGGGGGTGCCGGTGGATGCCTCCATGGACGAGATCCGTTCGGCGTATCGCGCTGCAGTGCGCCGATTGCATCCTGATGTGAATCCGTCGGAGGATGCCTCCGATATGTTGCAAGAGCTGCGGGAAGCCTATGAGGTGCTGTCGGATCCAGAAAAGCGCGCTGAGTATGACCGATGGTTGGGACCAGAAGCCACCTCGATCCCCCAGATCACGATTAATGTGTTGTATTCGCGGCCGGCGTTTGTCCGTCTGGGTGAACCGCAATTGATTTACACGTTGCTGACCCTGGTCCCTATTCCTGATGAGGGCGCCCCGACCTCGATACCGTTGAACGTGTGCCTGGTGTTAGACAAATCTACCTCGATGGCCGGCGTCCGGATGGACACGGTCAAGGCAACAGCAAGTAAGCTGCTGGAGCGCCTGCAACCGCGAGACACGTTTTCCGTGGTGGCGTTCAGCGACTGGGCAGAGGTGGTGATCCCAGCGGAACAGAACATCCAGCTCGAAAAGGCCGATGCGAAGATCCGGATGCTGAACCCGGGAGGTGGCACGGAGATTTTCCAGGGGCTGGAGGCTGGTTATCGTCAGGTGTTGCGCAATCTGCGGCCGGGGCAGGTGAATCAGATTTTCCTGATCACTGATGGCCGGACCTATGGTGACGAGGCGCAATGTCTGGAGCTGGCGGATCGGTGTGCTGAGCAGGGAATTCGCATCAATGGATTGGGGATCGGACGCGAGTGGAACGATCAATTCCTGGATACCCTGGCCGCCCGAACCGGTGGGCACACTGTGTATG
>CAYSXA010000222.1:0-3778 GCA_964435005.1 uncultured Anaerolineaceae bacterium | reverse complement strand
CACCACCACCCGGCGCATCCACGCCCCCCCCACCGCCGGCCTTCGACTTTCGGGCCGAGATGCGCAAAACGCGCGTGACCGTGGATCAACTGCTCGCGGAAGGGCACATCGAGGAAGCTGAGGCCTACATGGAAGCGCGTCGCCGTGTGTTCTGGGAGCACGGATACCACATCCGCAAGATCAACCAGGCTTACTTCGCCTTCTACGGCGCGTACGCCGACCAGCCAGGCGGCGCCGCAGGCGAAGACCCGGTCGGCGCAGCAGTGCGCGCGCTCTGGGAGCGCAGCTCTTCCCTCTCTGACTTCCTGCGTCGTGTGTCTCAGATCACATCATTTGCCGAACTGCAACAGGTTCTTCAGGAGGATTCCCCATGAAAGTGTCTCGTCTGTGGCTTATGCTGAGTAGCGTGAGCACGTTGCTGTTGGGCGCCTGCGTCCAGCGCACGCCTGCACCGACAGCGACCGCTACTCTCGCCCCATCCCCTACCCCATCGCCGACGAGTTCGGCGACGGCAACGGCGTCCGTGACCACAACGCCGCCCGCTTTGGACGGCAAGATGGCCTGCACCATGGAGACCGCGCTGATGCCCACCCCGAACGCCACGGAACAATCCCTCTTCCCCACTGTGAGCGATCAGGACTGGGTTCAGGGGCCGCCGGACGCCGCGGTCACCTTCATCGAGTACAGCGACTTCCAGTGACCATACTGTGCGCAGCTTGCGCCCGTGCTGGCGCAACTCCAACAAAACTACCCTGACCGCGTGCGCGTGGTCTATCGTCACTTCCCGCTGGTCAGCATCCACGACAAAGCGCTGCTCGCTACACAGGCCGCCGAGGCCGCCGGTCGCCAGGGCGCTTTCTGGAAAATGCACGCTCTGCTCTTCGATCGCTGGAATGAATGGACGGAGCTGTCGGTAGAAGATTTCACCGCCTGGTTGACCCAAGCGGCGGAAACGCTCGGCCTGGACGTGGAACGCTTCCAGACCGACCTGACCAATCCAGAGATCGTGGCGCAGGCTCAGGCGGCCTGGGATAATGGAAAGGCAATTGGCATTCCCGGCACACCTTTCCTGCTCATCAATGGCTCAATCTACGGCGGCCCGATGGATTACCTCACGCTGTCCTACATCGTGGAACTGATCGCCCTGGAACAGCGCCAGTTCACCGAATGCCCGCCCATGGTGATTGACCCCACGAAGCACTACACTGCCACAATCCGCACCGAAAAGGGCGACATCGTGATCGAGCTCTACCCCGACGTGGCTCCCATGGGTGTGAACAACTTCGTGTTCCTGGCACAGCAGGGCTGGTACGACGGCGCCCCCTTCCATCGGGTGATTCCCGGCTTTGTGGCACAGGGTGGCGACCCCAGCGGCACGGGCTACGGCGGGCCGGGTTACGCCTTCGACAACGAGACCTCGCCCGACCTGACCTTCGACCGCGCCGGACGCGTCGCCTATGCGAATGCCGGGCCGGGCACCAACGGTAGCCAGTTCTTCATCACTTATGCCCCTCAACCCAACCTGGAGGGCGGCTACACCATCTTCGGCCAGGTGATCGAGGGCATGGACGTGGTGGAACAACTCACCCCGCGCGATCCATCCCGCGACCCGAACCTACCGGAGCCGGATCACATCCTGGAAATCACAATTGAAGTGAAATGAACCAGAGCGAGAACGAGAACGTACTGCCACAGCCACCCAAACCATCTCCGCGCCGATCCTGGCAATCCTGGCTCAGCAAACTGGCTGCCGGCGTCCTGTTGATCCCCATCGCTGGACTGGCGGCATTGGGCGCCTGGCGCTGGGCGAGCGACGGGCTGGCGCGCGCCAAACCCACGCTGATGCTGCTGGGCGCTGCCAGCACCGCTGCCGTGGTGCTGATGATCTCGGCTCGCATGGCCGATCGCCGCGACCGCGGATTGAACGACTGGCCGCGTTCGCTCCAACGGTTGCTACACCCCTGGGTGTTGCTGCTGCTCACCCCGCCAGTGATCGTGCTCGGTGCATGGCTGGCCGAGGTGGACACGCCCCTCTGGCTGCTCTTCCCGATCATCCACGTGCTGGCCGTCGGCCTGCCGCTCCTGTGGTTCCTGCGCATCGGGCTACGCGCCCTGCCGCTCAGCCCACCGTCCCGCCCCTGGGGAGCCTTCAGCGTGGGGCTGGTGCTCACCCCGCTGCTGACCCTGCTTGCCGAAACCGGCGTCTTTCTGCTGATCGCCCTTGCCGTCGGCATGATGCTTACCCTGAATCCGGCGTGGCGCCAAACCATCGAACTGCTCACCCGGCGCCTGATATACGCTCCTTCCCCGCGGGTGATCCAACGGGTACTGGCTCCATACCTCCGCCAGCCGTTGATCCTGTACGGCGGGCTGGTTCTGGCAGCCGGCATCGTGCCTTTGATCGAAGAAGCGATCAAGCCCCTGGCCGTGTGGCGCCTGCTCGGTGACCGCGATCCACACCCCGTGGAGGGCTTCGTGCTGGGCGCGCTGAGCGGTGCGGGTTTTGCGTATTACGAAACGCTCACCGTAGCGCTGCTGCCCACCATCTGGCTGTCTGCCGTGCTGTCACGCATCGGCACCGGCCTGCTACACATCGCCACCGCCGCCCTGACCGGTTGGGGCATGGTCACCGCCTGGCGCGAAGGACGTTACGACCGCCTGGGGCTGGCCTACCTGACCTCAGTGTTGCTCCACACGCTCTGGAACGGGATCACCCTGGCCACAGTGCTGACCACCCTGCCGGCAACGTCCCCGAAATGGGCGCCGCTGCAGACTGCCGGCCCACTGGGGCTGGCTGTGCTCACCATCGGGCTACTGCTGTGGTGGCTCGCCAGCCGACGAGCGCTGGCACGGGTGTGCTATAATCAGCGCTAATCGCAAATCTGTTTGAAGGATTCCTTATGGAGTGGCTAAAGTTTCTGCTTGACCTGTTTCTACATCTCGACCAGTATCTGGGCACTGTGGTGCAAACCTACGGCAGCTGGACCTATTTGCTGCTGTTTTTCGTGATCTTCATGGAGACCGGCTTTGTGGTGACCCCTTTCCTGCCAGGAGATTCGCTGCTGTTTGCTGCCGGCACCTTCGCCGCGATGGGCTGGCTGAACGTGGCACTGCTCTTCCTGCTGATGGCTACTGCCGCCATCCTGGGTGATACGGTGAACTACTGGATCGGCCACTACATCGGCCCGCGCGCCTTCAGCAGCGACATCCGCTTCCTGAAGCGCGAACATCTGAATCGCACCCACGAATTCTTCGAGAAGCACGGCGGCAAAGCCGTAGTGCTCGCCCGCTTCGTACCCATCGTGCGCACCTTCGCTCCCTTCGTAGCTGGCGTGGGCGCGATGACCTACAGCCGCTTCATCTTCTTCAACGTGCTCGGCGGCCTGCTGTGGGTCTTCCTGTTCCTGTTCGGCGGCTACTTCTTCGGGAACCTGCCGTTCGTACAGCACAATTTCGAACTGGTCATCCTGGCGATCATCGGCCTTTCCGTGGTGCCCATGATTACAGAGTATCTGAAAGAGCGACGAAAGCGTGCCGCAGGACGGCGGCGCTTTGATGAAGAAAGAAGGGACAACCATGAGCGACGAGAAGCCACAGGATGAAATTCAGGACGTCATCCAATCCTACCAGCGCCGCCAGCAATGGACCCCTTTCATCCTGGGCGCGCTGGCCGTGGTGCTGGTCGTCGGTGGATTGATCGTGCTCGGCGTGTGGATGGCCAACGGCGGCGGCCCAGCCCTGCCCTTCCTGGCAACCGACACCCCTACCCCAACAACCA
>CAYSXA010000221.1:0-3822 GCA_964435005.1 uncultured Anaerolineaceae bacterium | reverse complement strand
CACCCCGCCCCCCCCCCCCCCCGCGCCCCGCCCACCCACCCCCCCGTCTGGCGTCCCCCCCCGGCAACCCACCGCCTCGGCCAGCCCAACCCCCGCCACGGGGAGTAAAGGGTGGGAGAGGCTCTCTCCCCTCTCCCTACCCCGCGGCGGGCCTGCCAGACCGGTTCCCCCCTTCCGTCTCCCCTGAGGGGAGAGGGAAGGGGGGGTTGAGGGGGAAAAGGAGAGGGGGCGGCTCATCATCACCGTGGGAAACGCCGCCAACAGCGCCTCGGCCAGCCACCCCGCCTGCGCCTGTTGCTGCGGATCAGCGGCCTGGGTGAGTAACAACGCCCGCTGCGCGTCCGGGGGAATGCCCTTCAACCCGCCTTCGGGGTGTCGTAAGACCGCCGCCAGCGCCTCCACGGTGATTTGCTCGCCGGGGCGCAGGCCGCTCAAAGCAGCGAAGCGCTCCGGGCGGTGAACGTGGCGACCGTCCAGCGGCTGCCCCAGCGCCGAAAGTCCGGCCACCACGACCACGGTCAACCCGTCCAGCGGCGGGATCGCCGGTTCGTGCTCTGCCGGCGCTTTGAGCGGCAGGCCACGGGCGCCATCGGCCTCGATCAGCAGCGGCAGCCGGTGACGCTGTGCCCATTCCGCCACCCGCGCCAGTACATCGGGCGAAAGGCCAGGCAGGCGGTCGTCCGGTGTGGGTTCGCCCCCCACAAGCAGCATGACGCCAGGGGAAGAAAGGTCTACCAGCGCCGCTTCCGCTGCGGTACGGATCACACGAACCGCATCCACCTGATCCGCCTGCCATGCACCCAGGTGTGTGGTTGTGGTGACCAACGCGCGGGGATATTCCCGCGCCAGGGCGAACATTCCGGTGGTTTTACCCCCGGCGCCGACGAACGCCACCCGCGGGGCGTCGTCCAGTCGCAAGGCGGTACGCAGGTTCATGCTTCCACCGGGTAACGGACGAGCACAGCCTCCAACACGCCACCACCAACTGCCAGCGCCTTGTCCGAAATCAGGCGGGCGTAGCGTGGATCTGCGCGCGGGTCAACATCACCAATCTTCATCCCACGCGTGACGTGCAATCCGCCGTGCACCAGGCCGCGAAGCACGCCGTCGAACGGCGCGCGCACCGGCTGATCTCCTACCAGAGCCACCACCTGCCCGCGATCCACTTGCGTGCCGATCGCCGCACGTTCTTCCAGCACACCATCACACGGCGCGCGCAGCACGCGATCGGCCTGATGCTTCAGCACTGCCTCGGGGACGCCGGTATCCGGCTGGGCGCTGCCCTGCCAGTACACCCGTCCCAAAAAATGGCCCCGGTTGGTCTCCACCACGGCGTGGCAGTTCTCCCCGGCCACGAAGCCCGGTCCCAGGCCGATCACCAGCGGCGCGGCGTCCATGCCCAAGTCAGGCGGGCGCTTGGTCATGCGTCCGTCCACCAGGACGACTTCCGCGCTCTCGCGTAGGCGAGGCAGCACACTCGCTTTGGGGTCCACCAGCACGGGGATCTCGCGGCGTGCCACCGCCTCCAATGCCGAGCCGAGGTCATCCACGCGGCGGGCAGTGATGTCCTCGACCACGTGCACCCCACAATAAACCGCTTCGGCGAACGCGACCAGCCGCCTTACCACCAACGGCTGCGGCAGTTCGGTGACCAGCACAGGAAGCCCGGCGCGGTACAGCCTATAGGCCACGCCAGACGCCAGATCACCCCCGCCACGCAACAAAACCAGAAGCCTTCGCTGATGCGTCGTGGACATCAAATCCTATCCCCTTGCGCCACGTGATGCCCCGCCGCCTGCAGCGACGCAATCGCCCGCGGGAGGTCGCGCTCCCTGACCAGCAGATAATCCGTGTCGTACGTGGACATCGCGAAGATGCTGATCCCGGCCCGCGCAAGCGGATCAGCCAGCGAGGAAAGCACACCAACCAGACCAAAATCCAATGGCCCATAAACCTTCAGACAACGCCAGCCGCGTTCGGCCTGTACGGTGTCCGGAATGGCTTGCGCCGGACACACGATGGACAATTCGTCCAGCGTTCGGGTGATGGAGAAAAAGGTCCCATCCAGCACCCAGGGAGGGATTTCCGCCGCTTTGTCCAGGCGGCACACACCAAACTCGCCCGGCAGTACCGCCAGCTTCAGCATCATGCGATCCGTCATTGCCCGGTCGCCCCTTGTGAAGAAGAAGTCCTGAAGGGACCTCGCTGTTCCGTCAGGAATTCCAACAGTACCGGATGGAGCAAGTCCGGGCGCTCAACCTGCGGCAGATGCCCGGCTTCAAGGATGACTTCCAGACGAGCCTGCGGCATGTACTCCTGCAACAACTGGCTATGCGAAAGCGGCACAGTTGGGTCGTTTTCGCCCCACAGCAGCAGCACCGGCAACCCAAGTTGCCCCACGGCGCGATATTGTGCTGCGAAATCGCCCAGCATCCCTTCCCGCACGCTGGAGAGCACCGCCCGCTTCAAACCAGCATCCAGGTCGCAGCGAAAGCGGTCCAGCACTGGCCTGGCCAGCGTCGGATCGCGGAAGTCCGCCGCGTTGCCGCGCATCAACAGCCATCCGCCCAGCATCTGGAACAGCAAGTCGCCGACCAGCGGCAAGACGAACAACCGGAAGAGCGGATGCAGCGTGAGTGCCTGCGCCCCGGCCGGCCCGATCAACGCCAGCCGCTCCACGCGTTGCGGATGTCGCGCCGCAAACGCCGCCGCAATCGGCCCACCCATCGAAAGGCCGACAAGCCGCACCGGCGCCTGCCAGTCCAATGTATCGAGCAACACACCCAACTGGCCCACGAACAGATTATGATCGTAGCGCAAGCGCGGACGGTCGGACCGTCCGCGCCCGTAAAGGTCATAGCGCAGCACGCGGAAACCGGCCTCAACCAGCGCGGCGAAGGTCGGATCCCAGACGTAACTCGCCAGCGAGAAGCCGTGGATCAAGACCACCGGCAGCCCTTCTTCGGGGCCGCCGATCTCTACGGAGGTTTTCCCCCATGCCAGGGGAACCACCTCCCTCATCTCACCTACCGGGCCCCGCATTCCGCATCCCGCCCCTCACTCATATCCTCCCCAGCCCGCGCAGCACGCGCTCCGGCGTGAGCGGGAAGTCGTCGAACCACACGCCCAGCGCATCGTGCAGCGCGGCGGTCACCGCCGGCGCCAGCGGCAGGAAGGGCATCTCACCCATCCCGCGCGCGCCCCACGGCCCACGTGGATCGGGGTATTCCAGGATGACCGATTGCACCTCGTCCGGGATGTCCAGTACGCCGGGAATGAGGTAGGTGGAAAGGTTCGGCGTGAGTACATACCCATCGCGCTGGATGAAGTTCTCCAGGATGACGTACCCTGCCGCCTGCACCACCGCCCCCTCAATCTGGCCTTCCACCTGTTGCGGGTTGACCGCCCGACCCACGTCGTCGGCGCACACCACCCGCCGAATGCGCACCTGACCGGTTTCGGTGTCCACTTCCACCTCGGCGGCCTCGGCCACGTAGCCATAGGCAAAGTTCGGCTCCGACTTGCCAGTCTCCGGATCGTAGGGCGTGGTGGCCGGCGGGCGATAGCGGTACTCGCCCACCGCCGGGCGCTCTTCCGCCTCCCAGCGCCTCAGCGCCTCTGCCGCCGCGCCCCGAATGGCGTTACCGGCCATGAAGGTCATGCGCGAGGCCGACGCAGAGCCGGAATCGCCGGTGACCGCCGTATCCGAGGCGATCAGATGGACTTTCTCCAGCGGCACGCCGACCGCATCGGCGGCCATCTGCGCCATCACGGTGTGCGCGCCCTGGCCGCAGTCCGCACCGGCGTGGTACACCACCACAC
>CAYSXA010000220.1:0-3828 GCA_964435005.1 uncultured Anaerolineaceae bacterium | reverse complement strand
CCTGTAACCTGCCGATGACCGCCACGCCGCAGCCCACGCGCGTGGTGAACCTGGCCTACACCGCCGCCGCGCAGACGGTGGAGGCGGAACTCACCCGCGCGGCTTCCGGCGCGGCCCCCACGAGCACGCCTACCCCGCCGTCCGCGACCACGCCGTTGCCCTCGCCCACGGCGACGGCAGCTCAGGCGGTCACGCCTTCACCCTCACCGACTCCCGTCTGCGACCAGGCGCTGTTCGTGACCGATGTCACCGTGCCGGATGGCACGGAGATGCTGCCCGGTCAGGAGTTCGTGAAGACCTGGCGTTTGCGGAACACAGGCGTGTGTACCTGGACGACGGATTACAGCCTGGTGTTCTACAGCGGCGACGCGATGGGCGCGCCGCCGTCCGTGCCCCTGCCGGGGAATGTGCCGCCGGGACAGGAGGTGGATGTGTCCGTCTCCATGACCGCACCCACTGAGCCCGGTAAGTATCGCGGTGAGTGGAAACTGCGCAACGCCGCTGGGCTGGTGTTTGGCGTGGGCGCGGGCGGTACGCTGCCCTTCTGGGTGGAGATTGTTGTGCCCGAACCAACCCCCACGCCGACGGACACGCCGACGCCCACGGCCACACTGCCTGCCACCGAGACCCCTACGCCTGCGCCGACGCCTGCAGTGATGGACACCCCCACGCCGTCGGCCACCCTGCTCCCACCGACAGCCACGCCCACCCCATGAGCGGCGAGCTGACCCGCCGCGTCAAGGCCCAGGCGCGCGCGCTGGGCTTCGACCTGGTGGGGGTGACCACGCCCGACCCGCCGCCGCACTGGGCGGCTTATCAACGTTGGGTGGCGCAGGGGCTGCACGGCGAGATGGCCTATCTGGCGCGTCCGCGTAACCTGGAGCGCCGCGCCGACCCGCGCCGCATCCTGCCTGAAGCACAGAGCATCCTGGTGCTCGGTGTACGCTACCCCGCGCCGGAGAGCGCCCCCCCGCCGGCCACCGACCTGCACGGTCGGGTGGCTTCTTACGCCTGGGGGGACGATTACCATGACGTCCTGCTGCCGCGCCTGCAGGCGCTGGTGGATTTCATCCAGCACGCGGTGGGGCATGAGGTGGCCCATCGCTACTACACGGACACCGGCCCAATCCTGGAGCGCGACCTGGCGCAGCGCGCCGGCCTGGGTTGGATTGGCAAGAACACCTGCCTGATTGTGCCGGGGCAGGGTTCTTACTTCCTGCTGGCAGAGATTTTGCTGGGAATTGCGCTCGAACCCGACCCCCCGTTTGAGGCCGACCGCTGCGGCACCTGCACGCGCTGCATCGATGCCTGCCCGACCGGCTGCATCCGCCCCGACCGCACGCTGGACGCGCGGCGGTGCATTTCGTATCTGACCATTGAGTATCGCGGGAGCATCCCCCTTGACCTGCGCCCGCAGATGGGGGACTGGGTGTTCGGCTGCGATGTGTGCCAGCAGGTCTGTCCCTGGAACCGCTTTGCCACGCCGGAAGGCGACCCGGCCTTTGCGCCGCGCCCGGATGTGCCGCAGCCCGATTTGATTGGGGCGCTGTCTTTGGAGCTGGAAGCGTTCAGCCGCCGCTTTCGCGGCAACCCGATTAAGCGCGCCAAACGGCGGGGCTGGCTGCGGAACGTGGCCGTGGCGTTGGGCAACCGGCGCGATTCGCGTGCCGTGCCAGCGCTCGCGCGCGCCCTACGGGACCCGGAGCCGCTGGTGCGCGAGCACGCCGCCTGGGCGTTGGGGCGCATTGGGGGTGAGGACGCCCGACGGGCGCTCGCAGCGGCGCTGGAAGACGAAACCGACCCGCAGGTGCGGGCCAGCATTCAACGGGCGTTGACGGATGGAGCAGGGGGGTGAGTCCGCAGTTCCCGCCGATGAGTATAGATTACCGCAGTATCTCTTTTTCCCGATAGACCTCGCCATCGCAAGCCTTCCATCAGGTGAGCGTAAATGAACCAATCAGCACAATCTGTGCTCCTTCGCATCCATCCGTGGTCTTTTCTTCGTCCAGCGGGATTATTCCGCCAGGGCGAGCAGCAGCATCATCCCCATGCCGGCAGCCATGCCGAGTAACTGAATCAGCGAGCGCTTCGTGTCCTGCTCTTTGACCATCTCCGGCACCAGGTCGGAGCCAGCGATGTAGATGAACGAACCGGCGGTAATCGGCAGCATGGCCTGGCTGAAGGCCGCCGAGCGCGCGCCCAGCGCCAGCGCGATCAGCGTACCCAGGATGGCGACCGAAGCGGAGAGGAAGTTCAGGCACAGCGCTTTGCGTGTGCTGTATCCTGCGTGGAGCAGCACTCCGAAGTCCCCGATCTCCTGCGGCAACTCGTGCAGCGCCACCGCCAGCGTGGTCGCCAGCCCGACCTGCACGCTGACCAGGTAACTCGCGCCGATCAGCACGCCGTCGATCAGGTTGTGCAGCCCGTCGGAGACCAGGTTGAGCAGCCCCACGGGGTGCGGTACGTGGATGTCGTCCACGTTGTGGGCGTGTTGCCAGCGCAGGAACTTCTCCAATGTGAAGAACAGGAAGATGCCCAGCAGCACGAGCAGCGAGGTGCTCATCTGGCCGTTGCGGAAGGCTTCGGGCAGGATGTGGATGAAGGCATCGCCGAACATCGCGCCAGCGGCCAAGCTGACCAGCACAAACAGCAGGCGGCGCAGGCGTTCGGTGTTGAACGAGAGGGTGAATACCCCGATCAGCGAGAGCAGGCTGATGCCCGTCACGCTGGCGAGGGCGTAGAGCCAGGTCATGGGGATGTCTCCTGAGATTGACAATCGGCGCACAGGCCGAAGAGTTGCAGCCAGTGCTCCTGCACCTGGAAGCCGCTTTGCGCGGCCACGGCGGCCATCAGTGGCTCGAGATCGTCGCCAGTGAAGTAGGTGCCGCGCCCGCACGATCGACACAGCAGCAGGTGTTGATGCCCTTCGGCAGCGGGCAGGTAGCCGTGGCAGCCGTCCGGGCGGTGGACGCGCTCGATCAGGCCCAGCGCCACCAGCGTATCCAGCGTGCGATAGACCGTGACCAGTCCCAGCGAGGCGCAGCGTTCCCGCGCCAGGGCGAAGACCTCAGCGGCGTCCAGCACGCGGTCGCTGGCGGCCATCACGGCGACCACCGCGCGTCGCGGAGTAGTCAGGCGGTAGCCCTGCGCGCGCAGAGTCTGTACCCAGCGGGTGTAACGGTCGTGCATGACATCGCTCATAATGAAAATCGTTTTCAATAAAGATTGTACGGGGTTTGGAAGCATCTGTCAAGGGATGGATTGAGGCAATAAAAAAACCCGACATTCGCTGTCGGGCTTCTGAGTATGTGTGGTGTGGCCTGGCCTATGGGTTGGGGGTGTTCGTCGCCGTCGGCCAGGGGGAGGGGGTGGGTGTGACCAGGCGCACCGGGACTTTGAGCACGTTGCCGACGTAAATGGTTGTGTTTTGCAGGTCGTTTGCTTCCATGATGGCTTCCACGGTGCTGTTGAACTGCGCAGCGATGCTCTCCAGCGTGTCGCCGGGGCGCACCAGGTACTCGATCTCTGTGCCGCGCGGCAGGTACTCCGGCAGCGGCGTGGGGGTGAGCGGCTCGGCGTCGGGCGGCGGGATGATCAGCGTTTGCCCCACGAAGAGCACGGACTGGTTTGTCAGGTTGTTGTAGGTCATCAGTGTGAACAGATCCACGCCAAAACGTTCGGCGATGCCACCCAGGTAATCGCCTTCCTGGATTGTGTACTCGAAGGGGCCGCTTGGCGTCGGTGAAGGTGAGGGGGTGATCGTTGGCGTTTCGGTGGGAATGATGGTGGCCGTTGGCGTCGCTGTGGGCAGCGGGGTAGGCGTCGCCG
>CAYSXA010000219.1:0-3849 GCA_964435005.1 uncultured Anaerolineaceae bacterium | reverse complement strand
GGCCCCGTCGGGGTTCACCTTGGTTGTTGTGTGGGTCCAGGTGAGCGGGGGGGTTTAACCCACTGAGTTGGGCGAGCGTTGTGTTGTCCTGGCGGTCATCCCCGACCGCGAAACGGTCGGGCAGGTTATGGACGGCTGGGCGGACGCCGAAAGCGAAATTTACCAGAACCTCTCGGCGCTTGCGCTGAGCCGGTTCGGTAAGTGGCTGATGCCTGGAGGCCAGCGATGAGCGGCAAAATCCCTTGCTGGAAGTGTCGCTACCTGCAACGCCCGCCACAGCACCCAAACTACAAGGACAAGGTAGGCTGGTGCATGGCTCCCGTCCCGGTGTGGGTAACGGCGTACTTCAATGTTGCCCAACCCCTCCTTGAGCGGAAGGAGATGCGAGGGCAAGAGTGCGCTGCCTTTCAGCCCAAGAAGGAGAGAAAACCATGATGGACTGGAACGATGACGCCTACGTCCTTGGCCTAAACGAAGCCCAGGAAGACGCCTACCTGGACGCGCTGAGCGCGGCTGCGGCATACGCGGCAGCGGACAACCCGCCGGTGGCGTGCATGAACTGCGGCGAGTTGATCGGCTACGAACACGGGCCAGGAACATACGAGTGTCCCGAATGTGGCGAGGTGTACTACGTCACCCACCTTGCCTTTCAGGGTGTTTGGGTGGGGATGGCCATCCTCTCCCGAAGCGACCTGGGCGTGAACGTGACCGTTCGCCAGTAGCGGTATTCGGTAAGGTGCAAAGGGAGGGCGTGCGCGCCCTCCCCACATCCCTCTTTTTTGGGTTGACGCGGGCAGCGCGTGCGCCGTCCACGTGAGCCCGAAAATGTGGAGTGTGCAAGGAACGCAGATGCTTGACTGGTTGAGTGAACGCGTTGAACGGATCGCGGCCCTGGGCGAGCAGGTGCTCCCAGCCATCCGGGAGCGCCTGAGCGGGGGCACGCTGACCATCCCCGATGACCTGGAGATTCACGACAACGGGTTGCTGTATTATCCAGGCGAGGATCGTCTGCGGGCGCTGTGGTTCCACGTGACCGAGCGGGAAGGAGGACGGGAGTACACGGCCTACCGCGCGGTGCGGTTGCGAATGCTGTACCAGATTCCGGTGGACGCGCGCGGGGACATCGGCCTGCTGGCGAAGATGCGGGACGTGCTGAAGGGGCTGTACGGTGCGGGGGTGGACGTGGCCTACCTGGTGGCTGGCGTGTACAACCCCCGGCCGCTGGGGATTGTGCAGATGTACGGCGTGATCGGCCAGGCGGATACCCTGGAAGAGGCCGTCGAAAAAGCGGAGCAGGGCGTCGGGGTGATGGAGGCGACGCTGGCCGCGGCGTACCCGCAAATCCGCTTTCGAGACCTGGATTCGTACCTGGGGAACTGGATTTCGGATGCGCTGACCGAGAAGATGCCCTACGGCCTGGTCGCCGTGGGCCACCCCGACCCACGGGAGAACTCGCGCGGCGGCGACCCGGCGCTGTCGCCGGGCGGCACGCTGGCGCGGGAAGGGCGGCAGCAGTTTACCTTGCAGCAGAACGAACTGGTCATGCGGGGCATGGCGCAGTTGCGGGAAGACTTCCTGATCCAGGTGCTGCTCTCGCCGGTGGATCGTCGGGCGGCAACGCAGATGCTCACTGGCCTGGCGGAATACACTTCGACGTGGGCGTCCTGGCAAACCGGCGTGCGCTCGTTCAACGTGGGCACGAGCGTGCCCATGCTGCTGTCGGGGGCGCTGACCCACGGCGCCGGTACAGGGTACACGGCGTCGAAGGCGCACAGCACCACAGACGGCCAGACACACACCACCAGCGAATCGGACACCGTGGGGCATTCCCAGTCGCACACGGAAGGGCAAACGGTGACCGATGGCGTGTCCACCAGCGTGGGGCGCAGCCACACGGAAGGCCACATGGTGAGCGACGGGCATGCGACCAGCCACACAGTGAGCGACACCACCTCATCTTCCCAGACGAATACCCAGGGGCAAACCAGTTTCAGGTCTATAGCTACCCAAGGGGGCTTCAGTGTCAGCGCCGGACTTGGGGGAAATTTGAGCCGCACCGTGACGGACGGCGGCGGGAGCAGCCAGTCGCAATCGCAGACTGCGGGCCATTCGCACACGGAGATATTCGGGGAGACCACCACGCACCAGGAAACCTTGATGACCTCGGACACCACCAGCGTCTCGGTCACGCGGTCGCACTCGGTAGCCAAGACCACCTCGGACACGACCACGGAATCGCAGTCGCGCACGACGGGAACCAGCGAAGGCACAACGCACACGGAAGGGGACACGCGCGGGGAGGCCTCCGCGCGGGGGTTGAGCCGTGGCTTTTCCAGCGGCATGGCGATCGGGTTGTCGCCGTCGGTGAGCATCGGCGAGAGCAACCAATGGCAATTCGACCCGGCGATCATCATCACTAACGTGCTGCGCCAGCAGCAGGAGATTTTGAACCGGGTGACCCTGGAAGGTGGGTTCTACGCAGACGTGTACGCACTGGCGCGGACGGAGCGCGGCCACCAGGCGCTGATGGCCCTGATCCCGGAAGCCTTTCAGGGGCGGGAAGACGTGGTGACCGGCGTGCAGACGCGTGCCATGACCACGCCCGAAGAACACCGCTACATTCGTACCCACGCGAAGGTGATGGTGCCCTCCACGCGGGAGGTGCGGATCCCAGAGCTGGTCACGGCGTATGCGGACAGTACCCTGCTCACGCTGGAGCAGGCGGCGGCGTATATGGCGCCGGGGATGTTCGAGGAAGGGGCGGCGCTCACGGTGCAGGAAAAAATCCCGGACTTTGCCTTTCGTCCCAACATGAAAGGGGATGTGATCCTGGGGTTGCAGTATTCGACCGAACGCGGCGAGTTGACAGACGTCCCCCTGATGCTGACCCCGGAGCGGCACTTCCACACGGCGTTCGTGGGGGACACGGGCTTCGGGAAATCGGTGGCCGCCGAGCGGCTGGCGTATGAAAGCACGCTGCAGTGGCACTACCGCACGATCATCTTGGACTTCGGCCAGGGCTGGCGGAAGGCATTGAACTGGCCGGGGCTGGAGTTTCGGGCGGACATCTACCAACTGTACGCCGGAGCGGTGCGCCCGATCCGCTGGAACCCGTTGCAAGTGCCCAAGCGCATTCATCCCAGCCGCTACCGCACGCTGGTGGCGGAACTGTATGCCAACGCCGGGCGGATGGGGCCGCGGCAGTTGGGCTTCATGCGCGAGACGTTGAGCAAGGTGTATCACAACGCAGGCGTGCTGGTGGATGACAAGAGCAATGGCCACTGGCAAATCGTGGATAGCGAAGCCGAAGAAGAGGCCATCAACGCGGCGCGGCGCGAGCGGGGGCTGGCAGAACGGCGCACGAAAGGCTACTCGGTGCTGGATTTGGAGCCGTTCGAGCGCCAGGCGCTGGCGGTGTACCGCAGCCGCCGGGCTGACCTGGCGGAGTGGATTGGCCTGCTGCGCGAGGAGATGCAGGCGCGGGAAAAGGCGCGGGACTATGCCAGCGTGAGCAGTTTGCAGGGGGCGCTGTTGCGGCTGGAACAGCTGGTGGACTACGAAATGCGGCGCATGTACGGGCCGGGCGACGACACGGTAGCCATCGAAGACCTGGGCTTGAACGGGCCGGTGGACGACCCGTGGGGGGTGACGGTGATCGAAGGCGGGGCGGAGCTGGACGAGTTCACCAAAGCGGCGCTTTTGGCGCAGCTGGCCAGCATTCTGTACCTGGACGCGGTGGTACGGCGGCGCGAGTCGTTGAGCGGGCGGCGCTTCCCGCCGATGCAGATTTTCTTCGAGGAAGCCAACAAGGTGCTCACGGGTGTGGACGTGGGCGGCGCGACATCGGAC
>CAYSXA010000218.1:0-3876 GCA_964435005.1 uncultured Anaerolineaceae bacterium | reverse complement strand
GTGCCGGGGTTGGTGGTGGAGAGGTGGCAAGAAGCTTGAACTGGAAAAAGTTTGAACTGGAAAGTGCCCCCCCAGAAAAGCCTAAGTCGCCATTGCCGCAACGCGCTCCTTGGCGGCCTTGGCCGCGTTTTCGATGATTTCTGAAGGGGCATTTGCCCGGATCAGGACAAAAAGGCCCAGAGCGACGGAGGTCAACAAGTCGGCCTCTTTGCGTGTATCCACGAAATCAGGCAGGTGCCCGCGTTTCCGCGCGTTGTCCAAGGCGTTGCGGAAGGCGGACGAGAGACGGTCGAGATACCGCTGGACCGCCCCTGAATCGGTCGGGTCCGCCGGGCCGAACTCGACTGCCGTGTTGCACAGCAGGCAACCTCGCCCCATGGCTGGGCTGGTTCCGGCCGCGCCGTAGAAATCAAGCAGGGCCATGATCTCCGGCAATCCGGCATCGGGGCGTTCCAGAGGCCCAAATCTCGCATCAATGATCTCGTCGTTGTAGCGCGCGAGGACCGCGTTGAAGAGCCCCTGCATGTTCCCGAATTCCGCATACAGGCTGTAGCGGCTGACCCCGATTTGATCGACCAGCATTTCCGCCGATGTTCCCGCGAACCCATGTTCGCGGAAGATCTGCATGGCCTTGACCAGAAGCTCCTCTCGGCTGTGCGTTTTCCTGCGCCCCATGATCAACCTCGATTGACAGATACGCCACATGGATATATCAGAATATATGTTCTGATAAACCCTGAATTGGAGGCGAAAGATGGCTGACAAGGCAACACTGGTGGTCACGGCCACGCCCAACCCGGATGAAATGCCTTCGGTTCAGGCGTATCTGAACGGCGTACTGCCCCTCCTGAAGGCGGCAGGTGGCACGCTGGTGAAACGCCAGAAGGTGGAACAGGTCATCAAGGGCAGGCCCAGCGGCATGGTGCTGGTGATGGATTTCGCTTCGGCCGAGGCCGTTTCCGAACTTTTCGCATCGGACGCCTATGCAGATCTGGTTCCAGCCCGCGACAAGGGGTTTTCCGAGATGAACATCCTGGTCGCGTCCGACTTGTGACGGACGGCGCCCCATTCTTGCGATTGCCACCTCGCAGCAGCTGAAGGAAAGCAAGAGATGCCCGATGACAAGGATTTCCGGTCGTTCGTTTTGGACCAGCTTGCCGGAATGGGCGAGTTCGAAACGAAGTCCATGTTCGGGGGGACGGCTCTTCTGCGGGGCGGCGTTGCCTTTGGCAAGGTCAAGCACGGCGCGCTATGGCTCAAGGTTGACGACAGGAATCGAGACGACTTTCTGAGGAAGGACATGCCGCAATATACCTACGGCAAGGATGGCAGCCGGCGGCTCAACTTCTTCCAGACACCGGCGGAGGTTCTTGAAGACGCCGAATCCCTGATCCGGTGGGCCGAAAGGGCGGTTGAAGCTGCCAAAAACCCGGTAAAGTAGCCATTGGCCAAGGCGCCAGCGCTGAACCCTCCCTCTTCAAAGGCTGACTGACAGAGCGCAACCGCCCCGAAAGCCTGTTTCCGATCCGTGAATAGCGCACCGGAAAGATTGACTGGAACCACGCCCACCAACCGCGAAACTGCCCTGCGCGACGGGGAGCCGGAGGAGCCCGAGGTGATGCTGTCGCCCCTGCGCTACCTCTATGAGCACCAAGCGGAACTGGGGGTGATCGTGCAGGGAAACCCGCCCGCGCCCGACCGCAAAGCCACCTACCCATAACGTGAACATCGGTTCCGTTGCTCCGGCACACGCCGTGCCTGGTAGTGACAAAGTGAGGACGACGAACGAGACGGAATTTCAACCGGAGCGGAGGGCGGAACGTGAATATTTGTCGCAGCCCAAGCGCGACAAAGCTTGATCGTCGTCAATGTTTGGGTGGCCATATGGGCATAGGTCCCGGGGCAGAGAAACCTAATCGAGGGACCTGCCTGCCGTGTCCCGCAGCTGTCGAGAAACCAGGAAAGCGCTGCCAGTCGTCTGCCTGACGCTGCTGCTGCTTTCCGTGGTCACGCTCCTGGTGGGACCGGTCGTGGACTTCGCGCATGTCGAGTTCCACGATCACGATACCGTGGCAACTGGAACACCCGCCACCGACACAGGCAGCGTACTTGTCTCGCCGCATGATCACGACACCTGTGGGCCGGGTCCGACTTGCACGCCTGCCCTGGCGAAGGCGTTCGACACTTGGACCAGGGTTCATCATGAG
Source organism: uncultured Anaerolineaceae bacterium (assembly GCA_964435005.1). Taxonomy (GTDB): domain Bacteria; phylum Chloroflexota; class Anaerolineae; order Anaerolineales; family DRMV01; genus CAYSXA01. The sequence goes on along the minus strand of CAYSXA010000218.1, from coordinate 1,669 downwards.
CCGGACGGATATCTTGTGGTGGACTTGAGCCGCGCTGACATCTGGACGCCGGATGCACGTGCGCCCATCCCCATCGTCTGAGCCGAGAGAAACATCTCCCTACCCAACGGACGAAACACTCAATCAAGGATGACTGCAATGAAACACGCGAACATTTCGCGGGTCCTCGGTATCGTTGCGCTTGGCGCGCTTGCCATTGGTGCCGGACCCACCCCTGTACTTGCCGGCGGCGATAGCCATGACGCCCCCATCACCCGCCTTCTGATGCCCATCATGGACAGCGAAAAAGGGATGAAGCTGTTTGTCGAAAAGGGCTGCTACAGCTGCCATTCGGTCAATGGCGTGGGCGGCCATGACGCCGCCGCGCTTGATGCCCTCGAGATGGACGAGTTTATGAACCCGTTCGATCTCGCTGCAAAAATGTGGCGTATGGCACCGATCATGATCCCGGCACAGGAGAGTGAGCTTGGAGCCCAAATCGAATTCACGGGCGAAGAGTTGGCCAATATCATCGCTTTCCTGCATGATGATGCGCAGCAGCACAAGTTCACCGAAAACGTTCTGACACCCGATCAGCGGGCTGCTCTGCATGCTCACGGCGGCGGTGAGAGCGGTGATGAAGCCCATGAAAACGAACTTGGCCACACGCATGGCGGCTCCGACGGAGATGGTGATGCCGATGATCACTCCGACGGATAGGCATTAGCAATCAGCGGTGGCGGACGTCCTGCAAATGGTCAGGATCTTCGCCACCGCAATTCCTTTACGCTCCAGTTTCCGATCCGGTGATCTCAATGTCCACACTCCGCGAAACCATCCTGCAGGCCCTGCTTGCGACCCTGCAAACCATCTCTGGCGCCGTGATCCAGCGCGGCGATGTGCTGCCCGAGCGGGTGCCAGCGGGTGGTCTGGTGATCCTGCGCGACGGCGAGCCGGGGGAGCCGGAGGTGACGCTGTCGCCGCCGCGGTACCACTACGAGCACCGGTCGGAACTGGAGGTGGTGGTTCAGGGCGCCAGTCGTGATGCCGATTTCGATACGCTCTGCGCCGGCGTCGGCACTGCGCTCGCTGCCGACCGCACACTGGGTGGGCTATGCGACTGGGTCGAGGCGGAAGCGCCGCGCCCCGTCGATCTGCCCGTCGAAGGCGCAGCCAGTCTGAAGGCCGCGGTGATCCAAGTTTCGCTGTTTTACTCGACGAATGATCCGCTCGGTTGAGTGCAGACGCGGTGCCTGAACCTGAGAGTTGCCAATCCTATGACTGCTGCGCGTTCGGATTGTCCCCCAAGAGCAAGAGCAGAAGGCAGGCGAGGATTGGTGAGAACAGAAGGCTCAGGATCACCCAGCCAAAAGCGCTGCGGCCACGCTTCGTGGCCATTCCCGAGGGCAACAGGATGTAGATCCACAGCACGATATAGAGGGCCGCCAGCCCGATAATGATAGTGAAAATCGTTCAAGCATGACAGCCCCTTAATCGCGCTTGAGATCTTAAACCTAGGAGTAATTCGGGGGTCGTAACGTAACACGACACTCCAACATAATCTATCCGGAACGGGAGAAACTTTCAATGGCACGCGCACAAGGCGCGCGGTCGCAGCTGGCGGCCGCGTTCGAGACCACCTATGGCACCGCGCCGGCCTCCGGCTTCATGCAGATGCCCTTCGCCAGCG
>CAYSXA010000217.1:0-3934 GCA_964435005.1 uncultured Anaerolineaceae bacterium | reverse complement strand
CTAGGGTGTTTTCTTTGTGTGTTGACGGGTACGGCTACCACCGAGAGCTCCACTAGCCGCGTCATCGGCAGCGGCGGAGGGGCCCAATTGGCCAGTGGCGCAGCGCGTGCGAGAGCACCCAGCGCGCCGGGCTGCGCCGGTCGCTGGTGGGGATGTCGGTCAGGGTGAATTCGGCGGTCTGGTTCATTGGTTGCATTGGTTGCATTGGTTGCATTGGTTGGGTTGGTTCATTGTTTGGGTGGTTGATGGGGTGGTTCAGGCACCCTTGCTACTTCAGATACCTCTGGTTCGTTGGATACCTCTGGCACCTCTGAAACTTCAATTTCCTCAGCAACCTCATCAGGAAACGGCAACGCCGCGGTAATGGCGTACACGCCGTGTTTCGGCAGACGGTCGGGGGCGACGCGTTGCATTTTCTCGCTTCTGGGGCTGATCAGGTACGCTTTACCGTTGCGGTGCAGCAGCGGGATGCGCCGTCGCTTGCGGATGAAGTGTTCACGCATCACGGCGGAGTGGTGCTGAAAGGTGATGCGTTCGTTGGGGAGCAGGTCGAACAGGCGCTCGAAGGTCTCGATGAACTGCTGGCGGTACACCGTGCTGACCATGTGAAGGTTGCTGATTACCCAGCAGCGGTCGGCGTATTCCCAGTACACCGAGAGGCCGAGGAACTCGCCTGCGCTGTTGAAGTAAGGGAAAAAGGGGAATGCGCGGCAGGCGATTGCGCGGAAGTTCCGTTGGCAATGGTCAGCGCCCTGACATTCGATCAGCACCATGTGCGGCGGGGTCTCGGCTTCCAGGCGATGGGTTTCGGCGGGATCGTCTGCTTGCCAGCGATGCCAGAGGTCGGTGTGCGTGCACAGGTAGGTCCACTCAGCCTGATAGGCGGTGGGTACGGCGTGGCGTGTGTCGCAGCAGAAAGGCACGCCGCCTTCGTTGTACGGCGCGCACTTCTGGCCGCAATCCAGCGCGGTGATGGGCGCCTGGAAGCCTGCATACAGGCGGGCGAAGTCTTCGGGGGTGATGCGCATACCGCAAGGATACCATGCGGCTGGGCGGTTGCAAAGGTTGGCTTGCCTGACGTGGGGAGTTGTTGTATAGTGGAGACGAACCTTATCCCCAAGGAGTGAAAGATGAGAACGCCGCTCTGGACTCCCTCGGAAGCACGCCAACGACAAGCGAACATCACGCGGTTCATCGAGTTCGTCAACCAGCGGCACGGATTGAATATCCAGGATTATCACGACCTGTACCGCTGGTCGGTGGAGGACATCCCGGCCTTTTGGGCTGCGGTGTGGGATTTTGTGGGCATCCGCACCTCGCAGGACTACGACCAGGTGGTGGACGATTTGGGCAGGTTTCCTGGCGCGCGCTGGTTCCTCGGCGCGCGTCTGAACTTTGCTGAAAACCTGCTACGCTACCGCGATGACCATCTGGCGTTCATCTTTCGCGGTGAGGATCGCTACCGCCGCACGATGACCTACGCCGAACTGTACCGCGAGGTGGCACGCGTGGCTGCTGCGCTGCGCGACCTGGGCGTACAGCCCGGCGATCGCGTGGTCGGCTACATGCCGAATCTGATTGAGACGGCGGTTGCCATGCTCGCGGCGACCAGCATCGGCGCGGTGTGGTCGTCCTGCGCCACCGACCTGGGCGCCCAGGCCGCGCTTGACCGCCTGGGGCAGGTCGAGCCGAAGGTGATGTTCACCACAGACGGCTACTTCTACAAGGGCAGGCTGTTCGACACCACCGGCAAGGCCGCTGAGGTGGCGCGCAACATCCCCTCGCTGCAGAAGGTGGTCGTGGTGCACTACGCCAACGACCAGGCCGACCTCTCCGCCATTCCCAACGCGGTGCGCTACGAGGATTTCATCCGTGCGGACGCGGAGGAGGTGGACTTCGCCCAACTGGACTTCAACCACCCCGTGTTCATCATGTTCTCGTCGGGCACCACGGGCAAACCGAAGTGCATGGTGCAGAGCGCGGGCGGCGTGTTAATCAACCATCTGAAGGAACTCGTGCTGCACACTGACCTGAAGCGCGAAGACCGCATCCTGTACATCACCACCTGCTCGTGGATGATGTGGAACTGGTTGCTCAGTTCGCTGGGCGTGGGCGCCACGGTGGTGCTGTACGACGGCAACCCGATGTATCCCGACATGGATGCCATGTGGCGCATTTTGCAGGATGAGCGTGTGACCGTGTTCGGCACCAGCGCGACCTATATCCATTTCCTGCTCAAAGAGGGCGCGGAGCCGGGCGCAAAGTTCGACCTCTCCGCGCTGAAGGAAATCTCGCAGACTGGCTCGGCGCTCTCGCCGGAAGGTTTCGAGTGGGTGTACCGCGCGGTGAAGGCCGACCTGCACCTGAACTCCATCTCCGGCGGCACGGACATCAACGGCTGCTTTGCGGCGGGCAACCCCATCAGCCCGGTGTACAGCGGCGAGTTGCAGGCGCCGGCGCTGGGGATGAAGGTGGAAGCCTACGACGAAAACGGTCAGCCGGTGCGCGACCGCGAAGGTGAACTGGTGTGCGAGGCGCCCTCGCCGTCCATGCCGCTGTACTTCTGGAACGACCCGGACAACGAACGGTATCTGAACGCCTATTTCCGCTATTACACCCACAAACGTGTCTGGCGGCACGGCGACTACGTGCTGATCCACAGCGACACCGGCGGCATCACCTTCTACGGGCGCTCGGACGCGGTGCTTAAACCGTCCGGCGTGCGCATCGGCACGGCGGAAATCTACAACGTGGTGGAACAACTGGACGAAGTGGCCGACAGCCTGGCGATTGGGCAGCAATGGCAGGGCGACCAGCGCGTGGTGCTGTTCGTCAAACTGGCGCCGGGGTACGAACTGACCGACGAACTGAAGGCGAAGATCCGCAAGGTGCTGCGCGAACAGGCCTCGCCGCGCCACGTGCCCGCCGTGATCCTGGAGACGCCGGACATCCCCTACACCTTCAGCATGAAGAAGGTGGAGATTGCAGTGTCCAACATCATCCACGGGCGACCGGTGACCAACCGCGACGCACTGATCAACCCCGAATCGCTGGATTTCTTCGAGAAGATCCGCGACCGGTTGCAACAATGAAGTGTGGGAGCGAAAAAGACCAAGGGGCCTAAAACAGGCCCCTTTTGTGTTGCCTGGGAGCTGGTGCGGTTTACAGTTCGAGTAACGATTCCAGCGCTTCCAGCGTGGCGGGGATGACTGGTGGTGCGTTGAATCGGCGGGTGACAATGTCCGGGTCTTTCAGCCCGTGGCCGGTGCACACGGCTACGATGCGCTTGCCACCTGGGTTCAGCCGCCCGGCGCGGATTTCATGCGCCATCCCGGCCAGCCCGGCGGCGGAAGCCGGCTCCACCCAGATGCCCTCGGCGGCCAGGCGGCGCTGCATGGCTAAGATTTCCGCGTCGGGCACGGCGATGATGCGCCCGCCGGATTCCTGGGCGGCCTGAAGCGCCTGGTCGCCGCGCGCCGGGCGTCCGATGCGGATGGCGGTGGCGACGGTCTCCGGCTGGTCAATGGGATGGCCGGCTACCAGTGGCGCCGCGCCTTTCGCCTGCACGCCGAGCAGTTGCGGAAGACGCGTGCCGCGCGCCTCGTGGTACTGTTTGAAGCCCATCCAGTAGGCGGTGATGTTGCCCGCGTTGCCCACCGGCAGGCACAGCCAGTCGGGCGCGTCGCCGAGTTGTTCGCACACCTCGAAGGCGGCGGTCTTTTGCCCTTCCAGCCGGTAGGGGTTGATGGAGTTCACCAGCGCCAGCGGCTGGCGCTGTGAGATGTCCACCACCATGCGTAACGCATCGTCGAACGAGCCTTCGATTTGTACGACCAGCGCGCCGTAGGCCACCGCGCCGGCCAGTTTGCCCGCCGCCACCTTCCCCTCTGGGATGAGTACCACGGCCTGCATGTCGGCGCGCGCAGCGTAGGCG
>CAYSXA010000216.1:0-3958 GCA_964435005.1 uncultured Anaerolineaceae bacterium | reverse complement strand
TTTCGCGAAATAATTACCCCAAAATGCAATTTTAGGGTGCGGAATGTGGGCTCCAACCACATCCTCAAACCAAAACGCACCGGGAAAGTCTTCCGAGGCACGTTTCTGCTTGCCACTCCAGGCCTCCACGTCCAGGCGCAGAAACGCCCGAATCCAGCCTCCGTCACGGATCGCCCGGTCATGGCGCCTGATCTGCGTCAGGTCATTGCTCATAACGAATCGGCTCCACATCGCGGCGGCTGCCGGTCGTCGCGCTCAGCCCGCGCGGGTAGTAGAACGTCTGCCGCAGTTGCGCGGTCACCGGCCCGGCGTGCCGATAGCCCTGATACGTGCCCCAAAACTGCATCCAGCGAAACCACAGGATGCTGCCCAGGTGGCGCCGCAACACGCCCTGCCGCGCGGCGTGCCAGGCGTCGCTGACCACGTTGCTGGTGAACAACCGCACCAGGTCCCACAGGTTGAAGTGCGCTTCTGGGAAAATGCGCTTGAAGGCCATCGCCTCGCGCCGGTAGCGGTTGAACACGCCGCGCGGAGTCTCGTTATGCACGTGGATGACCTCTGCCTCGGCCACGTAAGCCACCGTGTACCCCTGATCCATCGCCCACTTTGCCCAGGCCAGGTCTTCCAGGCCGGTAAGCGTCTCGTCGTAAGGCTGTTGCTCCCACAACGCGCGGCGGATGGCCGCGTTCGCGTTATTGCAGAACGGGTGGCTCTGCCGAAAATCGCTCTCTTCGGGGAACCAGCGGGCGAAAATCTGATGCTCGGAGAACTTGCTCACCTCGTTGCCACGCTGCTTGCCGTAGGTCAGCGCGACCTGCGGATCATCAAAAGGAGCCAGCAAGCGCTCCAGCCAGTCCGGGTACACCGGATAGACATGCGCGCTGGCGATCACGATGAACTTCCCACGCGCATGCCGGATGCCCAGGTTGAGCGACCGTCCAAAGGTAAACTCCTCCGGGCGGATGTGCACCACCCTGACGGGAAAGCGCTGCGCGATCGCCACGGTGGCGTCGGTGGACCCCGAATCCACCAGGATGATTTCCACATCGCGCACCGTCTGCTGCATAATACCGGTCAGCAGCCGCCCGATATGCTTCTCCTCATTATAGGCGCGGATGACGATCGAGCACGTGGGCATCATGGGGCCTCCGGCTCGAAGCGCCACAGGAACTCCATGCGCATGGACGGCTCATACTGATAGCGGGCGACCTCAACGACCTGGCCGTCAAAAATCGGGGCATAAGGCTGCAACTTCAGCACCCAGTCTTTGCCGATCACGTAATCCAAGCCCACACCCGCCAGATAAGCCGTGGCACGGTCTTCTTGCAGCGCCTCAAAGTAGTCATAACTGTTGATCAATCCATCCAGTGGAAAAACAGTACGGTCTTGTATGAAATAGCCCAGGTTGCCCGCCCCCGTCGCACCGATCAACGTGCCAGGTGGGGTGTGCTCCATCACCCAGGCGGTGCGATGCAGGTAGTAATGCGCCGGCTCGTCCGCCGGACGGGTGCGCGGATAGCGGCGGGTGATGTAGCGCCCGTGCTGCCACAGCAGGGTCCCGGCGACCGCCATCGTCAGCGTCAGGCCCATCGCTCGTTGCCAGCGACCACGAAGGAGCAACCGCCCGTAGCCTTCCGCCACCGTGACCAGGAAGAGCAGGGTGACGAACATCTCGCCTACCCAGTACCAGTCCCGCGATGCCACGTAGCCGCTGAACTCGTAGTAGGCCGTGTGCAGCAGCCAGCCAGTGAGCAACACAGGTATCAACAGATGTCGATTAGTCACCCACACGCGGCGGGTGGGTATCGCCACGACCAGCGCGACCAGCAACAACGCGCCACGCAGGCGTCCCAGGAACGACCAGCCGCGCACCTCGAACCAGTTCCGCATCCCCCAGATCAGGTTGTATGCCAGCCCCCACGGGCCTTCGGGGTTCAGAAAAGCGTGCTTGAACTTCTGATAGGGCTTGTACGGTGGGAAGCCATACACCGTATCTCCACGCGCCGCCCACCAGTGCTTCACCTCGCTGCTGATCGGCATCCAGTGACCGATGTACAACCGGTTCCACAGCAAATAGCCGCCGAGCAGCACCACTATTGGCAGGCCGTAGGACAGCGCCAGCGACATCAGGCGACGCCACGCTGCTTCCTCCCGCCAGAGCACCCGCCCCCAGCGCCAGAGCAGCCACAACCCCACCGCCGCCGCCAGGAACACGTTATCCAGGCGGCTGAGGATCATCAACCCCGCCGCCCAGCCCAGCGTCTGGACGTGGCGCGTGTCGAGTAACAGGTTTTCTTCTTCGTTCAGAAAAACCAGCCGGTTCCACACCAGCGCGATAAAGAACAGGCTGATCGTGGTTTCCAGCCCGCTGATGGTCACCAGGTTGAAGAAAGACGGCCACAAACTCCAGATGAAACTCAGTGCCACAGCAGCCCACAACGCCAGCGACCGCCGGGCAGTGCGGTAAACCAACACTCCCATGCCCGCGTTCAACAGGCCCTGTAGTAGCACCACCATGCGCAACGGCAGAAAGACATCCACTCGATAGAACCAGAACACCGGAATGAGCACCAGCATCCATAGCGGATGGTAGCCGTTCGTGCGCCCCAACCCGTTGAAGGTGGAACCCAACCCTTGTGCGATGTTGGCAGCGGTTTTGAAGTAATAGAACGAGTCGTCAATATGGAACCAGTTCAGCAGGGAATTCACCGGAGTGAATGCCACGTACAGGTGCGATGCCAGCACGCCGAGCACCAGCGCCACTTCCACCCAATATTCGCGCAGAAGCGCCTTCCAGCGGGCAAGAGCAGGTTTCACCATGCGTTATCCTCCTCGTACCCCAGCCGGATCAACAGGTCACCAGCAACCTCTTTGAACAACGCTTTGTTTGCCTCTGTGAAGTGCTCTCGCCAGCCACCAGGCTTTCCTTTACGAAACGTGCCAGATCGGCGCGGCTGAATAGCTCGCTTGAGTACGGCCACCGCCTGCTCACGCGGCACGGATGGCTCAAAGCCCATACCCGCCAAATAGTCCAGCAACCGGTTCAGCGTCCAGTCACGCCGTTCGATCAGATCTTCAAAGCGGACGCAGTGCACCCTTTCCTGATCCAGCCAGCCGATGTAGGACTCGATCCGCTGGCGCACGCTACCCAGTTCAAACCCAGGCTCGTCCACACCGCGAATGGCCGCATTCAGGCGCTCTTCCATCGTGGAAAGATGCTCGGTGTAGTAACGGTGCATCCCATGCCCCGGATACATCTCCGTGGCGTAGAACACATGCGAAACGAGCAGATCACGCGGATCGCGGTAGATGAACACCATCGCCCTGCCAGGTTCAGCAAACAATTCCAGATAAGGTGTACGCGCAGGCAGATAACCATAAGCGATGTCTCCCGACCGCAACCGCCGGATTCCGGCAATGATCACCTCTTCCGGTAGAGGGGAATTGTCCTCAAAGCGATTGAGCGGTGGGAACCCCGGATTGACAAAGGGGCCAATCTCCACCAATCCTTCCAACACCTGGATCAACAAATGCGACCCGGCCTTGGCCATCGCATTGCCCACCACCACCGGCGAACGCGCCAGGGCATCCCGTCCCCAGCGTCGGGCGGCTTGCCAGCGGCGCCATTCCCAGCGTACCAGTTTCAACACGCGTTTCAAACGGTAGTATGGTTTCATCCGCAACCTCATGGAGACACCAGCTCAGGGCGATAGCACACCTGCCAGCGACGGCCTTCGATTGCCACATCCAGTTCCTGGCACACAAAACCGTAGGACGCCGGGTCGTCTCGAAACGCCTGCCAGTCCGGATCGTTCGCCATTTTCCATACCCAATCCGTGATCACAATCACGTTAGGTTCGGCCCCCGCAAAGTACTGACCAAACGTCACGCCACCCGGTTTATGTTAGCGTCTTGTCAAGTGGTGTAAATTCATTTCGTGTGGTCAGGCCTGAGTTCT
>CAYSXA010000215.1:0-4107 GCA_964435005.1 uncultured Anaerolineaceae bacterium | reverse complement strand
CCGATCACGTTATAGACCAGCCCGTAGGTCATCGCCGGGAAGAGGTCGCCGCTGGCGCCGTGCGTAATGGCAGGCAGGGCACAGGGGGGACACAGAATCGCATCAAAGCCGCCCTCCTCCAGCGAACGCACGAACCGATCCCGGTAGACCGAACGCGCCTCCACGATCGCCCAGTAGTCCGCCGCCGACCGCGCACCCATGCACTCCATCATGTACGCCATGTACTCCTGACCGCGGGCGCGCATCAGGCGGGGCAGAAAGCGCATCACCAGCGCCGGCGTGTCCAGGCTGCGGAGCATCCCCTGCATCTGCGGAATCGGTTTCTCGTCTCCCAGCAGACGCTGGAAGTCCTCCCCGCCGCCAGATGAGACCGCCCCCAGGAAGATACGCACCCCTTCGGCGGCGTCGGGCGGGGGGAAGGGCGCCACCGACGCACCCAGCGCCCGCAGGGCTTCGGCGGCTTCCTCCACAGCGCGACGCAGCGCGGGCGAGGCGGGGAAGTAGCCGTTGTCGGTGTAGTAGCCGATGCGCAACGCGCGCACATCCACCTCCGCCGGGTCGCGCCAGGGGACGGGGGGCACCAGGTCAAAGGTGGTGCCGAAGGAGGTTTCCACGAAAACCTCCATCGCCAGCGTCAGATCGGCCACCGTACGGGCGATCGGGCCAGGCTGCGGGATGACGGCTTCCTGTCCGCCGGCGAGCAGGTCGGGCGGGAAATCCGCGTTGGAAAGTCGTCCACTGGTCGGCTTGAGGCCCTGCACACCGCAGAAATGGGCCGGAATGCGGGTGCTGCCGCCGTAGTCTCCGGCCAGCCCAAGCGGGGAGCCGCCTGCCGCGATGATCGCCCCTTCGCCACCGCTGCTGCCACCGGGGGTGCGGTCGAGGTTCCAGGGATTGTTGGAACGCCCATAGACGCGGTTGTCGCTCTCGAAATTCGCCAGCGTCTGGATGATGTTCGTCTTACCCAGGATGATTGCGCCTTCCTGCCGCAGTTTGGTCACCAGCGGCCCCTCTTCGTGGTAAACATTGCCGATCTTGTTGAGCGCCCCCAGCGTGACCTGCGTCCCGGCCACGCAGTATTGCTCCTTGATGGTGACCGGCACGCCGTGCAGGCGCCCCAACGGCTCGCCGCGGGCGCGCCTCCGGTCGGCCTCCAGCGCCGCCGCGCGCGCCTGTTCGAACAGGGGAATGACCACGGCGTTCAGGTCGCCGTTCACCTCCTGGATACGGCGGATGTGCGCCTCGACCACCTCCACGGCGCTGAAGCGGCCTTCCCGAATCCCGGCGGCCAGTTCGGCGACGCCCAGCGAGGTGATTTCGCGGGTATCGATTGATTCTGCTGTCAACATGATGCCCTCCTTACGATTGGGGAACCCTCATGCCAACAGCATACAAAACGCCCCTGGAGGGCGCATCGTACTTTGGTACGATCTGTGTGTACGGGACGGTCTGAGACCGTCCCGTACACTTAGAAATACTCACAATCCCGGCCCCACCGCCAGGGATTGGCCTCGATGTAGGCGCGGATGCGCGCCCATTCGCGTTCGTTGCAGATGATGCGGTCGTGGTACCTCCGTTGCCAGACAGACACCTCTGGTGTGCCGCGCAATTCGTTAATCCGACACCAAATAACATCACCCGATCGCGGGCCACGATGGCGACGAAATAGGCGCCCGGCAGGCTGTAATCGTATCCTGGCAACCACAAACGTTTCCGTCTTGGCGCATCCCGCATGGTCACACAATGCGTAAATCCCGCGCCCGCGCCGCCGCCTGGGTGCGGGATTTCACCCCCAGTTTCCCCAAAATGCTGGTCACATGCGATTTGACCGTGCGCTCGCTGATGACCAGCGCTTCGGCGATATCGCGATTGCTGGCTCCGCCAGCGATCAGGCGCAGCACCTCGACCTCACGCGTGGTCAGGCGCTCCCCGGACGGCAGCGCGACCGGACGAGGTGCACTCAGCGGGCGTATCTCATCCAGCAATCGTTCCGCCAGCGGCTGACAGACCTGATGCCGGACAGCCAGTTCCAGCAAAGGAACCGCGGTTTCGCCTCCCATCAGGGGCAGGCCGGGCATCCCGCGCCGCCGGGCTTCGTCGAGCATTTCCTGTATCACATCGAGCGCGTCCTCCAGATGTCCACGCCGGCGGCAGAGTTCCGCCAGCAGCACGCGCGCGTCCCCCCACAGACGGGCATAAGGCGCGCGCCGCTGGATTCGCACCGCCTTTCGCAAGTCCTGTTCCGCCGGGAAGTACCGTCCGGCGTCCATCGCCAGCATGGCGCGCAACATCCAGTGTGCAGCGTGATTTTCGGGAATGTCGTCCGGCTGGATAACAGCCTCAATGCGGCTCAACATCCGGTGCGCTTCGTCCAGGCGACCCTGCATCCAAAGCATGCGCCCGCGCAGGAAGAGGTACGTCGCCAGCCACTCGCGCGCGCCCGGCACCTGCTCGTAGCGATCGAGGTGCGCTTCCCAGTAGCGCTCAAAGGCAGGATAATCCCCCTGCACCACGGCCAGCATCAGGGAGGAAAAATCGATGTTCACATCCAGGAAAAGGAAGCCGCCCAGCTGCTGGTTGAGTTGAGCGGCGTGCCGGAGCAATGCCGAGGCCTCCCCCACCTCGCCGCGCAGAACAGCCAGCGTGCTCAGCAGCACCAGCGCGCTGGCGGGCACCAGGCCGGGCTCCTCGCCAAAGCGCGCCACCATTTGCCAGCAGTATGTCTCCAGCGCAGGGAGTACATCCGGGGCAAAAGCCAGCACGATATGGAGTTGCTGCGCCAGGGTACGATAGACGTGCGGGGAATCCGCAGCCAGCGCCCCCTGGATGGCGGCAGAAGTCTCTCGGCCAACCCGCGTCCAATCCCCGCCGTACACCGCTGCCCAGGCCAGGTTGACGTGCGCCACCACCTGCTGTTCCAGCGTCAACGGCAGGGACAACGCTCGTTCCAGCAAGGGAATGGCGCGCGCCGGGTCGTGCTGTCCACTGGCCAGCGCGCCCAGGTACAGCAACGCCTCGGCCTGGCCGGTCGCATCGCCCGCCGCCTCGAAGCGGGCCAGCGCCGCCGTGAGCAGCGCCTGCGCCTGGGGGTATTCCCCGCGCTGCACCGCAATACAACCCAGCAAATACCCCAACCAGGGATAACGCGCTCGCTCGGCTTCGGGAAAGGCCAGCACCCAGCGACGCACCTGTTCACCGGCCAGGGCAAGCAACGGCCTCCCCACGCGGGCAATGACCTGCGCCGCTTCCGCCCACATCTCCGCCGCCAGATAGTGACGGACGCTTTCGGCAGGCTCAGTGTGCACTTCCGCCGCGCGGCGGTGCAGTTCGCGCAACCTCTCGATGCCCTGTTGCGCCAGTTGTGTGCGCAGGAAAGCGGCGAACAAATCGTGGTAGCGGTACGTTGGCTGAGCCCCCGGCGAGGACACAGGCTCTATTGCTGAGAGAAACAGATTGCGGCGGTAGAGCGTGTCCAGCAGTTCGGCGGCATCCGCCCGCCCCGTGACCGCCCGGCAGAGGGCTGGCGTCAGCGTAGAGAGGATCGCGGTCTCCAGTAAAAAGGCGCGGATGTGCGGCTCCTGCTGGCGAAGCACCTCCTCGGCCAGGAAGTCGAACAGCAACCGATCGCCGCCCTCCAGACGGGAGAGGAACGCGCTGCGCGCCGTACCGGGCGGCAGGCGCTCCAGCGAGAGCGCCAGCAGCCTCAGCCCGGCAGCCCAGCCTCCGGTGCGCGCCTGCAGGCGCTCCAGGTCGGCGGCGTCCAGTTGCAGATGCAGACACTCATTGAACAACGCCTGCGCCTCCTGGGGTTGGAAGCGCAGGCGTGGCAGGCGGAACTCGGCCAGATGTCCATAGGTGCGCAACCGCGCCAGCCGCAACGGCGGGTCGTAGCGCGTGGCAATCACCAGGTGAAACGCAGGCGGACAGTGCTCCAGCAAATACTCCAACCCCTGAAAGACCAGTGGCTCGCGGATGGTGTGCACGTCATCCAGCACCAGCAGCAACGGCGTTTCCCCCAGGGAGAGCAGTTCGTTCAACAACACTCCCAGAACGCGCAGGGGGTTCGAAAAGTCAGGCGGAAGGGCATGGCGGGGTAAGCCATGGGGG
>CAYSXA010000214.1:0-4109 GCA_964435005.1 uncultured Anaerolineaceae bacterium | reverse complement strand
ACGCGCCCCGCACCCAGTTTCGCGGTCTCGAAGGACATGACCGCAAAACTGCGCTCCGGCAGCCGCCCAGCCTGGTAGTCCCGGATGAACCGCACCAGGCTGTAGCGGCGGGTGACCGCCCCCTCGTGGTTGCGGTCGCGCACCATTGGCGTGCCCAGCCACAGGAACCCGCCCACGCGGGCGTCCAGCAGGTTGGGCGCTTTGACGTTTGCGCGGCGCTTGGGTGGATTGGCTTCTGCTGCCTTCAAGGTGTGCCACAGCGCACGGCGCACCTCGTCGGGCAACGGGAAGCGGTCTCGCTCCGCCCAACGCTCGATGGTCTGGAAGACTTCCTGAGCATTCGCACCCGCCAGGGCGTTCTCCTCGACTTTGGAGACGCCCAGGCCGTAGCCGTACTCATCCGCCCATTCCCGCAGCCAGTCAATGACCTTCGCAGGCTTGGGCAGCGGGTTGACCGCGGCCTCGATGACCACCGCCTTCGCGCCGGGGATCACCTCGCGCACCTCTTTCGGCCAGTTCTCGTCACCCGTGACGATCCCCGGCCCGACCACCAGGCCAGGGTACGGCGAGCGGCGTGAACCGTTCCGCCGCAAGGCCGCGCGAAGGTACTCCGCCACAGCCAGGCTCATGGTAGTCTTGCCCGCCCCCATCTCCGCGTTGATGATCCCTGCTTTGAGCGCCGTGAGCAGGCGACCGGTCGCAATCGCGTAGTGCTTTTGCGGCTCGGTCAGCCCGGTCTCTTTGCGCCCTGGCAGATAGCGGTGGGGCGAGAGCGGCTGCATGACCGCCCACTCCCAATCCGCCGGATCGTAGTCGTAGCGCGGGGTGTTGCGGGTGAGCATGCGCTCGGCGATCTGTTCCACGTGGTCGCGCAGGATGGCGCTGATCCGGTCGGGATCGCGCACCGTGACCAGCGTGCCGTCGGCGTCCAGGGTGTAGAGGATGGGGCGCGAGCGTTCCTCGAGTTTCACTCGAAACAACGGCTTGCCGTCGTCCGGGGCCTCGGCTTCCGCTTCCGTGCCATCGTCCTCTACCTGCACCCAGTACTTCTCCAGGCCGCCCTTGATGAGCAACGGTCTCCCGTGCTCATCAGCCACCTGGTTTGTACCGAGCAAGCCGCCCGACACCTGCATGGCGATGTGCCCGGCCTTCGGGCGAATCACGGGATGGATGGCCTTCATCTCCACCTGGGGAATGAAGTCACGCCATTCGTGGCTGTGCTCCAGGCGCTGGGCCGCTTCGTCCGCCGCCCGCAGGTAGTCTTCTACCGTGACGGGCGCGTACTTGAAGCGGAACGTCCGTCCGCGCCGCCCACGTTTGGGCGAGAGCGGCACGCGGTATTCACCCTGCCCGGTCCGCAAGTCCGGCAGCGGTTCGGTCAACCGGTGGATGACCCGGTTCCCTTTTTCGTCCTTGGTCAGGAACCAGTCCACCACCACCTGGCCTTGCCGCCAGTGGAGGATGTCTTCCACATCAGCCTTTGCCGGTTGCTGATACGCCTGGCGGCGTTTCCCGAAAATCACCACCTGCTTGAACACCTTGTATTCGTCCGGGGTGAAGCGGAAGATACGCAGGTCTTCGTACCATCCCACCAACAGGCGGGCGACGTCCTCGTCCACCCGCGTTTCCGGGATGATGTAGACCAGCACGCCGCTGCGCACCAGCAAGGGCGTGGCGTTCTTCAGGAAGACGTATTCCAAACGCTTCCCGCCGCCGGTCATGGTCTCGCCGTCGTAGGGCGGGTTCAGGAAGATAAGCGAGAAGGTCTCCTCGGTGAGCACCGCGTGCTCGAAGGCCGCGTTGATCACGTGGTCGAGCACCTGCTCGGCTGCCTGCGCCCGCGTGTCGGAGAGCTCGATACCGAAGGTTTCGGTGTCGGTATCCGTGAGCGCGGCCAGGTGCGCCAGCGCCTCGCCCTTCCCCGCGCAGGGGTCAAGCAAGCGCGTCTTCACCTCGCCGCCACGGTCAAACTGCAACCAGGTGGCGATCAAGTCCACCTGGCTCAGAGGGGTAGGGTAGTACCCCAACTTGGTCTGTCCTTCCAGTCGCATGGTGTGCCTCCTGTGGTCTATGGGCCGGAGGCACACCACTCCCCCGATCGGGGGCTTGAAGTGTGCCCCCGACCGGGGTCTTGGTTGGAAGTTTGGTTGTCTGTTCGGTGGTCAGTCCGTCAGCGAGATGACTCCTTTACGGACGCCCTGGGAGATGATGTCTTCCCAGGGTGAGCCGCCTTCGATGGCGTAACCTGTGGGGGCTGCACCGCCCGTGATGAGCGGCTCGGCGTAGCCACCGTCCAGCGCCGCCTGCAGGAGATACGCTCCCCATTCAATCCGTACCGGAAGGAATGAGTAATTCTCCAGCATGGCGGCCAACGCGGTAGCTGCGTCCATGCCCGGCCAGGTCAGCACGTAGAAGTCCTCGCCCAGCGGGTCATCCGGGCGCACGGCTTCCGGCGCGATCAGGCGCACCAGTTCCGCGCGTGCCCCGTGACCCACTGCCAGGGCAGGCGCGTCGGCGGTCAGGGTGAGATACCCTCGCCCCAGGCCGTACACGGGTTTGTTGACGCCCTGCTCGCTATCCGAGAGGTGCAGATAAACCCGCCGACCGTTGACCATCTGAGCGCGGATCGCGCCGACGGCCTTGGGGTGCTGCGGGGGAAACTCCATCCACACCACCAACCCGTTGGTGGTGACCGCATATCCCCGTAGCAAGACGGAGATCGACTCGTTGCGGATGGTAATGCTCATTCAGTCCTCCTTGTCTGTGTGGTCTGTGTGAGATTTGCTACAAACGTGCAGGGAAACGGGTCGTGAACGTCCCGAAGGACGTAATCACCAAAAAAACGGCTGTTCGCCTTCGCCCCGAAGTTGCCTTCGGGACGAAAGTGAGCAGTCGTTACGGTTGCTGGGCCTGTTGCGGCTGCAAGTCCACCGTCCGGCTGAACTGATTGATGACTTTCCCGTCCTCAATCAGGCCGGAGGTGAAGGCGTACCCCGTGAGGGTCGTGGTGTGGATGAAAAACACAATGTACCCGCCAGCGTAGGGAATACGGGCTGGCTGATCGCATTTGCCTTCCCAGGTGGACGGGCCGACCTGGTGCAGGTTACAATCGAAGCCTCCTCCCATCCCGTCGTTCACGATTTCCCAACCCGCTTGCCGCCAAGCTACGGCTTGCGCTGGCGTCAGGTTGAAGACCGTGACCACCGTGATCTGGTTGAAGGCGACCATCAGGCCACCTTTCGGCGTCGGGGTGGGCGCCGTTCGGGTCAGATCCCCCGCCAGGTCAGGCGTGGCCGGGAAGGGAGCGCACGCGGCCAGCAACACGGCCACGGCCAACAGCAGGAAGTGCAGTCGGTGTTGCATGATGGGTTTCCTTTCTGTGTGTCTGTGTGATGGGGATGGGGGGCGGCCATTGGCTGACCGCCCCCTGACCACAAGGAGGACTTAGAGCCGAGCTACGAACGCCCGCGCCTCTTTGAGAGAGGCAAAGGGCGCCGTGCTCAACGGCTCCCAGGCTGTGACGCAAGCGTCGAAGGGGCCGTCATCCTCGTCAAACCCGAAGCTCAGGGCACGCCATACCACGTAGCGCAATCCCAACCGCACGATGGCAAGGTTGTCCTCGTGCGGTTCGATCCACCCCTGGTACAGGTGCAGGCAGTAGTGGACGGCAAACGGGTTGAGGTTCCCCCCTGGCCAGAGCGACCAGGTGGCCGCTCCGATGATCCGGTCGTTGAGCTGCCCCTTCAAAACGCTCCGGCGCCAGCGGGTGTCGCAGAAGGTGTGCAAGTCCACCAAATCATCCTGGGTGAAGCCTATCGCGCGCAGGAACGCAATCAGGTCGCCATGCCCGCTGCACAGGTAGCAGGTATCTCGCATCGGGGATTGCCCGCCACAAACAGGGCATGGGAACTGCTCAACCGGAAAGGTCACCGTCCGTCTGTGTTTGAGTAGAGGCAGCGCTTTGACGACCACCTCGCTGTCTGTGGTAAGCATGGTTCCTCCGGTTGTCTGTGTATTCGATTGTCTGTGTGGTTGAGGGGGGGAGGTCAGGCGTCGGGGGTGTAGTCTGCGGGGAAGTTTGGGCGATAGTCCGGCCCAGCAATTATCAG
>CAYSXA010000213.1:0-4127 GCA_964435005.1 uncultured Anaerolineaceae bacterium | reverse complement strand
ACACCGACCGGCCACACCGCGCGCAGCACATCCTGGCCTATCTCCGCGGCCTGGGTTTCGCCCCGAGCGACCTGAAGCGCATCCTGATCACGCATACCGACGGGGATCACGTGGGCGGGCTGGCCGTGCTGCGGGCGGCTTCCGGCGCGCAGGTATTCGCCGCCCCCACCGAAGCCGCTGCCCTCGCACGCGGCGATTCCTCGCGCCCGCTCAAAGCTCCTGCCTGGATGCGCCCGTTGCTGGCGATCAGCGCGCGCTTCTTCCGCTTCTCGCCGCAATCCGTGGATGGCCACCTCACCGACGGGCAAACGCTGCCCATCCTCGGCGGATTGCAAGTGATTGCCACGCCCGGCCACACACCAGGGCATCTGTCGTTCTTCCTGCCTGAGCAGGGGGTGCTGTTCGTCGGCGACTCGTTTCGCGCTTTCCGTGGGCGCCTGCAGATTTCCAGCGGCATGAACACCTGGGACGAGGCGCTGGCCGTTCAATCCGCCCGCCGTCAGGCCGGGCTGAAGCCGCGCATCCTGTGCCCTGGCCACGGCCCGGTGATCCACGACGCCGAAGCCGCCATCCGGCGGCTGCTGTAGCCGCTTTTCGTGCTACAATGGCGGGCATGATGAGCGAAGCGTCCGCCGCCATCCCCTCCCTGCTCGCCCGCTGGCAACACGACCCGACCATCGCGCCGAACATTGCCCACCACGTCACCCTGCCCCCGCGCCCGGCGCGAACCGTGCCGCTGCCCGAAGACCTGCACCCGGCCTTGCGCGCGGCGTTGCAGCGTGCGGGCATCTCGCAGTTATACAGCCATCAGGCGCACGCCTGGGAAATCGCCCGACAGGGATCGCATCTGGCGCTGGTCACACCGACCGCCAGCGGCAAGTCGCTGGCCTATCACCTGCCGGTGCTGCACCAACTGCTGAACGACCCGCAGGCGCGCGCGCTGTACCTCTTCCCCACCAAAGCGCTGGCGCACGACCAGGAAAACAAACTGCGCGCGCTCTGGCCGCCGTCCGAGGGCGCGGCACTGGCCTCTTACGACGGCGATACCCCATCCCATCGCCGCCCGGCCATCCGCCGCCAGGCGCGGCTGCTGCTCACTAACCCCGACATGCTGCACGCCGGCATCCTGCCGCGCCACCCCGACTGGATGCCCTTCTTCGCCGGCCTGCGTTTTGTGGTGATTGACGAAATGCACGCCTATCGCGGCGTGTTCGGGTCACACGTCGCCAACGTGCTGCGGCGACTGCGTCGGGTCACCGCGCACTACGGCGCTGCGCCGCAGTTCCTGCTCGCCTCAGCGACCATCGCCAACCCACGCGAACTGGCCGAGCAACTGGTCGAGGACTGGGTAACGGTCATCACGGAAAACGGCGCGCCGCGCGGCGAGCGGCACGTGCTGCTGTACAACCCACCGCTGGTCAACCCCGACCTCGGCCTGCGCGCCAGCCCCCACACGGAAGCGGTGCGTCTGGCGGACGACCTGACCGGCCACGGTGTGCAGACCGTGATCTTCGAGCGTTCCCGGCGCGGCGTGGAACTCACGCTCACTGCGCTGCGCGAACGGGCCGGCGATCGGGAGCGCGTGCGCGGCTACCGCAGCGGCTACCTGCCGCAGGAGCGGCGCGCGATTGAGGCCGGGCTGCGATCCGGCGCAGTGCGCGCCGTGGTGGCGACGAACGCACTCGAACTCGGCGTGGACATCGGCGGGCTGGATGCCGCGCTGCTGGTCGGCTACCCCGGCTCGCTTGCCGCCACCCGCCAGCAAATGGGGCGCGCCGGACGCGGCACGCGCCCCGCGCTGGCGGCGTTCATCGCCTCCGCCGCGCCCATCGACCAGTATCTTGTCCGCCACCCGGCATATCTGCTCGACCAGCCGCCGGAGCAGGCGCTGATTCACCCGGACAACCTGCTCATCCTGCTCGACCACCTGCGCTGCGCGGCCTACGAACTGCCCTTCCGGGACGGCGAGGGCTTCGGCCGTCTGCCGGCGAACGCGCTCCAGGCACTGCTGGCCTATCTGATTGAGGCCGGCTCGCTCGACGAACGCGAAGGCCGCACGTTTTACATCGAAGGCGGCGCGCCGGCTTCATCCGTTTCGTTGCGCTCGACATCCGCCCAACGCGTGGTGCTGGTTGCCGAAACTCCGGACGGTCGGCGCGTGATCGGCGAGGTGGATCGCCCTTCCGCCTTCTGGATGGTGCACCCCGGCGCAATTTACCTGCACCAGGGCGAGACCTTCCGCGTGACCAGGCTCGACCTGGAGCAGGACGAAGCACACCTGCTCCCCGTGCAGACGGATTACTTCACCGAACCGCGCCGCCAGACAGACATCGAACTGGAGCAGGAACGCGCACGCCAGGGGATTCCAGGGGCGATCATCGCCCACGGCGACCTGCGCGTGACGACCCAGGTGGTCGGCTATCGGAAAATCCACTGGGAAACGCGCGCCGTGCTGGCCGAAGAACCGCTCGACCTGCCGCCGGAGATGCTGCTCACACAGGGATTCTGGGTCACGCTGGACGAGTCGGCAGTGAAGGCGCTGCGCGCCGCCGGGTTGTGGCGCAATGACCCAAACACCTACGGCGCAGACTGGCCACGCCTGCGCGACGCCATCCGCGCACGGGACGGCTACCGCTGCCAGGTCTGCGGTGCACCGGAGACCGACCGCGCCCACGACGTGCATCACATCACGCCCTTCCGCCTGTTCTCCTCCCCCGCCGAAGCGAACCGCCCGGAGAACCTGGTCACACTGTGCCGCGCCTGCCATCGACGCGCCGAGGCCGCCGTGCGCGTGCGCTCCGGGCTGAGCGGGCTGGCCTACGTGCTGCACCACCTCGCCCCGCTGCTGCTGATGTGCGACGTGGCCGACCTGGGCGTGCACGCCGACCCGAACTCCCCGCTCGGTGGAGGCCAACCCTCCGTGGTGATTCACGAAACCGTGCCGGGCGGCGTAGGCTTCGCGCCTCGCCTGTTCGAGCAGCACGCAGCGCTACTGGCCATGGCACGCGAGCGCGTGCGCCACTGCGACTGTTCGGACGGCTGTCCCTCCTGCACCGGGCCGGGCGGGCCCGAAGGCATAGGCGCGCGCGCCGAAACGCTCGCTATCCTGAACCACCTGCTGGAGCAAGCGCATGCCTGAGCGGATACCTCCAGCGAAAGCCCCCTCCGGCGCGTCGCGGCTGCGCTACTTGCACTGGGCGTGGATACTCCTCCTGACAGTCGCCTGCGCGCCAGCCATCGTGCCCGCGCCGGCAGCGGTCATGCCTACCCGCGTGCCGACCTCCGTCGCCCCCAGCCCCATTACCACTGCGACACCCACCACGCCACCCACGCCTCCTCCGCCAACGCACACCCCCACGCCACAGCCCACCCTCACGCCCACCCTGCCGCCAGATTGCCCATTGCCGCCCTCACTGATGCTACACTCCGCCTTCGGCGCAGAACGTGCCCGCGCACTGGCTGAGGCCATCCTGCACCACGGGCTGCGCACCATCACCTACCGCGACGTGCTCGCCGACCTGCAAAGCGGGCGCTGTCCGCCCACGGACGCCGTGCTGATCACCCTGGACGATCTGGGCACGGACTGGCTGCGTCCGGTCTTCAAGGAGATCATCCGCGCGTTCACCGATCGCGACCTGACGCTCACCGTGGGCGTGGTGGCCGGGCACGAGCCGCAAAACCCGGCGATCTGGGATTACCTGCGCGCGCTTGACGCCCAGGGCGTGGAAATCGCCAGCCACACGCTGGATCACTACAACCTACCCGCCCTGAAGGGCGAGGAACTTCAACGCCAGGTACAGGAGTCCTATCGCCACATCTGCGAAGGCGTGGGGCGCTGCCCGGTTTCTCTCATCCTGCCTTTCGGCAACGGCGCGGACGACCCGCGCGTGCTTGCCGCTGCGCAGGATTACGTCTTTATCGTGGGCATCCAGGCGCCGCATCGGCTGATTGCTCCGCCGCCTTACGTGGTAGGCCGCATCGCGCCCGACAACGATGACCAGGATCGCACCATCCGTCTGTTGTTGAACTCATTTCACCCATGACACCGCCATGAACCAGGAACTCCGCGACCAGATTGGCGCAAAGCACCCACCCGCGCCAGACGCAGCGGTCTTTTTCGAACGCCC
>CAYSXA010000212.1:0-4172 GCA_964435005.1 uncultured Anaerolineaceae bacterium | reverse complement strand
ACCCTGCACCCTCACCCCCAGCCCCTCTCCCAGCGGGGGAGGAAGTTACCTCCTCCCCCCTCGGGAGGAAGATTGGGAGGGAGGAGAAGTCGGCAAACGCGGCATCGGCGGGCCATCCACGCCGAGCAGGTCGGCCAGCGCGGCGCGCATGGCGGTGCGGTCGTCCCAGGGGTACTCCACCGTCCCGAAGCACATAGATTGCTCGTGCCCCTTGCCGCAGGCGATCACCAAGTCGCCCGGCCGGGCCAGCCCCACGGCAAAGCGGATCGCCTCGCCGCGATCCGGCACGCGCCAGAAGGTCTCCCCTTCCACGCCGCCCTTCATCTGTGCCCCGGCGGCCATCTCGGCCAGGATGTCGTCCAGTGATTCGGTCCGCGGATCTTCAGCGGTGAGCACAGTGAGGTCGGCCAGTTCCGCCGAGACCTCGGCCATCATGCGCCGCTTGGCGCGGTCGCGCAGGCCGGCGCTCCCGAAGACGGCGATCACCCGCCCAGTGGTCAGTTCGCGGGCGGTACGGAGCGCCTGCGCCAGTGCGTTCGGTGTGTGAGCGAAGTCCACAATCGCCAGGAAAGGCTGC
The DNA here is from genome assembly GCA_964435005.1 of uncultured Anaerolineaceae bacterium. Taxonomy (GTDB): domain Bacteria; phylum Chloroflexota; class Anaerolineae; order Anaerolineales; family DRMV01; genus CAYSXA01. The sequence goes on along the minus strand of CAYSXA010000212.1, from coordinate 3,595 downwards.
CCCATCTCGATGCGCTCCATGCGCCCCGGCACCTGCGGCAGCGAGGCCAGCCCCTGCTGCGCCGCCTCGACCGGCAATCCCATCCCGGCCACGGTGAGCGCTACCGCCGCCAGCGCGTTCGACACGTTGTATGCTCCAAGCAGCGGACACTGTACCGCAAAATCCAGCCCCTGCCCCACCACGCGGAAGGCGATTCCCTGCGGTGTGTGCTGCACGTCCACCGCGCGGACATCGGCCTCCGGATGCCGTCCATACGCAATCCTGCGCGGCAACGGGAGCGCGTTCAACCGGTCAAAACTGCGATCGTCACGGTTGAGCACGCCCAGCCCCAACTGCCCGTGCGCCTTCGGCGGCGTGGCGATCACCTCGCGGAAGAGCGTCTCTTTGGCCGCAAAGTAGCCCTCATACGAGCCGTGGTAGTCCAGGTGTTCATGGGTAATGTTGGTCACCACGGCCACGTCGAATTCGCAGGCCGCCACCCGTCCCTGCGCCAGGCCGTGCGAGGTGGCCTCCAGCACCACGTGGGTCAGCCCGGCAGCGACCATCTCCGCCAGGTAGCGCTGCACATCGGGCGCTTCCGGCGTGGTGACGTGGAAACCGGTGTCCAGCGCGCGGTCGCCGATGAAGGCCGCCACGGTGGTGATCATCCCGGCGCGCAGGCCCGCCGCTCGCAGGATGTGATAGATCATGGTGCTGGTGGTGGTCTTGCCATCCGTGCCGGTCACTCCGATCACCGTCATCTCGCGGGCGGGAAAGTCATGGAACGCAGCAGCCAGGTAAGCCAACGCGCGGCGGGCGTCCCTCACCTGCACGTAGGGCGCGCCGACCTCGCGCAGCGCATCCGTGCCCACGATCGCTGCCGCGCCGCGCCGCACCGCGTCCGGAATGTAACGATGGCCGTCCGTGTTCCCGCCCCGAATGGCGACGAACACATATCCCGGCTGCACCTGGCGGGAATCCAGCACCACCCCACGCACGGGTACGTCGGGCACGGGGGTGAGCGGGGAAAGCGGGATCGCCGCAAACAGGCCGGCAAGGGATGGAGCAGTTATTGGATTCATCGTGTTATCCCAGGAAAGGTGAACAAGCGCAGATCACGCGGTTGTGAAAGGCCACCCAATTGTAGGATAACTGTGGAACAGTTGTCCTACAATTAGGAAGAAAAAGACGCCCCTGGCAAGCCAGCAGGCGTCTTTGGCGTTCAATGGAAAAAACGAGATCAGCGCAGGCTCTGGCGCAGTTCCTCGAACTTGCCAGCCACCGACCCGTCGATCACCTTATCGCCCACGCGGATCACCAGACCGCCCAGGATGGACGGGTCCACACGGAAGGTCACGATGGCATCCGCGCCGATTTTGGCGAGCACGTCGCGCTTGACCGCTTCCTGCTCTTCCTCGGTCAGCGGCAATGCGCTGACCACCTCGGCAGCCTGGCCGGTCAGGCCCTCGGCCTCGTCCAGGATGACCACTTTGCCTTCCTTCACGCCGGAGAAGAACTCAGCGATCAGGGCACGCTGGCGCTGCTCGTCGAGCGCCTCGCCGACCAGTTTCTGCGCCGCAGCCATCGCCAGCGCCGCCACCTGGCTGCGCAGGTCGCCCAGAATGCGGTTGCGCTCGGCTTCCACCTCGGCCAGTGCAGCCTCGCGGGCTTTCGCCGCTTCGGCGTCGGCTTCCGCCTTGACCTCGCGGGCGGCGGCTTCGGCGCGCTCGGTCGCCTCACGCACGATCTGGCTGGCCTTGGCCTGCGCCTCGGCGATGATCTTCTCCGCTTCTTTCTCCGCGTTAGCACGCGCTTCCGCCGCCACCCGGGCATCCTCCAACCCTTGTGCGATCGTCTCGCGCCGTTTCTCCAACAACCCCAAGATGGGCTCATACACCCATTTCTTGAGGACGACAAACATGATCCCGAAGTTCAGGATCTGGACCAGCAAATAGCCCAGGTTGATTCCCAGTGCTTCCAAGGTATACCTCCTCGGCCTAGAACACGAACAGGATCAGCAGGGCCACCACCAAGCAGTAAATCGCGACTGCTTCGGCGAACGCAATGCCCAGGATCATGTTGGTCTGGATCGTGCCCGTGGCATCCGGGTTGCGGCCCATGGCCTGTACCGCACCGCTGGTCACAATACCGATGCCCGCGCCAGCGCCGATCGCGCCAATCATCGCCAGACCCGCACCAATCAATTTGGCAGCAGCAACAATGTTACCTTCCATCGTAGTATCCTCGACCTCCGTTTGTAGAGTTTCTTATCAGTGGATGACCACTCGTTGATGAACTAGGCATGAGCCGCCTCTTCATGGTGCTCCCCATGCCCCTGCACGGCCTGCGACATGAACACCATGGTCAGCATACCGAACACGATGGCCTGGATCAGCCCCACGAAGAACTCCAGCAACAAGAAGATGGACTGCGCAAAGACCGGCACCAGCGTACCGATCACGAACAGCAGCACCGAGCCAGCAAAGATGTTCCCGAACAACCGGAAGGAGAACGAGAGGATCTTCGAGAACTCGGAGACCGTCTCCAGCAAACCGACGGCGAAGTCGATCACGCCGAAAATCGGCTTGGAGAACAGGGTGGACGTGTTCCAGAATTTGTGGAAGTACGCGCCACCCAGCGCGCGCACGCCAATCACCTGCGTCATGAAGACCGAGATCAGCGCCAGCGCCACGGTGAAGTTCAGGTCGGTGGATACCACGCGCACCCACGGCACCACCACAAAGCCTTCCTGACCGTGCTCCACAGCTTCCTTGATCAGGAACGGGCCGTTGGCAGCGTAGCCGTGCGCCGAGTGCTCCAGCCAACCGATGCTGTCCACACCGGGGATGAGTTCCATCCAGTTAGCGACCAGCACCATCAGGGTGATGGTGGCAAAGTAGGGGAAGATGGTCTTCGCCCACTTGCCCGCCGTGCCTTCCGTCAGGTTGTACAGCGCTTCCAGCAGCGCTTCTACCGCACCGGCCAGGCCGCGCGGCACCAGTTCACCGCTCTTCACGGCCTTGCGTACCGCCAGCGCCATCAGGATCAGCAACACATCCACGATGATTGTGGCGACCAGCGTGTTAGTCAGGTAGAACTCACCGATGACCGGCAGCGTGAACAGCGGCTCTGCGAGTACCTTTTCCGCCGGCAACTGCACATGCGGCTGGATGGGCGGGTACGCGCGCGCAGCGAATACCCCCAGCACGATGAACAGCAGCACGAACCAGCGGTGCACGCCCCAGCGCCATTTACTCGTCTTTTCCACGTTCGGCTTCCTCCTGCTTGGGTTCAGTCTCGGCAGCGTCGGTCGGCACGATCTTCGACGTGGCCTTCCGCACCACCCAAAACATCAAACTTAATGTGACCGGCACGGAGCCGATCAACGCAATCAACGTGAACAGGGGTTTGGTCTGAAACTGATTATCCAACCACAAACCGATCAGCAACGCCAGGATGACGACAATCAGGGTCAAACACCCCACCTGACCGGCGATGGCCGCCATACTCAGGTTGAACACGTATTGTCGGCGGTCGGAAGTCGGTTTCTGGCTCATGGTTGGCGCATTGTATCACAAAGTCAAGAACATCGTCAACGTTCCCCATCCGCTCCTCC
>CAYSXA010000211.1:0-4181 GCA_964435005.1 uncultured Anaerolineaceae bacterium | reverse complement strand
ACTGCTCTTCAGCCTGGCGTTCGCTGCCGGGCTGCTGTTCCGGGCATGAAGGCCGTTTACTCCGACATTTACACCTTCCCCCTGCCCAAGGGACACCGTTTCCCCATAGCGAAGTACCGTCGCCTGCGGGAACGCGCCCTCGCCGAAGGCGTGCTGCGCCCCGACGAGATCCACATTGCCCCACCAGCGTCGGATGCGGACATCCTGCGTGCACACGACGCGGATTACCTGCACCGCGTGGTCACCGGCACGCTCACGCCGCAGGAGATCCGCCGTATCGGGTTTCCCTGGTCGCCGCAACTCGTGGAGCGCTCACGGCGCTCGGCTGGAGCCACGCTGGCTGCTGCCCGCGCCGCCCTGGTCGAAGGTGTGGGGATCAACCTGGCTGGCGGCACCCACCACGCCAGCACCGACCACGGCGAGGGCTTTTGCCTGTTCAACGATGTGGCCATCGCTGTCCGGGCCCTGACTCATGAAGGGAAGCTGGGCTGTGCGCTGATCATTGACCTGGACGTGCATCAGGGAAACGGCACCGCGTCCATCCTGCGCGACGACCCACACGCTTTCACCCTCTCTCTGCACGGCGCGAACAACTTTCCGTTTCGCAAAGCAGCCTCCGACCTGGACGTTCCGCTGCCGGACGGCACCGGCGATGAGGAATACCTGCATGCACTCAAGGAAGCACTCGACCGCGCTTTTCGCGCCTGCTACCCCACTCTGGCCTTCTACCTGGCTGGTGCGGATCCTTACCACAGCGACCGCCTGGGGCGGCTGGCGTTGACCAAGGCCGGTCTGGCCGTGCGCGACTGTATGGTGTTTACTTATTGTCGGCGTGAGCAAGTGCCTGTGGTGGTGGTTATGGGTGGTGGCTACGCGAAATACCTCGACGATATCGTGGACATCCACCTGGGAACCATCCGCCTGGCCCGGTCGCTCTCAAGACGCAACGCGCCGGCCCAGGCGTAACCGCCGACGCTACTCCCCTACGACTTCCACCCCATTCGATGCCCGACAAAGGTACACCGCAGCATCCAAACCAGTGCGCGCCTGGTATTCCTGCGTGACTGCATCAATGAAGGCTCCGATGCCCCCTTCCTCCACTACAGCCACCGCGCAGCCCCCAAAGCCAGCGCCCGTCAGTCGGGCGCCGTAACAGGCCGGGTGCGCCTGCGCTGTCGCCACGATCGCGTCCAGCGCCGGCGTAGAGACCTCGAAATCATCTCGCAGGCTGGCATGGGACGCGTTGAGCAACGCGCCAAAATGCACCAGGTTACCAGCCCGAAGCGCTGCCACCGCTTGCAACACACGTTGATTTTCCCGGATCACATGCCGCGCGCGACGGCGTTCCTCTTCCGGTAGCTCACCGGCGCGTTGCAAAAAGGTTTCCCACTCCACGTCCCGCAGCGCCGATACACCAAGGCGCGCGGCTGCGCGCTCGCAGGCAGCTCGCCGGCGGTTGTACTCACCCGCTTGCAAGTCCCGCCGCGTGCCGGTGTCCAGCACCAGCACGCGCATCTCATCCGGCAAGGGCACAGGGACGGTCTCGTACATCCGGCAATCGATCCACAGCGCGTGCCCGGCGCGTCCGGCGGCCACAGTCAACTGATCCATCAGGCCACAGGCCACACCAACACCCAGCCACTCCGCCCGTTGCCCCAGTCGCGCCACGCGTAGCGGATCCCACGCCCAGCCGGCGGCCAGGGAGAACGCGCGCATCACGGCCATTTCCAACGCCGCCGAGGAAGACAGCCCGGCGCCCACGGGCAGGTCGCTCCAGATCACCCCTTCCCAGCCCGGCAACGGATATCCCGCTTCGCGTAACGCCAACGCCACTCCGCGCAGGTAGCGTCCCCATGCCGGCAAGCCATCCCCATTCAGCGTGCGCAACGATAGACCGACCTCGCCCTCCTGCTGTAATGAGATCACCCGCACCCAACCGTCCGGGCGCGGGCACAGCGCCAGCCAGATGGCACGGTCGATCGCCATCGGCAGGACATATCCCTGGTTGTAATCCGTATGCTCACCGATCAGGTTCACCCGACCCGGCGAACGGACAACCCACGCAGGTTCCCCCCCGAACACCCGAGCAAACGCTGGTGTCAACGGCGCCGGAATCACGCCTCCTCCTGCACCACCTTCAGCCCGGGTACATAGGGTCTCACCTGGTTCTTCCCGGCCTGTTTGGCCGCGTACAGCGCCTGATCTGCCGCTTCGACCAGCGTCTCTGGTTTCATGGCGTGACGCGGCAGCGTGGCCACGCCGATAGAAACCGTGATCGGCTGCTTCAGGTTGAAAGGCACGTGCATCAAAGCCACATGTTCACGCAGGCGTTCGGCCACTTCCAGGGCCTGCTCCAGATCGGTCTCTGGCAGAATTACCGCGAATTCCTCTCCGCCGTACCTCGCCGGGATGTCCACCGAGCGCAGATGCTGACGCAATACCTGAGCCAGCGCCCGCAACACTTCATCTCCCGCCGGATGTCCATAGGCGTCGTTGTACAGCTTGAAGTCGTCCAGGTCGACCATCAACAAACTGACAGGTCGCCCAAAACGCAGGGCACGCAACACCTCGCGTTCCACATCCTCATCAAACCGACGACGATTGGGTAAGCCGGTCAATCCATCGGTTCTAGCCAGTTTTGCCTGGCGCTTATATAGCATGGCGTTATCCAGCGCCACCCCCACCTGAGCAGCCAACGCCGCCAGCACTTCACCGTCCTTGGCTGAATAAAAACCGGGTTGGATACTGTCCAGCGAGAGAAAACCCAACACCTGACTGCGTGAGAGAATAGGCGCACCCACCCAGGAGCGGACATACGACACCTGTTTAAAACCCACCCACTCTGGGTCCTGGCGCACATCGGCGATGTGTTTCGGACGATGTGTCTCGTACATATACAACAGATTAGGCCAGTCGCTCACGCGAATCCGAAAATGCTGTATCCAGTCCGCAGGCCCAAAACGATCGTGTCCACGCCAGCGATTCACAAACGCATAATCTCCCTTGATCAGCATCACCGAAGCGGCATCATAGGGCAGTACACGGGCGGTCGCATCCAGCAACACATCCAGAATGGCTTCAGGTTCCAGGCTGGTGGACAAGGCAACCCCGATATCGCGCAACGTCTCGGCGATTTGTCGCTGGCGCACCTCCCTGGTATGCAATTCTGCATTATGGATGGCAATCGCCGCCTGTGTAGCCATCATCTCCAGCATAGCCAGGTCTTCTGAAGTGTACGCACCGCCGCGCTCGCATCCCACCTCCAGCACACCGGCCATCTCTCTATGCAACTGCAAGGGAACCGCCATCATGCTCCGTACCCTGGGGCTCAAAGCCTGGAACGCCTCTTCTTCTTCACCGATGTCGTGCACCAACAGGGAGCGACCGTGCTCCAACACCCAGCTGATTCCGGGGGGGTTATCCGAATCCGGCGTAGCGGCGGTTACGATCTGCCCCGACTTCGCTTCATACGCCCAGACCCCCTGCCCGCGCAGGTACAGGAGCGCCTGTTGCGCCGCAAACAGGCGAGACGCCTGTTGCACTACCGTGCGAAGGCAGGCGTCCAGGTCCAGGTTGGCCAGCGCCATGTTCACCTGCTGGAGCGCCTCCAGCCGGGCGATTTGATGCAGATAGGCGCGCTCGGTCAAAACCCGCTCACTGACATCCTGGACCAGGATCAGCAAGCCCTTGCCCGGTAACCCTTCCACTGGAATGACGGTGGCCGACTGCGGCATATAATCCAGATCGGAACGCTCCAGGCTCGGCGGGAACTTAAAGATATACCGATGCAATCGCGCAGACAGGGTGATTTGCTCGCCCCCCTCCAGCGCCCGCTCCATCAGGAACGTCAATCCCCGGTCTTCGAGGTCGGGGAAGGCGTCCACTAAACGACGGCCTACCAGCGTATCCGCCTCACGTTGCAACCGTTCACACAACCAGGTATTGATGTACCGGATACGCCAGTCGGACCCCACAAGTAGAACCCCAACAGGCAACACGTCCAAAAGGCGATAACTCACCTCATCCCCCCTCCAATTCCGTAAAACGATCAAGCCGCTCCAAAACCTCACGCATCGTCTGCGCACGAATGATCAAAAACAGGTAACCGGTAATGTCGGTTTCCGTTATTTGAAAAGTCGCCTTGACCACCATAACCACCATATCCCCGGGCATCATAAGCT
>CAYSXA010000210.1:0-4209 GCA_964435005.1 uncultured Anaerolineaceae bacterium | reverse complement strand
GCCACTGCTGGCCGTGGCTGGCGGGCTTCCGCGGCGGGATGGGGCTGGCGACAGCGTTCGGCGGGTTGCTGGCGGTGCATGTGCCCGGCGCGCTGGTGGCGCTGGCGGTGTTGCTCAGCCTGGTGTTGTTGCTGCACCATGCGGCACGTGGCGCGGCGCTGGCCGGTTTGCTCGCGCCGGCGGCGATCTGGGGGCTGGGCCTGCGTGGGCTGATCAACTGGGTCGCGCCTGCGGTCGGCGCGGTGATTTTCGTCCGTTTTCTGGACGACTGGCAGCGTCAATATCGTGAATTGTGGCTGGATCGGGAATGAGAACCGGGGCGTCGGGTATACCGACGCCCCAAAGGTTTCATTTGCCGGTCATGGGGTATGAGACAGGCTGCGGGGTTGGGGGAGTCACTGAACTTTTCGAGTCACCGTAACGCGGGTGACGATGTCGCGCGTTTCCAGTTCCTTGAAGAAGGGTATGGGATCGATGACCTGCTCCGGCGGGTGTACCCCTGCGGGGATACGGCCTTCCGCCAGCCAGATGGCTGTGATTGCTGGTGCCACGCCGGTGGGCAACGCACCCTTGACCGTGAGTGTCCCCAGGCGGTAGGTCACTTCTTCGCCGTGCTGAATGCCCTTCACCTCGGTGACGATCTCCTTCGTCCAGTGCGGCGGATGGTGCGCAGGTGGGGCCAGGAAATCGGTGATGGGGGGAACGTAATCGGACAGCAGGCGCACCAGCAGGTCGCGGGGACGGACGGGGTGCCCGTCCACTTCCACGGGCTCGCGGCTGTTGAACCCGAAGTCCGCCAGCACGCGGATTTTTTCCACCGTCTCACGGGCCATACCCCAGTAGTTGATTTTGAAGAACACCTCACGCACGCCTTTATCCTGGAAGGAACGTGGTAGCGTGGCGACTTCGGAGTGCAGCGAGAGGTGCATGGGCAGCAACCCCAGCGGTTGAGTGAACCAGTAATCCTCGAACTCGGAGAGCGGCTCGCAGGCGATGAACTCTCCGTCGCGGTACACCATCGGCGATTCGGTCAGTTCGTCCAGGATGGTGGGGACGGCGTAAGTGAAGCGCACGTCGTCTGGCGAAGGCGGCTGGATGCCGTCGTAGATACGTATGTACTCGATGGCATCCAGCCGTTCGGCGGCGTAACGGGCCTGCACGTTGGGTAGTACGGCCTGGAAGAGGGGGTGCAGATGGGGCCGGTGATCACCTTGCAATCCCGGGAGCGCATCGCTGGCCTGATTCAAAAAGGCGTGGACGAAGGGGCGCGCATCCTGGTGGAAGGGCGCGATGCGGTGGTGCCGGGCTACGAGCGCGGCAACTTCCTGCGACCCACCATCCTGGACGGCGTTCCGCGCGACGGCGAGGTCTTTCGCACCGAGATCTTCGGGCCTGTGCTGGGGCTGATGCACGTGGACACGCTGGACGAAGCGATCGAGCTGATCAACAGCCATCGTTACGGCAATATGGCCTGCCTGTTCACCAGCAGCGGCGCGGCGGCGCGCCGGTTTCGCTATGAAGCTCAGGCGGGCAACATCGGCATCAACATCGGGGTGGCCGCACCGATGGCCTTCTTCCCCTTCAGCGGGCTGAAGGCCTGGACGCGGGAGTTCTGATTTGGTCTGATTGGTCTGATTGGTCTAATTGGTCTGGTCGGTCAGGAACTCCAGCAGCACGCGGTTGAACTCGCCCGGCGAGTCGGCGGTCACCGCGTGGCCGGCGCCCTGGATGACCACCTGTCGGGCGTTGGGGATGCCTTCGACCAGGTGGCGCTGAGCGGGCGGCGGCACGGTGGTGTCCTGGTCGCCGGTGACCACCAGCGTGGGCGCCTGTACGGTAGGCAGCCAGTCAAGCACGTCAAAGGTGGCTAAGGTGAGCATGGCGGCGCGGTAGGAGCGCGGATCGGCTTGGCGGATTTGTTCGATCAGCATCTGGCGCAGGTCTTCGTGCTCTGCTTTGGGGAAGGTGCGCCCGGCGACCAGTTTTGCCTGGGTCTCCAGGCTGACGAAGCGCACCAGCAGGTAGCGATAGAAGAAGTACAGCCAGCCGAAGGGACTGGTGGGTTTCAGGCGGGCGAAAGTGTTCACCAGCACCAGCCGCTGCACGCGCCGGGGGAAGTCGAGCGCCAGTTGCAACGCCAGTGTGCCGCCCATCGAGATGCCGACCGCGTGCGCGGAGGGGATGTCCAGCGCGGCGAGCAGCGCGTCCATGTCGCGCGCCACCTGCACCTGTGACCAGCGGCGGTCGGGGTTGGGTGTCTGGCCGAAGCCGCGCGCGTCCACGGCGATCGGGCGAAAGCCGGCCTCGATCAACGCAGGGAACTGCGGTTGCCAGGATTCGCCGGTGGCGCCCAGGCCGTGGAGCAGCAGGACGGCTGTTTCGCCTTCCGGGTTCGGGTCAAGGTAGTGCTGGGGGATGCCGGTGGGGAGTTCGATGACAGGCATGTTGACCTCCTTGTGGGGGATCACCCTCAACCAAACCACTCGATTTCAATCACCTGGCCAGTGATGTACCGCGCTTCGTCGCTCGCCAAGAAGACCACCACGCCGACGCAGTCCTCCGCTTTGAGCATTTTCTCCTTGTCCTCGGCCACGTTGGCACGCATTGGGGTGTCCACCTTGCCCGGCGCGACGGCGTTCACGCGGATGCCGTACGGCTTGCCTTCCTCGGCAGCGGTCTTCGTGAAGCCGATTTGCCCCCACTTGCTCGCGGAGTAAGCGCCGTACATTGGGTAGGCGCGCGTGCCGGAGAGCGAGGCGATGTTCACGATGCTCCCCCCGCCCTGTGCGCGCATCGGCTTCCAGACGTGCTTGGTGCACAGAAAGGTGCTTTTCAGGTTGACGTCCATCAGCCAGTTCCAGGTTTTGAGCGGTGTGCCGTAGATCGGGCGGAACGCGCCTGCACCGGCGTTGTTCACCAGCACGTCGATGCGCCCGAAGCGGTTGAGCGCAGCAGCGATCAGCGCCTTGACCTGCGTTTCGTCCGTCACGTCCGTGGGGACGGAGAGCGCCTCACGCTCTAACGCGCGGACTTCGTCGGCCACGGCCTCCAGGTCGGCGGCGGTGCGAGCGGCGAGCACCACGTGCGCGCCCTCGCGGGCGAAGCCCAGCGCGAGCGCGCGGCCAATGCCCTTACTCGCGCCGGTAATCACGGCGATGCGATCCTTCAACCGCATGATCCCTCCTGACAGAACTTTTACGCACCTGGTTGTGTAAACCACGAAGACACCGAGGGCACAGAGCCCGCCTTTGAGATTTCACAGAGGTTCTCCGTGCCCTTTGTAGCTTTGTGGTGAATCTTATTGGGAACTGCGCAAGTCTTGCTCTTGAAAGACATGAAACGCCTCGTGGCGAATGGCAATCGTGCGCTCCGCGCCCAGGGCAATGCGCAGACGGCGGAATAGCGGGTGCGGGATGGCGGCTTCCAGCGTCTCCTGCGCGCCGTCCGGAAAGCGCACGGCCAGCCCCAGAATGTGCTCCGTGCCGCGATGCTCGTCGCTCGTCACACGGGCGGGCAACACCACCTCGTCCGGACGCGGCGACTGCGGGCGGTCTTGCTTCAGGATAAGCACGTCCTCTGGACGGAACCCGGCCTGCGCCTCGCGCTGGCCGGACGGCGCGTCCAGCGGCAGTGGAATGCCGTGCCAGGTAAGGCGCCCGTCCCTGGTGTGCAGGGTGATTAAGTTGGTCATCCCCAGCGAATGAGCGACGGCGGGCGTGGCCGGGTGGCGGAACACGGTTTCGCGGTCGGCGGCCTGCACCACGCGCCCATGTTCCAGGATGACCAGCCGGTCGGCGATGCGGTAGGCTTCCTGGATGTCGTGGGTCACCAGCAGCAACGGGATGGCGAACCGTTGCGGGATGGCGCGCAGTTCGGCGGCCAGTGCGCGTCGCAGCGGGCGGTCGAGGGCAGCGAGCGGTTCGTCCATCAGCAGGATGGCCGGGTGGGGTGCCAGCGCGCGCGCCAGCGCCACCCGTTGCTGTTGCCCGCCAGAGAGTTCGGCGGGACGACGGTCAGCGAGGTCTTCGATTTGCAGCAGACGCAGCAGCGCCGCGACACGTTCCTGCTGGGTGGCGCGCGGCAGCCGGTGCAACCCATAGGCCACGTTGGCCATACCCATCCTACGCTTCCGACGACGAGGCTGGTGGTGCTGCCGGTGGTCGCCGTCTGCTTCACAACACCAAACGCATTGAACAACCGTCAGAGCCG
>CAYSXA010000209.1:0-4227 GCA_964435005.1 uncultured Anaerolineaceae bacterium | reverse complement strand
CGGCGGGAGCGCCCGGCGGGGGGGGGGCGGGCGGGGGTGTGGCTGGTGGTGCTGGCCGCGTGGCTGCCTTGCATCGCGGCGCGACGGCGGGCGTGCCTGGTGCACCGGCCCGGCCCGCTGGTCAGCGGCCTGCCGCGGGGCGCGCCCGGAGCGCCGGAGGTCTGGCAGGCCGTGGTTCAGGCGCTGGGCGGCACCATGGCCTTTCCCAGCGACCATACCGCTTTTTGGGGGGCGTTGAGCGTCGGCATCTTCTTGCTCGACCGCCGGGCGGGTGTGGGCAGCGTGATCGCCGTGCTGTTTTTCAGCGCTTTGCGCATTGGTCTGGGCTATCATTACCCCAGCGACGTGCTTGCAGGCTGGCTGTTGGGTTTCTGGATGCTGGCGATTGTCTATCTGTTGCGAGGGCGACTGGCATGGCTGATCAACCCCACGTTGCGCTTTTTCGATAGCGCGCCGGTGCTGATGTATCCCCTGGCCATGCTCGCTTTGCTGGATATCACCCAACGGATGGCCTGGTTGTTCGGCCTGCTGGCCAATCTGTTCGGGATTCAGGTGCCTCACTGATGTCTGGCCTCGACCTCTGGATTTTTCACTGGATCAACAGTTGGGTGGCGCGTTCGCCGGCGGCGTTCTATCAGGCGCTCGATTGGAGCAGTCGTGTGCCCTGGTTGCTGTCCACCATGACGCTGGCCGGCTTGTGGTTTGTGGGAGAAGAGGGGGTGGTGCCTACGCAAGAGGGGAAACTCACCCGGATGGACGCTCAGCGGCGGGTGCTCATGCTGATCGTTGCGCTGGTCTTTGGCTTTGTTCTGGCGCGTGGGGTGCAGGCCCTGGTGGACCGCGCCCGCCCGCTGGTGGTGGCACCGATGCAGGTGCCTGTTCCGCCGGAGGTGTGGAATCAGATCCGCGCCGGGTTGAGCCTGCAGGGTGCGTTCCCCAGCGATCACGCGGTGATGATGTTCGTCGTGGCGACCGGGGTATGGCTCTTCCACCGGCGTTGGGGGTTGGTGGCGTTGTTCGTGGCGGGCTATCTCGGTCTGCTGCGCGTGGGCGTGGGTTTTCACTGGCCATCGGACATCCTGGGCGGTGCCCTGATTGGCGCGGTCGCGGCCTGGGTTTCCGTCCGCCTGATCCCACCGTTGCGCTGGGCGCTGGATCCCATCCTGCTTCAGTTCCGCGTCCGCCCGGCGTTGATGTATCCGCTGGGTTTCCTCTTCTTGTTCGATCTCTCACAAAAATTTGCTGCGTTGTTTGGCCTGATCACCTGGATAAGCGGTCATGCAGTGGCTCACTGACCCGGATCAACGCAAGCGCTGGCAGGTTCGGTTGGAAGAATGGGCGGATCGGTTCGTCCCACCCGACCCGGAGATCCGCCACCAGCTTAAGGTGCGGGTCTTCCGCGTGATTGCGCTGGCGGACATCGCGCTGGCGTTGTATTACTTCGCGTTTCGCTACACGCGTTCGATCAACGTCAACGCGCTGTGGTTTGCCATCCCTTTGTTGATTGCCGAGACCTATTCGTTCATTGACACCCTGCTGTTCATCTTCATGCTCTGGAAGCCGCCGCTGCGCAAGACGCCGCCGCCGTTGCCGGGGCGCACGGTGGACGTGTTCATCACCACCTACAACGAGCCGGTGGAGCTGGTGCGCATCACCGTGGAGGCGGCGCTGCGCATCCGTTACCCTCATCACACCTACGTGCTGGATGACGGCAACCGCCCGGAACTGCGCGCGGTTTGCGAGGAGATCGGCTGCGGCTACATCACGCGCGGGCCGGAGTGGGAGGGACGCCCGCGGCATGCCAAGGCCGGCAACGTGAACAACGCCTTGATGCACACGTCCGGTGAGTTCATCCTGATCCTGGACGCCGATCAGGTGCCGGCGCCGAACATTTTGCACCGCACGCTGGGCTACTTCCGTGACCCTGAGGTGGCGTTTGTGCAAACGCCGCAGTTTTTCTACAACGTTCCCGATGGTGACCCGTTCGGAAGCCAGGCGCCGTTGTTTTACGGCCCGATCCAGCAGGGCAAAGACGGCTGGAATGCGGCCTTCTTCTGCGGGTCGAACGCCGTCCTGCGGCGCGAAGCGCTGATGCAACTGGGCGTGATGCGATACGTGTTGAGCCTGGAGCGGCGGGTCACGCGGGCGCTCAGCCGGGTGCCGCTGGAGGTGGCGATCAGGCGGTCGAAACTTCCAGCGCGTTACCGGCAGGCGGCCCGACGGGTTTCCGAAGCCGCCCGTCAGGCCATTGAAGACCTGCGCCAGCGCCAGAAGACGCTGGACGAGGTGGTGGCGGCGTTCAATCAGGTGGTGGAAGAGGTGCAGCGCTCGCTGGTCGCTGAAGACCTGCGACAGATTGCCGCCGATCTGGCGGAGATCGAGGCGTACGAGCGCCAGCGAGTGGATCAGGATATTGAATCGAAGCTGGGCGTGCCTCGCGAGACGGTGGAACAGGTGCTGGGGAACGTGTATGATGCCTGGGACGCTTTAACCGAACTGCTGGCGCCGGAAAACCCTACCCTGGCTGAAACCATGTCCATACGCCCGGTGTCGTCGGCTCGTCAGGCCATTGAAGCCGGCCTGATGCAGGTGGCCGATGACCTGGCGGAGATCGCGGCGCCCCCGGTCGATTTGATCGGCCTGGACGATGAGGTGATGGACGCTATCCGCATGGAGGATGGCGAGGCGCTGGAAGTCCAGCCCCTGGTCACTTACAGCATCACGGAGGACATGGCCACGGCGATGCAACTGCACGCCCTGGGATGGAAGTCGGTCTTCCACCCCGAAATCCTGGCCTATGGCCTGGCGCCGGAGGACCTGGGGAGCGCGCTGGGTCAGCGCCTGCGCTGGGCGGCGGGCACGATACAGGTGATGTTGCGGGATTTCCCACTCACCAAGCCCGGCCTGAGCTGGCCGCAACGACTGATGTATTTCGCCACCATGTACTCCTACTTCTCCGGCTTCGTCAGCCTGGTCTATCTGATCTCGCCGATTATTTACCTGTTCACCGGTATCCCGCCGGTGACCTCGTTCGCCGGGGAGTTCCTGGTGCGCATCACCCCTTACCTGTTGCTGAACAAGGCGATGTTTCAGTTCGCGGCCTGGGGGATGGATACCGTTCGTGGCGAGCAATACAGCCTGGCGTTGTTCCCTTTGTGGATCCGGGCAGTGGTCACTGTGCTCGGCGGTGCGAAGCTCAAGTTCAAAGTCACCCCGAAGACGCGGCGATCGGGCGTGTTTCTCAACCTGGTGATCCCCCAATTGACCATCGCCGTCCTGCTCGCCCTGGGAAGCCTGTACGCGTTGTTCTCGCTGGCGGTGGGCTGGCGCAACGATCTGGTGGGTGTGCTGATCAACATCGGTTGGGCGGCGTACGACATCTGGATGCTGAGCGTGATCCTCAAGGCAGCCGTGTTCCGCACCACGATGGACCGCTCCGGCAAACCGCCCGCGTGGCTGTTTCCAGAGAAGCGGCTGGAGCCCCGCCCGGAGGCGATTTCACTCTCCGACTGGCGTGCGCGCAAGGTTTCTTGAGGCGCGTTGGGCCGTTTTCGCCGCCCTTCGCCGGTTGTCGGCGTGAGAGGCTACTTTTCCACCACGATCTGGATGAAGATTGGGTCGCCGAAAGGCTCCCCTTGCGGATCCACGGCCTGCCAGGCGGAGAAGTACTCTCCCGGCGTTTCCGGAGCGGTGAACAGGATGCGGATCACGGCTTCGGCCCCCGCACGCGCCGGGTAGAGCGCCTGATCGCCCGCCGCGCCCAGTGTGTCCCCCTGCAGGTGACGCAGGCGGTAGCGGACGTCCCAGTTACAGGTGCCGCTGTTGCGCACCTGCCAGCGCTTGTCGATGGGTTCGCCCGGCGCAAAGACGCTGCCGTCCGGCACGGTCAGGTCGTCCAGAAAGCGCAGGTCATTCGTGCAGGACGGCGTCGGACTGGCCTGTGGCGTGGGACGGATGGACAGCGGCGTGGCCGTCGGTTGGGGGATGGACGTCGGTGGGATGAAGACGAGCGGCGGCGGGGTGCTTTTGTCACTGCACCCCGTCAGCAACACGATCCACCCGATCAGAACCAGCCAGCGCAGCCTCATTCTTCGATGACCACCTCGTTCTCGTCCAGGGGGAGCGGCTCATCCTCGAGCGCCTGCTGGCGGATGGACAGCTCGATCTCCTCGGCGAGGTCAGGGTTCTGGCGGAGGAACTCCTTGGCGTTCTCGCGGCCCTGAGCCA
>CAYSXA010000208.1:0-4290 GCA_964435005.1 uncultured Anaerolineaceae bacterium | reverse complement strand
CTTCTTTTTGTTTTCAAGGAGAAGAGGGCATACGAGATTTTTGCCTGTCTCGTGGGCTCTGAGATTTGTATAAGAGGCAGTCATGGAAGAGGTGTTTGCCGCCTGGGAATGGGCGGTGGAACACCGGGCCTACGACCTGATCCGGCAGGCGGCGGAGGGGCTGGACATCTGGTGCGACCTCCGGGGCTGGTATCACCAGGGCCTGCAGGCCTTCCAGCGAGCGATACAGGCCCTGGCCGAAGACCCCGCTACCGCCTCCAGTCCGTTACGCGCCCGACTGGAAGGGCATCTGGGAATGGTGCTCTACCTGCTCGGAGACCTGGACAGCGCGGAGCGCCACCTGCAACACGGCCTGCGCCTCCTCCGGCAGGACGGGAAACCAGCGGACGTTGCTTTCCTCCTGAACCGGCTGGGGGTTCTGAACAGCATGCGCGGCGACTTTGACGCCGCAGAAGCCTGCTTCCAGGAAAGCCTGCACCTGCGCCGGGAGGCCGACCTGCCCCTGGACGAGGTCAATTCGTTGAACAACCTGGGCATCGTCGCCCGCTCCCAGGGCGACCTGGAGCGTGCCCGCGCGCTGACCGAAGAAAGCCTCGCCGTCGCCCGCCGCACCGGCTTCGTGATGGGCGTCATCCGCGCCGTAGAGCACCTGGGGCTGATCGCCTTTGCCGAGCAGAATTACGCCCAGGCCAAAAGCTGGTTCGAGCAAAACGTTCGCCTGTTCGAGGAACTGGGCTCACCCTGGGGGCAGGCGCTGTCCCTGGGCAACCTGGGAGCAACCTACCTGGAACTGGGGCAACACGAGCAGGCAAACAGCGCCTTCCGCAAGAGCCTGCAACTGCGCCGCGAGATCGGCGACCGCTGGGGAGAAGCCGAAGCCTTGCAAGGCCTGGGGAATGTCGCCCGCGCTACCGGCCAGCCGGATCACGCCGTCTCCTATTTCGTCCAGGCGCTGGAGGTCGCCGCCAGCGTGCCCTCGCATACGCTGTGCCTGGAGATTATGGTCAACCTGGCTGCCGTCTGGATGAATGGATCGGAGCCATATCACGCCCAGGCAAGGACTCTGCTCCAAATCGCCCTGACGCACCCCGCCTGCGAAGACCGCGTGCGTCAACAGGCACAGCAATTGTGGCAACAGGGGGAACCCGCCGACGAAAAACCTAATCCCGCGCCGTCTCTGATGACGGTCATCCAGGACACGCTCGCGCTGGCTCCCCCTTCTCCATAACATCAGACCCTTTGAGCCGGTGATCTTCCTCGCCCCTTGAAGAACCTGGTTGCTCTGAAGGTGACAACTTCGTTGTTATCTCCAAAGTCACTTTTTCGATTCAACGGTGATGATATAATCCCTTCATCATCTACCATTCAAGGCAAAGGAGTTTCGTCCATGAAACCGTACAACCTCCCTGGCCCGAAAGCCAAAGAGATCATCGAACGCGACCGCCGCGTGATTTCCCCATCTTATCCCCGCGTCTATGAATTCGTGATGGACCACGGCAAAGGTGTGGAAGTGTGGGACGTGGACGGCCATCGCTTCCTGGATTTCGTGGCTGGCATCGGGGTGAACGCCACCGGGCATAGCCACCCTAAAGTGGTACAGGCCATCCAGCAACAGGCCGAGAAGTTCCTGCACATCTCTTCGGACTACTACCACCCCATCTGGGTACAACTGGGCGAAAAACTGAACGAGATCGCGCCGTTCTCCGAAGACGCGCTCTCTTTCATGACCAACTCCGGCACGGAGAGCGTGGAAGCGGCGCTCAAACTGGCGCGTCACCACACCGGACGCAGCCAGTTCATCGGCTTCCTGGGCGCCTTCCACGGGCGCACGATGGGCTCGCTGGCCTTCACCGCCAGCAAGCCGGTCTATCACCGTGGGTTCTACCCGCTGCTGAACGCCGTCACCCACGTGCCCTACCCCGACCCGTACCGTCCGCTGCTCGCCACCCGCCCCGGCGAGACCTACGGCCAGGCCGTGGTGCGCTACATCGAAGAAGAAATCCTGGGGCGCGTGCTGCCGCCTGAAGAGGTGGCTGGCATCCTGATCGAGCCGATCCAGGGCGAAGGCGGCTACGTGGTGCCCGATGAAGGCTTTTTCCCTGCACTGCGCGAACTGTGTGATAAGTACGGCATCCTGCTGATCGCCGATGAGGTGCAATCCGGCGTGGGACGCACCGGCAAGTGGTGGGCCATCGAACACTTTGGCGTGGAACCGGACATCATCTGCTCGGCCAAAGGGATCGCCTCCGGCGTGCCGCTGGGTGCGATCATCGCCAAAAAGAGTGTGATGACCTGGCCGGAGGGCGCGCACGGCAACACCTACGGCGGCAACCCGATCGCCTGCGCCGCCGCGCTCGCCACGCTGGAACTGATCGAGAAGGAGTACATGCAGAACGCCGCCGAGGTGGGCGCTTACGCGCTCGACGCGCTGACCGAAATCCAGGCACGGCATCCCTCCATCGGCCAGGTGCGCGGCAAAGGGCTGATGATCGGCATCGACTTCGTGAAAGACCGCGAGACCAGAGAGCCGCACAAGGCTTTGCGCGACCGGGTGGAAGACCTGGCTTTCCGCCACGGCCTGCTGACCATGGGCTGCGGACGCTCCGCGCTGCGCCTGGCGCCGCCGCTGTGCATCACGAAAGACGAGATCGACGAAGGCCTGGAGATTCTGGAATACGCCATCTCGCAGGCTGAGAAGGAATAAACGCTTCCCCCATCCCCCCTTCCCCCCTCCCAATCCTCTCCCCAACGGGGGGAGGGCAGGGGAGGGGGGAATCAGGTACCCCGCCATGCTCCCCGACTTCCGCGTCCGCCAGCGCGACTACTTGCTGGAAATCGCCCGCGCCATCACCCAGGAACTCGACCTGGACAAGGTGCTGGAGCGCATTTTGCGCTTCTCCGCCGAAATGCTGGCCGGACAGGCCGGACTGATCGCGCTGCGCGAGGAGCGGGGCTGGCGGGTGGCCGCTTCGGTGGGCATCCCACCAGCGTTCCTGCGCTCGTTGGAGCCGATCCTGGCGGAAGTGCCCTACCACGAAGACCCGGCGCACTTCGAGGTACCCGAAGTCAACCGCATTTTACAACGGCTGGCGGCCATCGCCCGCATGAATCTGTTGAGCGGCGTCGGCCTACCGCTGATCGCCCGCCAGCGGGTGATTGGGGTGATTTTCGTCTTCCGGGGATACGCCGGCGTGTTCTCCGCCAACGACCGCGCACTGCTGCAAAGTTTCGCCGACCAGGCAGCCATCGCGGTGCACAACGCGCAACTGTACACCCAGGCACGCCGTGAAAAGCAGCGCATGGACGCATTGCTGGACTCCGCCGCCGACGGCATCCTGATTCTGGCGCCCGACCACACCATCGAGCGCGTGAACCCGGCCTTCGCGCGGCTGTACGGCCTGCCCATCGAAGAGATACAGGGCCGCAAACACGAGGAGATCATCCGCTGGCAAAAGGTAGATCACGGGCAACCGCTGGAACAGGCCGAGACCGGCGGCTGGCCGCTCTCCCGGCGCGCCACGCTGTACGTGGAAGGCGACCTGATCCGCCCGGAAGGTGGACTGGTTCCGGTGGGCATCACCTACGCGCCGCTGCTCTCTGAGCATCGTCGGCTGCTCAACGTGATCGCCACTGTGCACGATCTGACCCGCTTCCGCGAGGCGGAAGACCTGAAGCGCACTTTCATCTCCATCATCAGCCACGAATTGAAGACGCCGGTCGCGCTGATCAAGGGCTACGTCTCCACGCTGCGGCGCGAAGACGCAGCCTGGGACGCCGAAGTGGTGCAGGACAGCCTGACGGTCATCGAGGAGGAGGCCGACCGGTTGGCCGAATTGATCGAGAACCTGCTGGACGCCTCGCGGCTGGAAGCCGGCGTGCTCTCGCTGCAACTGAGCGACCTGTCGCTGCCCGCGCTGGCCGAACGGCTGGCCGAACGGTTCCGCACCCAGAGCACACAGCACACCATTGTGGTGGACTTCCCGCCCGACTTCCCCGTCATCCTGGCCGATGAAAAGCGGCTGGGACAGGTGCTCTCCAACCTGCTCTCCAACGCGATCAAATACTCCCCCGCAGGCGGCGAAATCCGCATCCAGGGACAGGTGCGCCCGCACGAGGTGATCGTGTGCGTGAGCGACCAAGGGCCAGGCATCGCCGCTGGCGACCTGCCGCACATCTTCGACCGCTTCTACCGCGCCAACGACGCCGCCCGCACCCCCAAACGCCACGGGGTGGGGCCGTACCTGTCGCGTATCCCCCCACGACCCCGCCGACCTCGGGGGACGGTGCGAG
>CAYSXA010000207.1:0-4387 GCA_964435005.1 uncultured Anaerolineaceae bacterium | reverse complement strand
GTGTAGCCGCCCTCCACGCCGGGCACCAGGCGGTTCTTCAAGCGGATGTTGCCAAAGGTGCCGCGCATCATCACCTCGTGATTGCCACGCCGCGAGCCGAAGGAGTTGAAGTCGCGCGGCTGCACGCCGTGTTCAATCAGGTAACGACCCGCCGGGCTGTCTACCGGAATGGCTCCCGCCGGGGAGATGTGATCCGTGGTGATGGAATCGCCAAGCACCGCCAGCGCCCGCGCGCCGTGGATTTCACGGATCGGCGGCACGTCCAGTGAGAGTTCCACAAAGAACGGCGGCTCCTGGATGTACGTGGATTGCGCATTCCAGGCGTAGATGGCGCCTTCGGCGGTGGGAATCCGGTTCCAGACCGGGTTGCCGGTGAACACCTCGGCGTACTTCTCGCGGAACATCTCCGCACTCACGCTCTCGGTGATAATCTGGTGGATTTCTTCCGTGGTCGGCCAGAGGTCGCGCAGATAGACCGGGTTGCCGTCGCGGTCGGTGCCCAGCGGCTCGGTGCTCAGGTCGATGTCCACGCGGCCTGCAATCGCGTAGGCCACCACCAGCGGCGGCGACGCCAGGTAATGCGCCTTGACCAGCGGGTGCACGCGTCCTTCGAAGTTCCGGTTGCCCGAACTCACTGCCGCCACCACCAGGTCGTGCTCCGAGATCGCTTTGGCGACCTCCGCCGGCAGCGGGCCGGAGTTCCCGATGCAGGTGGTGCAGCCGTAACCCACCACGTGGAAGCCCAGCGCGGCCAGGTCGTCCAGCAGGCCAGAGTGGCGCAGATACTCGGTCACCACGCGGGAGCCGGGGGCCAGGCTGGTCTTCACGTAGGGCTGCACCTGTAGGCCAAGTTCGCGCGCCTTGCGCGCCACCAGCCCCGCGCCAATCAGCACCGAGGGGTTCGACGTGTTGGTGCACGAGGTAATCGCGGCAATCACCACCGAGCCATGCTTCAGTTCCGTCGAGTGACCGTTCGCCCCAATGACCGCTTTGCGATCCAGGTCGTCTGGCTTCAGGCCAAAGCCATGCAGGCCCTTTTCGTTGGTCAGCGCCTGCTGGAAGGCGGATTTCAGCCCGCTGAGCGAAACGCGATCCTGCGGGCGCTTCGGGCCGGCCAGGCTGGGCTCGACGGTGCTCAGGTCGAGTTCCAGCGTGTCGGTGAATTCGGGGTCGGGGGTATCCGGCGTGTGGAACAACCCCTGTTCCTTGCAGTACGCCTCCACCCGCTCGATCACCTCTTCCGAGCGACCGGTCAGGCGCAGGTAGCGCAGCGTCTCGTCGTCCACGGGGAAGAAGCCCATCGTCGCGCCGTATTCGGGTGCCATGTTGGCAATCGTGGCGCGGTCGGGCAGGCTGAGCGCGTCCAGGCCAGGGCCGAAGAACTCCACGAACTTACCCACCACGCCCCGCCGGCGCAACATCTGCACCACGGTGAGCACCAGGTCGGTGGCGGTGATGCCCTCGCGCAGTTCGCCGTACAGTTTGAAGCCAATCACCTCCGGCGTGAGCATGTAGATTGGTTGCCCCAGGATGGCGGCCTCGGCCTCAATGCCGCCCACACCCCAGCCGACCACGCCCAGGCCGTTGATCATCACGGTGTGGCTGTCCGTGCCCACCAGCGTGTCCGGGAAGGCCACTCGCTCGCCGTCCTCCTCTTTCGCCATAACCACCTGCGCCAGATACTCCAGGTTCACCTGGTGGATAATGCCAGTGGCCGGCGGCACCACGCGGAAGTTGTCGAAGGACTTGCTCCCCCACTTCAGGAACTCGTAGCGTTCGCGGTTGCGCTGGAACTCCATCTCCGCGTTGCGTTGCAGCGCGTCCGGGCTGGCGAAGAAATCCACCTGCACCGAGTGGTCAATCACCAGGTCTACGGGAATCAGCGGGTTGACCTTCTGCGGGTCGCCGCCCAACCGCGCCATGGCGGAGCGCATAGCCGCCAGATCCACCACCGCCGGCACGCCGGTGAAGTCCTGCATCACCACGCGCGCCGGGCGATAGGGCAGGGTGGGGCGATGCTCCACCACCGGCTTCCAGCCAGCCAGGTTGACCACGTCTTCCTCGGTGATCTCCCTGCCGTTGCACTGGCGCAGCACGGATTCCAGCATCACGCGGATGGAAAAAGGCAGGCGGTCGAGTTGCGTCAGGCCGGCCTTCTCCAGCGCGTCCAGGCGGTAAATCACGTAGTCGCCGTGCGCTGTCTTCAGCGTGTCACGGGCGTTGAAGTAATCCTTGCTCATGGCTTCTCCTGTTTCACTGGTTCGTTGATTGTATTGGTTTCACTGGTTCATCGATTTGCTGGTTGGGTTGGTTCAATCCTCAGATACCTCTGGCGTTTTTGATACCCTTGCCACCTCTGCCACCTCAGTCTTCTACCTCACGATCGCATCCGTCATCCGGGCAACACGGGTCATCGCACGCACATCATGGACGCGCACGATGTCCGCCCCTTTCACGATACCCACAGCGACGGCGGCGGCGGTGCCTTCCAGGCGCTGATCTGGCGGCAGGTCAAGCGTGTAGCCGATGAACGACTTGCGCGACGGCCCCAGCAACAGCGGATATCCAAGTGCCCGGATCTCGTCCAGGCGGCGGATCAGCTCCAGGTTTTGCTCCACGGTCTTGCCAAAGCCGATGCCGGGGTCAAGGATGATGTGCTCGTCCGGAATGCCCGCTTGATGCGCCAGGGCGACGCTCTCCAGCAATTCGGCCTTCACGTCCTCCAGCAGGTTCTCGTAGTCCACCCCGACATAGCGTCCGCCCAGGCGCTCGCGCACCTCAGCGTTCTTCGGCGTGGAGCGGTTGTGCATCAAGATGACCGGCGCGCGGTGGCGGGCGACCACCATCGCCAGTTCCGGGTCGGCGCGCAGGCCCCAGACATCGTTTACGAGATGTGCGCCGGCCTGCAGCGCCGCTTCCGCCACGGTAGATTTGTACGTATCCACCGAGATCAGCGCGTCGGGAAGTTCGCTCGCAATAGCACGAACGACCGGCAGCACGCGGCGCATTTCCTCCTCGGCGTCCACCGGCTGCGCGCCAGGGCGGGTGCTCTCGCCGCCGATGTCCAGGATATCCGCGCCATCCGCGAGGAAGCGGCGTGCCTGTTCCAGCGCCGCCGCGACCGGGTCGGGCTGCGCCGCCAGCCCATCGCCGGAAAAACTGTCTGGCGTGATATTCAGAATGCCCATGATGTAGGTGCGTTGCCCCCAATGCAGCGTGCGTTCACCGACGCGCAGGGCCTGCAAAACGCACCTCCATCACACAATCGTGCTGATCGGCTGGCTCAGCCAGTTCTCAGCCTCATCCTCATCGTAGAACACGCGCACTTCCGCCCCACCGCCGGGCGTGAGCGCCACGATCTCCTCCACCGCCTGGCGCACGCTTTCCCGGCTGACCAGCACCGCCACCCGCAGGTTGCGCGTGGCCGGGTCGCTGTTCACCTCCACCGCCGCGCGGACGGCTTCTTCGGGCAATTCGTCCAGCTCGCGCAGGTCGTACAGGTTGCGCGTCAGGCGGTCGGAATCCAGCTCGTGCTCCTGCGCGAAACGCCGCCAGGCGTCCAGGGTGGGCTCATCCACAAAGTGGAACACTACGTTCATGCCGCCATCCGGGCGGCGGCTCACGGTGAACCCAATGTTGGGGTCGGGATGCCATTTGAGGGGCTTGACCTGTTCCGCCATGGTTTCCTCCTTTGGGGTACTGGATGTATCAAGTATAACCGATTCCCAACGCCGAATCCCGCCGCAATCGACGCCATTCAGCAAGTCCGCGATACGGCGTCCCAAAACGGGATGCACCAGGTCGGGCGCCAGATCGGCCAGAGGGACGAGGACAAAAGCCCGCTCGTGCAGGCGCGGATGCGGGATCGTCAGCGCGGGCGTCTCCAACACGCGCTCATCGTACAGCAAGATGTCCAGGTCAATCACGCGCGGACCGTAGCGGAAGGTCGGCTGGCGGCCCAGATCGGTCTCCAGGTGCTTGAGGAAGGCCAGTAACGCCTCCGGCGGGAGATCGGTCTCCACCGCGACCACCTGGTTCAGAAACGGCGGCTGGTCGGTGTAGCCCCACGGCGCGGTCTCGTAAATCGGCGACTGCGCGACCACGCGCATACGCGCCGCGATCGCCGCCACCGCCGCTCGCAGGTGCGCCTCCCGATTCCCCAGGTTGCTTCCCAATGCAATGTATTTCATCGTTTCACTACAGAGCCACTGAGGGCACAAAGTCATGTATTTGGGCTGCACGAAGGTTAGCCAGGCGCCAGGCGTTTGATTCCATGTTTGAGCAGGAGAACGTTGAAGTTAATCAGCAATCCCAGCCATTGGCTCATCTTTGAAAAGTGTGCGGGGAATCTCACCCCTCCCCCGCCCGCTGCCCCCTTGCGGGGCCA
>CAYSXA010000206.1:0-4626 GCA_964435005.1 uncultured Anaerolineaceae bacterium | reverse complement strand
CCTAATTTACAGGATCTCTGGCCGTCGCTCAACCTTTTTGTGTCAGGTAACCAGGAGAAAGAGACCAATCGGTGCCCATCCGTGAATGAACCACCACCAAGGCACGGTGGCCACCGTGCCTGCTTTGTGTGCTCCGTGCCTCGGTGGTTTTAACTTTCTTCTTTCGCTGGAATCTGGCTCATCACATACTCCGCCAGAGCGGTAATCGTCAGGCTGGGGTTCACGCCGGGGTTGGCAGGCACGATGGAGCCATCCGCCACGTACAGGCCGGGGTAGTGGTGCACCTGCCCGTCCAGCCCGACCACGCCCTCATCGGCGTCCCGGCCAAAGGGACAGCCACCCAGAATGTGTGCGGTCATGGGTAAGTTGAGCAGCCCTTCGGCAACCGAACCGGCCAGCATCCCGTTCGTGCGACCCGCAAAACGCCGCCCGGTCTCATGACCGGCGGGGACTCCCACCGGAATCGAATGCTCCGGGTCGGTTTCCACCACCAGCCCCCGGCGGAACAGGGTAAACGGATGCCGTCCCAGCCGCAGACGGATGCGGTTGTCCACCGTCTGCATCACCAGCAGGATGGTGGTGCGCTGCGCCCAGCCGGGGAGCACGTACGCGCGCAGGAAATCCAGCGGATGGGTCAGACATTGCCACACAGAGCGCACCCACCGCTTCCAGAGCGGCATATCGGGGTCGGGCAACAGCGGCGAAGAAAGCAACCGCATGAGCGACGAGCCCTTCGGATACCGCACCGGCTCGATGCGGGTGACCGGATCGGCGCGGAAGATGCTGGTGATGGCAATGCCCTGCGAATAGTCCACCTTGCGGTCGCGAGCCACCACGCCGAGCAATTCCTCGCTGTTCGTGCGCACCATCTCGCCCAGGCGTGGGGAAATGCGGGGCAGCGAACGAGTCACATCGCGGCAGCGAAAGAGCAGGCGAAGTGTACCCAGCACCCCGGCGGAGAGCACCACATTACGCGCCCGCACACGTCGCGTCGGGCGAAAGAACCAGGCGGTGGATCGGCGATAGATCACCTCGTAGCGCGCTCCGTCTGGCTGGCCGGGCGGCAGCGGGCGGATGTCGGTCACTTCGCTCTCCGGACGGATCTCCGTGCCCCATTTCTCGGCGAAGTACAAGTAGTTCTTCACCAGCGTGTTCTTGGCGTTCTCGCGGCAGCCCACCATGCAGCCGCCACAAAAGGTACAGCCCCGGCGCGGCGGCCCTTCGCCGTTGAAGTATGGGTCGGGCACCTCCTCGCCTTCCGGACCGAAGAACACGCCCACCTCAGTCGGACGGAAGGTGTCTCCCTGTCCCAGTTCGGCGGTGATCTCGCGCAACACCTCGTCCGCTGGGCCCAGTCGCGGGTTTCGTGTCACACCGAGCATGCGCCGCGCAGTCTCGTAATGCGGGCGCAGCAGGCGCTTCCAGTCCGCCAGGTGCTTCCAGGATGAGTTCTCGAACATTGCGTCCGGGGGAATTTCCAGCACGTTGGCGTAGCCCAGGCTGCCACCGCCCACGCCCGCTCCGTGCAGGATCATCACCCCGTTCAGCAGGGAGATCTGCAGAATGCCGAACGCGCGCACCGCTGGCGCCCAGAGATACTTCCAGAACTGCCAGTTAGTGCGCGCGAAATCCTGGTCGCGGAAGCGCTTCCCCTGCTCCAGCACCAGCACACGGTAGCCCTTCTCGCTCAGGCGCATCGCTGAGACCGAGCCACCGAACCCCGACCCGATGACCACAAAGTCAAATACTTCTTCTGCTGGCATTCTGGCGCCGCCTCTTGCAGTTGGTTGTTTCCCCTCACCCTCCCCCCCTCCTTCCCCTCTCCCTGTGGGAGAGGGGAGAGGGGAAGGCCGCGTCTGAGCAGCCAGGGGGGGGAGAGGGGAGGGGGAGAGAACAACCCAATGCAACAGGTGCGATGCACTTCAGAAGGGCACCGCACCTGCACGCACATCAGTATTCGTAGAACCCGCGCCCGGTCTTGCGCCCCAGATAACCCGCGTCCACCATCTTGCGCAGCAACGGCGCGGGACGATACTTGTCTTCGCCCAGGTCGCGGTGCAACACCTCCATCACGAAGAGCACCACGTCCAGGCCAATCAGGTCGGCCAGTTCGAGCGGCCCCATCGGATGGTTCATGCCGAGTTTCATCACCGTATCAATGGCTTCCTTCGTGCCCACGCCTTCCATCAACGCGAAAATCGCCTCGTTAATCATCGGGCACAGGATGCGGTTGGAGATGAACCCCGGCGAATCGTTCGCCTCCACCGGCACCTTGCCCATCGCTTTGGCGAGGTCAATCACCGTCTGCGTGGTTTCGTCCGAGGTCGCCAGGCCGCGGATCACCTCCACCAGACGCATGAGCGGCACCGGGTTCATGAAGTGCATCCCGATCACTTTGTCCGCGCGCTGCGTGACCGCGCCGATTTTAGTGATCGGGATGGACGAGGTGTTTGAGGCCAGGATCACGTCCGGACGCGCGCGCCGGTCGAGATCGCGGAAGACGTTCAGCTTGATTTCCGGGTTCTCCGTGGCCGCCTCGATCACGAAATCCGCTTCCGAGACCGCATCCAGCGTGGTCGTGGTGACGATGTCCAGCACCGCCTGCCGCTGTTCTTCGGTGATTTTGCCCTTTTGCAGCAACCTGGCGGTGGATTTGTTCATCGTCGCCCGCGCGCGCTCCAGTTGTTCGGGGAGCACGTCCATCAGGGTGACCTTGAACCCAGAGACCGCCGCCGTCTGGGCGATGCCGTTGCCCATCGTCCCGGCGCCAATCACGAAGATGTGCTGGATGTCCATGGTTCCTCCATTCAGATCAACTCAATCGCCATCGCCACGGCCTCCGCGCCGCCCAGGCAAAGCGCTGCGATGCCGCGCTTCAGGCCACGGTCTTTGAGCGCGTAAATCAGCGTGGTCAGGATGCGCGCGCCGCTCGCGCCGATGGGGTGGCCGAGCGCAATCGCGCCGCCGTGCACGTTCACTTTCGACCAGTCCCAGCCGCGGTCTGCCAGCTCGTAGCCGTTCGCCAGCACCTGTGCCGCGAACGCCTCGTTCAATTCGATCAGGTCAACGTCCGCCAGCGCCCAGCCCACCTTGTCCAGCAAACGTGGGATGGCCTTGGCCGGCGCAGCGAACAGATACTTCGGCTCCAGCGCGGCCTGCGCGTAACCCAGCACGCGCGCCAGCGGCTGCAAGTCGTGGCGTGCCACGTATTCCCCGCTGGCGACCACCACTGCGGACGCGCCGTCGTTCAACCCCGGCGCATTGCCCGCGGTCACCCGCCCGTCCTTGCGGAAGGCCGGGCGCAGTTTGGAGAGCGCCTCCAGCGAGGTGTCGCGGCGCGGCGTCTCGTCCGTGTCCACCACTACCTCGCCCTTGCGCGTCTTGACTGTGACGGGCACGATCTCCGCACGGAACTTACCGCTGTCCATGGCGGCGATGGCCTTCTGGTGACTTTCCAGGGCGAAGCGGTCCATCGCCTCGCGCGTGACCTCGTACTCTTCGGCGATGAATTCAGCAGCGTCTCCCATCGCCCAGTTCTCAAAGGGACACCACAGGCCATCGTACAGCAAGGCATCTTTCATCTGAGCATTGCCGTAGCGCAGTTCCCCCAAACGGCCATAGACCAGGAACGGCGCGGCGCTCATGTTCTCCATGCCGCCGGCCACAAAGAGGTCACCGTCGCCCGCGCGGACGGCCTGCGCGGCCAGCATCACGGTCTTCAGGCCGGAGCCACACACCTTGTTCACGGTGAACGCCCCCACCGAGGACGGCAAGCCGGCGAAAATCGCCGCCTGACGCGCCGGGTTTTGCCCCTCACCTGCGGTGACCACATTGCCCATGATGACCTCGTTGACCTCGGCGGGGTCGGGGATGCCGGCGCGCTGCACCGCCTCCCGAACGACAACAGCGCCCAGGCGGGGAGCCGGGACGCTGCTCAACTGGCCGCGAAAACGGCCCATCGGCGTGCGCACTGCGCTGAGAATGTAGGCTTCGTGCTTGTCCATGAGTGTTCCTCTCTCACTGCCAGGCTTCACGGATTCGACGATACGTGTCCTCCAGCGCTTCCGGCAGGACACGGATTTGCCCCAGGGTGGTCATGAAGTTCGTGTCACCCCGCCAGCGGGGCACGATGTGAATGTGCACGTGCTCGGCGATGCCCGCACCCGCCGCTTCGCCGATGTTCGCCCCCATGTTGAAGGCATGGGGGCGATACACCCGGCGCAGCGCCCCCATGGCCTGCGTGACCAGTTCCATCATCTCGGCGCGCGTGGCTGCCCCCAGCGCCTCCAGGGTAGATTGATGGACATACGGCACGACCATCAGATGCCCGCTGGTGTAGGGATAGCGGTTCAGAATCACATACGCCCGCTCGCCGCGATGGACGATCAGGTTTTCCGGGCCGTCGGGCATGTCCTGCGCCGCGCAGAACACACACCCCTCTTCGGTTTTGTTGCTTTGGATATACGTCATGCGCCAGGGAGACCAGAGATATTCCATGCGTTCACTCGATGGTGGATTGTCAGGGCAATTTTAGCAGAGATTCGGCGAACCGGTAAGTGAAAACCGGCACGAAGACAGGGAGTTCGAAAAGTCGTTCCGAAAGGGTGAAAAGAGGGCGGAGGCCTC
>CAYSXA010000205.1:0-4736 GCA_964435005.1 uncultured Anaerolineaceae bacterium | reverse complement strand
AAGGTGGTATGCGCGGGCGCGTGGTGGGTGTGTGTGATGGGAGGGCGAACACCAGGATCGACACGTTCCTCGTGGGGGGCAGGGGTAGGTGTGCTTTACACTCCGTGTCAAGGGTGGTGTGCTGTTCGGGTGCGCTGCGCTCTTGCTCTCCCAAGGGATGCCAGCCCCACGATCGGCGCCAGGCTGATTGCTAGCAACAGCAGCCAGGGGAGGAGGTTGCCCCAGGGTAATCGGGGAGAGTCGAAGGTCTTGGTCAGCCAGGCGCGTTCCAGTGCGGAGAGCGGTTCGCCGAGCGCGAGCTGTGGGGCCGCTTCGCATCCTCCGCCGTTCAGGTAAGCCTGGATCAATGTTTGCAGCCCCTGGCTGCCGAAGCGGTGCTTCAGGTACTGCACGAAGGATTGTGCCTCCGCGTAGGCCAGGAACGCGCCAGAGGCGTCGGTTGGGAAGGTCGTGCACAAGTTCCCCAATGGAATCAGGCCATCCTCCTCGTACGCTTTCTCCAACGCGGTGGCGTAGTCCTGATTGGGAAAGGTTTCTACCAGTGAGGCCAGCCCCTCATCCAGCCAGGTGGGGATGCGGCTCATCCCTCGCGGGCCGATGTACTGGTAGAGCAGGATGTGAGCCAGTTCGTGGGGGATACGCTGTTGCACGTCTAACGAGAAGGAAGGACCTGGCGGCAGAGCAGCCACCACAATGCCCAGGTCGGGCTCCGCGTGTCCCGCGACCAGGTGGCGGTTGATGCTTTCCAGGGAAGATTGCAGGTCGTAAAATTTCGCATAGGCATAGATATCCAGGCGTTCGGGCGTGTTCACAGGGATTAAGTCCTGGATGGCCTTGAGCGCTTCCTGGGCGGTGTCCAGGATGCGCTGGGCGTAGGCGGTATCGCCCTGATACCAGTGGACGACGAAAGGCGTGCTTTCCAGCGTTTGCCAGTCGAAGCGCGTGTCGTAATAATCGAAGGCGAAGGAAGGTGTGGTGGTCACCGTGCCGTCTGTGGTGGTAACGCGGAACCAGTAGAGCACGGTGGCGAAGGCGCGCAAGGGATCGCGTTGCAGGTCGTGCAGGTAGAAGACCTGGCCGTTCTCGCCGAGCAACGCCTCGCCGACCAGCGTGCGGTCGCTGCCCTGTGCCTGAAGGAAAACTTCCACCTTTTCCAGCGGCGCGGTGCTCTGGATGGTGGCCTGGATGGTGACCTGCTGGCCGAACTCGTAGGTGGCTTCCGCCTGGACGACCTGCACCGTCCCCTGGGCGTGCGAGGGATGCAGCAGCAGGACGGCCAGCGCGAGTGCGATCGGGATGGGAAGTAAGCGGCGCATATGGGGTTCCCTCACAGGCTTTGCAGGACGCCAATCAGCGGCGTGAGCGTCAGCGGGCTGAGCACGGTAGTGGCGAACACCACCGCCGTGACGAACTCGGGCAATACGTCGTATTCGGTGGCCAGCACGGTGGTCATCACTGCTGTGGGCATGGCGGCTTCTACCAGGCCGGCCTGGAGCGCCGCCCCTTGCAATCCCAACAGGCGGCTGAGCGGCCAGGCGAGCAGCACGCTACCTCCCAGGCGGAGCACCACGGCCAGTGCCAGCATCCGGCGGTGTGCTGACCAGCGCACGCGGTGCATCTGCAGGCCGAGCAGCACCAGCATCGCAGGGATGGCGGCCTGTCCGAGCAGGGCGATGGTGCGCTGCAGCGGCAACGGGACGGTCAGGTTCCACGTGTTCACGAGCAGCGCCAGGAGCAGCCCGTAGAGCAGGGGCACGCGCAGCAGGCCGCGCAGTGCATCGCCCAGCGGAGCGCGCCCCAGCGAAGCGATCACCACGCCGAGCGAGTACATCAGGATGGCTGCAGTCACGAAGTACAGGCTGGCGTGCGCCAGCGTTTGTTGTCCGAAGGCGAACTGGTTGAGTGACAGGCCGAAGTTGCCTGCGTTGTCGAAAGTGACCGTGAGCACCAGCGCGATGAGCAGGGCGCGCTCCAGGCGCAGCAGGCGTCCCAACATCCAGATGAGCAACGCGATCAGCGCCATGTTCAGCGCGGCAAAGGTCATCATGCGGACGACCTCATCGCCGCCCAGGCGGGTGCTGGTGAGCAAGTCGAACACCAGGCTGGGGCTGAACAGGTAAAAGACTACCCGGGACAGCGCGCGGGCGTCCACGTCAAGGTAGCGTCCCAGCAGGTAGCCGCAGCCTGCGGCGATCAGGATGGGTAGCAGGTTGTTTGCGAAGATGGTGGCCAAGAGGTTGGTTCGTCGCTCAGTTGCCTGGAGGTCGGTTGCTCAGCCGCCAAAGTCCGGATCGTTGAGGTCGTCGGCGAAGGGGTCGAATTCGCGCATTTCCCCGTTTTCGTCCACTTCCATCAGCGTGAAACGCAGGACGTCTTCGGTGAAATCCAGGTTATCCAGCGCGTCGTCCAGGTAGTCCAGGTCGTCTTCGTCGACGAGGGCGTCGCGGTAGATTTCCAGCGCCTCGCGCACGCCTGGCCCTCCGATCTCGGAGAGCGCCCAGACGACGGCGTCGCGCACGTCGTGGTCGGGGTCTTCGAG
Source organism: uncultured Anaerolineaceae bacterium (assembly GCA_964435005.1). Taxonomy (GTDB): domain Bacteria; phylum Chloroflexota; class Anaerolineae; order Anaerolineales; family DRMV01; genus CAYSXA01. The sequence continues at coordinate 2,197 of CAYSXA010000205.1, read as the reverse complement.
CATGGCGAGCAGTGGCTCGCGCGCTTCTTCCATGGATAGTTCCCCCGCGGCGCGGGCGGCCTCGCGGCGCACGGCGGGGTTCTGGTGGTCGAGCATGGTGAACACGTCGTGGCGCCAGCGGCGCTGGTTGCCCGACCGTCCCATAGCAAACAGGGCGGAGACCAGCCAGTCGTCATCGTCGCGTTGATAGGCGTCTTCGATCAACAGAGGCACTTCGGGACGGCTGGAGAAGCCCAGCGCTTCCAGGGCGCGCCGGCGCACCAGCTCGACGTCGTTGCCGCGTGCCACCGCAAGCAGGCGGTCTTCCACGCTGCGCGCCAGCTCCGGCGGGATTTCTTCCATTTCGCCCTCGTATACGAACATCCCCAGCGCGCTGGCCGCCGCTGCCCGCACCTGAAAGTCGGGATCGTCGGTCAGCATGGCCAGCAAACGGGGTGCGAGGTGCACGTCGGCGCCGTAGTCCATCAGGATGCGGATCGCCAGCAGGCGCACCGTGCTGTCGCCATCGTCCAGCGCCAGCGTGCACAGTTCGCTGAAGGAGACCAGCATGTCCGCCATGCTGATTATCTCCAGGTCTTCGAGCAACGCGCGGCGACGGGTGAGCGAAACCTGCGGCCAGACGCCTCGCAATTGTTCTACCTCGGTGGGGGAGAGGTCGGAGAAGCGATGGAGCAGGTACGGCGGGAAAGGGTGGCCTTCATCTTGCAGGGCGTTCAGCACGCTGTCGAAGGAAAGGTCGTCAAAAGGCATATCGTGGCCTCCTCAATTTCACGGCAGATTCACCGGATTGATGAAATCCTGCAGGTTGATGTAGAACATCGCCCAAAGCAACAAAATGAAGCCAACGAAATTCACGATGTACTCGAAGCGTGCCGGGATACGTTTCCCTGTGAACAGTTCGGGCAAAGAGAACAGAATGCGCCCACCGTCCAGGGCGGGAATGGGGAACAGGTTGAGCACGGCCAGGGAGAGCGTGATCGCCGTGATGAAGCCGAGCAGGTTCACGCCGCTGGTGGGGTTGTTGGGCTGAGCGTCGGCCTCGCGGGCGCTCTGGTACAGATCGTACATCCCCTTGTAGCCCAGCAGGCGGAAGTCCTTGCTTTGCCCCTTACGGATCAGGTGTGCGGGGATGGAGACCAGCATCTTCAGGTGCTCGCCGGTGGTGCGGAAGCCCAGCGGGATGGCCTGTTGCCAGCGAATCTTTGCGAGCGGGTTGCTGAGCATGATGCCGATCGCACCTTCCCCTTCCGGCGGGTTCACACGCGGCGTCAGACGCACGGTGATGGTTTCCGCGTCCCGTTGCACCACCATGGTGACTTCTTCGCCCAGGTGCGCCCGTGTGACCTCGATCAGGTGGTCGATGCTGCGGATCGGCTCGCCGTTCATGCTCAGGATCAGATCCCCCTCGCGCAGACCGGCGGCCTCGGCAGGCGAGTTCGGCGCGATCCCCACGATGAGCACTTGGTCACCCACCGGCGCGACGCCCATGCGCAGGAAGATCACAACGTACAGCAACACCCCGATGACCAGATTCATCGTCGGCCCGGCCAGGTAGAACAGGATGCGCTTCCAGGCGGGCGCGGCGAACAGGCCGCCGGGTGCGTCGGGGTCTTCTTCGCCCTTGGCGCGCACAAATCCGCCGAAGGGTAGCCAGTTCAGCGTGAAGTCCGTGTCCCAGGCGCGAAACAGCCGCAGGATGCGCGGTGGAAAGCCAATACCGAACTCTTCAACCTCAATGCCAAGCGCTTTGGCCGCCAGATAGTGCCCCAGTTCGTGGAGCAGGATCAGCCCGGCCAGTACCAGGATAAATTGAATGATGGAGAGGAGCATACCGATCGCCTGCTTTCGTTTTGTGATGATTATACCGCTAAAAAGTTTGCCTGATCTGAGGTTTAGCGGGGTTCGGCGTAGGGGCGATCTAGCGCCTGCTGGATCGCCTCTGCCATGGCATGGGCGCGTTGAGGCGCGTCGCCCAGGTGGGCGCGGACGCCCATGCGCGCACGGAGCGCGTCGGCGCTCAGGTAGCGGCGGAATTCGGGGTCGGCGGCGATCCGATCCGCCAGCGGGTTGGGTTCTCCGCGGCGGATGGCTTCCCAGGCTACCATGGCGTGCTGACGCAGGCGTCCGTCCATGTCCTGCCGGCCGGCCCCGGCGGCGTGCCGCGCCTTCGCCCCGCGCCCCGCGCGGGGCCCCTGCG
>CAYSXA010000204.1:0-4816 GCA_964435005.1 uncultured Anaerolineaceae bacterium | reverse complement strand
GAACTTTTCAGGACCTCTCTCCTCAGCCTTCAAGAGGCTTATAGTTGACTCCTTGCGATGAGGGCGAAAAGTCAATTGATACCATTATACAAAGAACCGGTTGAATGGGGGCGTGGGCGTGGTTAGAACACCAAGATGCATATGGAAAACCAACGTAACCAGAAGTCAAACGGTGGATGATCGGACGAGCCGCTGCAACACGGCAAGCAGCCGCGTTTGCCAGTCCTCGCTGAGGGGCATCCAGTAGGCGCGTTTGCCCGCGCGCACCCCCTCGCCCATGGGCGGCAGGGATGTTTGCGACGAGGCCACGCGCAGCACGATCTGTCCTCCTTCCACGGATACGCTTTGCAACCCCGCCTGGTGCGCCAGGATTTTCACCCGGATCTGATACAACAGATTGTCCACTTCTTCGGGTAGCGGGCCGAAGCGGTCTTCGAGTTCCGCACCGATGTCGTCCACCTCGTCCAGCGTGCGCAGGTTCGCCAGCCGACGGTACAGCCCCAGCCGGGTGGGGCGGTCAGGGACGTAGGCCACGGGCAGCCCCGCGGCTAGCGGCAAATCCACGCTCACCGTGGGGAGATCGGGCGCATCGGCGATGCTCTGAGGGGCGGGCAGCCCACGTTCGGCGCGCAGACGGCGCACGGCCTGCGCCAGCAGCTGGGTGTACAGGTGGAACCCAACCGCCGCGATGTGTCCGTGCTGACGGGTACCCAGCAGGTCGCCCGCGCCGCGCATTTCCAGGTCGCGCATGGCGATCGCTATTCCTGCGCCGAGCTGCGTATGCTCGGCGATCACATTCAGGCGCAGGCGGCCTTCGGGGGTGGGGGCTTTGCGGTGGTGGCGGAAGAAGTAGGCGTAGGCGCGCATCGCACCGCGCCCCACCCGACCGCGCAACTGGTACAACTGCGCCAGGCCGAATGTGTCCGCGCGATCCACGATCAGCGTGTTCGCGTTGGGGATGTCCAGCCCGCTCTCGATGATTGAGGTGCTGAGCAGCACGTCTACCTCGCCTTTGGTAAAGCGCTCCATGACTGCTTCGAGTTCCCGTTCGGGCATCTGGCCGTGCCCCACGGCAATACGCGCTTCGGGCACCAGTCTCTCCAAATGGTGGCGCATGGCCTCGATGGTCTGCACGCGGTTGTGCACGAAGAACACCTGCCCGCCGCGCTTCAGTTCGCGCAGGATGGCCTTGCGCACCAGCTTCGGATCGTACGGCCCGACGTGGGTGACGACGGGTAGACGCTCTTCGGGTGGTGTGTTGATCACCGAGATGTCGCGCACGCCCGTGAGTGCCATGTACAGCGTGCGCGGGATGGGTGTGGCCGTCATGGTGAGCACGTCCACCTCGGTGCGCAGGCGCTTGAGTTTCTCCTTGTGGGTGACGCCGAAGCGCTGCTCCTCGTCGATGATCAGCAACCCCAGGTCTTTGAAGGTCACGTCGTCCGAGAGCAGGCGGTGTGTGCCGATGATGATGTCGATCGCACCCGATGCCAGCCGCGTCAGGATGCGATCCTGTTGCTGCGGCGTGCGGAAGCGGGAGAGCATTTCCACCACCACAGGGAAGGCGGCCAGCCGCTGGCGGAAGGTGCGGAAGTGCTGTTGCGCGAGCACGGTGGTTGGCACCAGGATGGCGACCTGTTTGCCGTCCATTACTGCCTTGAACGCCGCCCGCAGCGCGACCTCGGTCTTGCCGTAGCCCACGTCGCCGCAGACCAGGCGATCCATGGGGCGCGGGCTTTCCATATCGCGTTTCACTTCCTGGATGGCGCGTAACTGGTCATCGGTCTCGATGTAGGGGAAACTGCTCTCCAGGTCGCGTTGCCACTCCGTGTCGGGGCCGAAGGCGTGTCCCTGCGCCACCTGACGGCGGGCGTACAGGTCGAGCAGGTCTTCGGCCACCTGCTGTACGGCTTCCTTCACCCGTTGTTTGACCTGTCCCCACTCCGCCGTGCCCAGGCGGGTGGGGGTGGGCGGTCGGTCGCTCGCGCCGATGTAGCGCGTCACGCGGTCGGCCTGATAGACAGGGACGAACAACTGGTCGCCCTCGGCGTACTCGATGCACAGGTACTCGCGCTCCACGCCGTCCACCGTGCGGCGTACCAGTCCGACGTAGCGCCCCACGCCGTGATCCACGTGCACCACCCAGTCGCCCGGATGCAGGTCGGTGTAGTCGGCTTCGGGCGCGGTGGCGGCGGGGCGCGGGCGGCGGCGCGGTTGCGGGCGTTGCCAGCCGAAGATTTCCCCGTCGGTGTACAGGTGCAGCGGCGGGCGGGCGGGACAGATCAGCGTCCAGCCCTCGTTCAGCGTGCCTTTGACGAAAACTACCTGTCCGATTTCGTCCAGCGGGGCGTATTCGTGCCACAGCTCGCGCAGGCGGTTTGCCTGGCGGCTGACCACCACGGCGTGGTGCCCCTGGCGCACTTCGTCGCGCAGCGTTTCCATGAAGGGCTTGATCTGACCGCCGTAGCGCGAGTTGAGCGTGAAGGCCTGCTGGAGCGGATGTTCGCCCGACTCGCCCATTGGCCCCAGGATGAGCGCTCCGTGCGTTTCCAGACCGTCGCGCAGGTCGTCCCAGGTCAGGTAGGGCAGAGGGAAGTCGGTGGGGAGAGCGCCCTCGGCCTCCGCCTGGTGGCGTAGCTCCACGGCCTGGGTTTCAATCTCGGCGGTCTGGTCTTCCAGCGCCTGGAAGTCGTCCACGATCAGCTGCGCGTTGGGCGGCAGGTAGTCCAGCAGGCTGGCAGGTGGGTGCAGACGGGGGATGTCGAACTCGGTGTATGGGGTCGAATCGCCCGCCGGGGGGATGAACTCACGCGCGGGGGTGAGCAACACGCGTTCCACCGTCCCGATGGTGCGCTGGCTGGCGGGGTCGAAGCGGCGCAGCGTGTCGATCTCGTCGCCGAAGAACTCCAGGCGGATGGGATGCGACTCGGCGGGCGGCCAGAGATCGAGCAGACCACCGCGCCGCGCGAATTGTCCCGGCGCGATCACCGTAGATTGCGGTTCGTAGCCCAGCCGCACCAGCCGCGTGGCGAGTTCGCCCAGCGGGACGACTTGACCGCGTTTCAGTGTGCGCGTCTGACGCGCGAAGTCGCGGCGCGGCAACGTGCGGGTCATCACCGCGCGGACGGGGGCGACCACGATGGGCGGCGGGTCAGGGCGCGGCGCGCCGGGGATGGCGAAGGCGGCCAGCACCGCCAGGGCGCGCAGCCGCTCCTGGCGCACGATCTCGCTCCAGGGAGCCTGCTCGTAGAACAGCGGTGTGGGTTCGGGGAACAGGAAGCGCGGCGCGTTCGGTGTCCAGAGCGCGAGTTCGTCCAGCAGTTGCAGCGCGTGGTCGCTGCGGTCGGTGATCAGCACCAGCGGCGTGCGGTGCTCGCGGTACAGCGCCACGGCGAGCGGCAGGCGCGTGGCGCGTGGCATGGGCAGACGTCCCGCGTCGGGCACCTCCGCAAAGGCAGGATGTCGTCGGATGGCTTCAATCAGGTTGTCCATTGGCTCGATTGAAGCGGTTCATCGCTGCGTCCAGCCCCTCGGTGACAAAGGTGAGCACCGCCTGCACCGCGTCCTGCAAGGCAACCTCGATCTCGACGGCTTCCTGCGCGGAGAAGTCTTGCAGCACGTAGGCTGCGGCGTCCATGCGGCCTGGTGGTCGCCCGATGCCAATGCGCAGGCGCGGGAAGCGTTCCGTGCCCAGTCGCTCGATGATGGATTGCATTCCCTTCTGGCCGCCCGACCCGCCCTGCGGACGCAGGCGCAGCGCTCCGGTGGGCAGATCGAGATCGTCGTAGGCCACCAGCAGGTGGTCGAACGGGATTTTGTAGAACTGCACCAGCGCGCCGACGGCCAGGCCAGAGCGGTTCATATAAGTCTGCGGCTTGGCAAGGATCAGTTTTCGCCCCTGATAGCGGGCGTCGGTTACCAGGGCGTGGTGCTTCAACCGCGAGAAGGTCGTGCCCAGATGGTCGGCCAGGCGGTCGGCGAGCATGAAGCCCACGTTGTGGCGGTTCTTCGCGTATTGACGGCCTGGGTTACCCAGGCCGACGATCAGGTAAGGCGTGGTGTCGTTCATCGGTACCAGAGTCTTCTCAGAGTGGTGTACAGCCCGAACAGCAGAAAGGCCAGCAGCGCGCCGAGCGCGCCCGTGCGCAGGCTGGCAGTCAGCCGCTGGGGGGTGATCTCGGCGGGGTTGGTGGGTAGCGGGGTCGGCGTGCGCGGCGGGGTGGGCGTGTCCGTCTCAGAGGGTGTGAGCGAGAGGGGAAGCTGCGCTTCGGGCGGCGGGGTGGGCGTATCTGTGGACGTGGGGGTCTCGATGGGGGAGTAGTTGCGCACGCGCAGGCCGTTTACCGTGGCTGTCAGTGTGCGCCCGTCGGCCAGGGTGATCGTGAGCCGCAGGCGATAGTCGCCGTCAGTGATGGCGAAGGTGTCCCAGGTGGCGAGCACATCGTCCGCGGGTGGGGCGTCGGCCTCCCAGAGCGGGAACCAGGTGTCCGTGGTGTCTTGCGCATAGGCGAATTCCAGTGCCAGGTGCGTGATCTCGTCCTGGGGCAGCGCCACACGGATGGGCACGCTACCCTGGAGCACCGCGCCGTCCATCGGGGCGAGCAGCGCCACGATCGGCGTAGGGGTTGGGGTGAGCAGGCGAACGGAGAGCCAGAGTAGAACCAGCACGCGCATGGGTGCTCCTATTCAGTGCATCAGTCGCAAATGAGAAGTTTAACATGGATATGGGCGCTGGTCAAATTTTGTCAACATTCGCGGGTGGAGACTGTTTCAAATTAGTAGGTGAGGGAAGAAGGGAAATGGGGTACAAAAAGGC
>CAYSXA010000203.1:0-4890 GCA_964435005.1 uncultured Anaerolineaceae bacterium | reverse complement strand
CCCCCCTTAGGGGGGAGGTAGGAGGGGGGGAACCTCCCTTACCCCCCGGCCCCTCTCCTGGCAGAGGGCGCAGCGCGCTTGGCGGACACCATGGAGGACGCCATGACCGAACCCATCGTCTGGACGCACGACCTTACCCGCCGTTTTGGCGATTTCGTCGCCGTGGACCACGTTTCGTTTGAGGTGCACCCTGGTGAAGTGGTCGGCTACCTGGGGCCGAACGGGTCTGGCAAGACGACCACTATTCGCATGTTACTGGGGCTGCTGTTGCCCAGCGAGGGCGAGGGACGGGTGCTGGGCTTCGACATCGCCCGCGAGACCGAGCGCATCCGTCAGCGGGTGGGCTATATGTCGCAGAAGTTTGCGCTGTACGACGAACTTACCGTATGGGAGAACCTGGCCTTTTACGCCGGTGTGTACGGCGTGCGCGACCGCGCACATCTGCACGCCACGCTGGACCGCGTCGGGCTGCACGGCCTGGAGCGGGAGCGCGCGGGCTCGTTGCCCGTCGGCTGGCGGCAACGGCTGGCGCTGGCGACGGCTATCGTCCACCGTCCGCCGCTGCTCTTCCTCGACGAGCCGACCAGCGGCGTGGACCCCACTGCCCGCCGCGATTTCTGGGATTTGATCTACGACCTGCTTGATGAGGGAGTGACTGCCTTCGTGACCACACACTATATGGACGAGGCGGAGTATTGCACGCGCGTGGGCATCATGCGTCAGGGGCGACTGCTGGCGATGGACAGCCCGTCGGCGCTCAAGGCGCAGGCGTTGCGTGGCCGTGCCTGGGATGTGTACGCCCGTCCGCTGTTGGGCGCACTGGCCGCGCTGGAGCAGCATCCTGATGTGCTGCGCGCGGGCTTGTCGGGGGATCACCTGCGCGCGATCACCCGACACGATCTCACCGCGTCGGCGCTGCGTCGGGCGCTGCGCGAAACCGGTTTTCCCCATGCCCGCGTCACCCCCGCCGAACCGACCCTGGAGGACGTTTTCCTGGCGTTGGCGGCGGCGTGAGCGGTGAATCTGACCTCTGTGTGTTCCGTGCTTTGCAGTGTCGCCCTTACACGGAGGTTATCCCGACTGGGAAGTGTGCTGGTCCTTCTCGGAGGGCGGCGGGGGGAAAATCTGGTTGCGCCCGTGTTCTTTGGCATGGTACAGTCGCTGGTCGGCCAGGTCGATCAACGCGTAGGGTTCGTCTCGCTCGGCAGGGAACTCGGCCACCCCCTGGCTGACCGTGGGGGCAGGGATAGGCTGGCCGTCCCGGTCAAGCAACTTGAAGTTTGCCATGGTGGTGCGGATGCGCTCAGCGACTATCAATGCCTGGGGGAGCGTAGCATTGGGTAACGCGATGGCGAACTCCTCACCGCCCCAGCGTCCGACGACGTCGGTGTGCTTGATGTGGCGGCGTATGATTTGTACCAGTGTGCGCAGCACCTCATCGCCGACCATGTGCCCGTAGGTGTCGTTGTAGTTTTTGAAGTAGTCCACGTCCAGCATGATCAGGCTGAGCGGTGTGTGGTTGTGCTGGGCGGTGGCGCACAGCTCGTGCAGACGTCGAATGAAATAGCCGTGATTGTATGCCCCCGTCAGGCTGTCACGGCGTGCCTGTTCTTCGACCTCTGCGTGGTGAAAGGCATTGTCCAGCGCCAGGGCAGCCTGTTGTGCGATGTTTTCGAGTAGTTCCTGGTCTTCCTGAGAGAAGGCGTTGATACGGTACGACCCGACAGCAACCAGCCCCAGCAGGTAACCACCGCTCTCTAGCGGCGTGCCCATCCACGAGAGATTCACTTTTTGCTTTCCGACGACCCGCCGCTGAATGCCCAACGCGGGCAATTCTTGTGGGAGATTGCTGATCCTGAGCGTTTGTCGGTGTTCCAGCACCCAGCCACCCAGTCCACCTCGCTGTGGTATGGTGGTTGGCGGGAAGAATTCGCCGTCGTCGTAGAGCAGTTCCAGCCGGAGATCGTCACCTTCCAGCAGCGCGATGAAGTAGGTGTCAGCCTGAAGCGCCTGCTGGATCGCTTCTTTGACCAGTGCGATCACGCGATCCCGGTCGATGGACATCGCCAGCGCACGCGCCACCCGGTTGAGGACGCGCAGGTTTTGAATGCGGTGCACCAGCATGGACCGGGCGTAAAGGGCCGTTTCGGCGATGCCGTAAGAGACAAACGCCAGTTGCATGAAATACAGTTGAGCCGGATATGGGGGGTGCACACGCGGGTAAAACCAGGCAATGGTAGTCAGTACGTTGGTTGTCAGGAAGAGATAAGTAGGCCAGCGGCCAAACGTGATCGCGATGAACACCAGCGTGGTCGCTGAGACCACATAATAGAGCAGTTCGGCATATTGGGGGATCAGGGGAGAGAGCAACGGGAGCAAAATCCCATGCAGACCAGCGAGTGCATACATCAGCCATGGCCGCTTGGGGATCTGGTAGTCCAGGAAGTGGTGCTGGAAAACGATATAGCTGATGGAGAGGAAGACAAGCACAAGCAGCAATCCCCCATGACCTTCTTGTGATGCGTTGAAGAGCTGGATCGATTGGTACAGAATCCATAGCAACGCCAGACTGACGACCACGATCGCGGGAAGCGAAAGGGCGCGGATCTCCTCCGGCGAGAAGGGGCCAGGGCCGATTTCTGAGGTCTTGGGGGAGTACTTGTCCATTTGAAATTATTGTACCTCAAGAGCAGTTTCATGGAGAGCTTCTTGCAGGCCTCCGCTGAGGTGCAATAGGCACGGAAGCTTCCCTCCGGGCTTGCCAGATCGTTGAAATGAGGCTATAGTAAGGTCGATGAACACCACACGAGCTGTCAACGTTACTGCAGATCGCACTACCCGCAAGATGACCATTGTCTGGGCGGATGGGCACGTGTCCACCTATGATTTCACGTTGCTGCGGGCGGCTTGCCCCTGTGCGGAATGTCGTGGTGGGCACGAGAACATGCGCTCCACGCCCGATCCGGCGGTTTTCCAGGTCTCGCTGGGCGATTCCCCAGCCACATGGCTGACGAACGTGGAAGCCGTAGGGCACTACGCGCTCTCCCTGGAATGGGAGGACGGGCACCGCTTTGGCATTTACACCTGGGAATATCTGCGTGCGCTGTGTCCGTGCGCCAAATGTCATCCGGAGTTGCACCATGACCGACCCGCTGGATGAGGTCTTTTCCTTCGTGGAACGCCACTACTGGCGCTTGCAGGCCGGCGATGTGCTCATCCGCTGTTTGGAGGAAGGGCGCACCGCGCCGCTGGAGCGCGTGGTGGAAGTGCTCGTGCTCGACGGCCCACACAACCTGGGTGCTTTGCAGGAGATCCTGGACGAAGTGAACCTGCGGCGTCAGCAGGTGGAAGATGACCTGCGTCAGGTGTTGCGCGATCTGCGCCGTCAGTTGTCTCGCTTTGGATTGCCGTTTGAGGTCGAGCAACCCGCGGCTGCCGCCGCAGCGTTACGACGCTTGCTCTCGCTCACCGAGCAGGACGACGATCCATCTGCCGAATTGACCCGCATCCTGCGTAACTCTCGCGAGGTAATGTCCAGCCTGGATGCTCACCTGCGCCTGCTGATGGACATCGAGCAACTGCTGATCGATTGGCTGTGGGGGCTGGCGTATCACTCCGCGCACGATCGGAGCCTGGGTGGCCCGCCCCGTGCCTGGGTACACTGATCCCCTTTTCTTGTCGCCTTGCCCTGCTCTGTTGTCCTATCCCTCAATCCTGACTTCAGGACATCGTCCCTCACGTAGGAGACCGTATGGATGCCGAATCCCTCCGACAGGCCATGCGTCACTGGGCCACCGGGGTCACCGTGGTGACCACTGTGCATCAGGGGCGGAGGCACGGCATGACGGTGAGTTCGTTTACCTCGGTGTCGCTGGATCCGCCGCTGGTGCTGGTGGCGCTACAGCGGGACACCCGCACGCGGACGATGGTGGCAGCGGCGGGCGTTTTTGCCGTGACCGTGCTTTCGCAGGGACATCAGGCGATCTCCAACCGTTTTGCCGGGTGGGAAGAAAGCGTGGATCGCTTTGCCGGGCTGGAGACATTCACCCTGGTCACCGGCGCGCCCCTGCTCCGTGATGGAGAGGCGTGGCTGGATTGTCGCGTGAGTCAGCGGGTGGAAGCCGGTACGCACACAGTGTTCATCGGCGAAGTGGTGGACGCCCGTTTTGCGGAGACGTTTGACCCGTTGTTGTATTTCAACCGCGCCTATCGCCGATTAGGAGATGGGTAGGATGCAACCGCTGAGCCGGGAAGACGAGCAGTTGCTGTTACGGCTGGCGCGCGAGGCGATGGAGGCGGCTGTCCGTGGGGAGATGCCGCCGGAACTGCGGCTGGAGACGTTGCCAGAATCGTTGCGGCAACCTGCGGCGACCTTTGTTACCCTGACGCGGCGAGGGGAGCTGCGCGGCTGTATCGGTGGGCTGGAGGCGCGCATGCCGCTCGCCGAGGACGCCCGCGAACACGCGATCGCTGCTGCGTTGCATGATTTTCGCTTCCCACCAATGCGCCCGGAGGAGCTGGACGACATTCGGGTCGAGGTGTCTATCCTCACTCCTTTGCAGCCGCTGACCTATGAAGACGCCGAGGATCTGCTGCATCGACTGCGTCCTGGCGTGGATGGTGTGCTCATCCGTCGAGGGCTGTGGCAACGGGCCACCTTCCTGCCGCAGGTGTGGGAGAAGGTGCCTGATCCGGCGGATTTCCTCACGCATCTGTGCCTGAAAATGGGCGCGCCGCCCGATCTCTGGCGGCACGAGCTCCTGGAGGTGTTCACCTATCAGGTGAAAAAAGTCGAAGAAGGGGAGTAAATCCCGCTCATGTTTTCAGGGGGACACAATAGACCTCTTGCAAAAGTCATGATTGGGCGTGAAGTTCCAGATTGTAGATGGC
>CAYSXA010000202.1:0-4914 GCA_964435005.1 uncultured Anaerolineaceae bacterium | reverse complement strand
CGGGGGCGGCCGGGCTCGCCTTGCCGCGGCGGCAGGACAGGGTCCGGGTGGAAACTGCAGGGGAGCGCCAGGCGGCGCTGGAGGAACTGCGGCCCGTCCGGGGCGGTGGCTTTGAGGGGCTGTTCGAGGTGATGACTGGCCTGCCGGTGATCATTCGCCTGATCGACCCGCCGCTGCACGAGTTCCTGCCATCGTTGGAGGAACTGATTGAAGAGGTTGCCACGCTGCGCGCGCTGGGCAAGACGGGTGAACTGCCGGAGAAGGAATCGCTGCTCGCCAAAGTGCAGGCCATGCACGAGAGCAACCCGATGATGGGGATGCGCGGCGTGCGCTTGAGCATCGTGATGCCTGAAATCGTGGAGATGCAGGTGAGGGCGATTTTCGAGGCGGCGGCGAACGTGAAACTGCGCGGCCTGGAGCCCAAACCGGAGGTGATGATCCCGCTCACCGGGCACATCAATGAACTGAAGATCATCCAGCCGCGTCTGGAGCGCATCGCCCGACAGGTGATGGAAGAGAAGGGCGTCTCGTTCGAGTACAAGTTCGGCACGATGATCGAGATCCCGCGCGCGGCGCTGACCGCCGGCGAGATCGCTTCGGTGGCCGAGTTCTTCTCCTTCGGGACGAACGACCTGACCCAGTTCACCTTCGGTTACAGCCGTGACGACGCCGAACGCAGCTTCCTGGTCACTTACGTGGAGCAGGAGGTCCTGCCGAAGAACCCCTTCCAGACGGTGGATAAAGACGGTGTGGGCCGTCTGATGAAGATGGCGGTGGACGAAGGCCGCGCCACGCGCATTAATCTGGAAGTTGGTATCTGCGGCGAGCACGGCGGCGATCCGGAGACCATCGAGTTCTGCCATCGCATCGGCCAGAACTACGTGAGCTGTTCGCCGTTCCGTGTGCCGGTGGCGCGCCTGGCGGCGGCGCACGCGGCGATCAAGCACCGCGCGTAAAGCGATTGGTTTGTTCTGTACGATCCGGGCGACGCACCTAAAGGTGTGTCGCCCTTTTTTTTTGCCTCTTGTACACCCGATCGAAAAAGAGTATCATAAGAACGAGTGATGAATTGATTAATTGAGAGGGGTCCGATGGAACGCGTGGTCAGCACGACCGAAGCCCTTGTTCGGCTGGGGGAGTGGATCCGGCGGGTGGCTGAAGAAGGGGAAACCAATATCGTAGAGCGTAGCGAGAAGCCTGCTGTGGCGTTGATTTCCGGGGAAGAATTGAGGATTTGCTGCTGGAAGAAGCGGTAGCTTTGCTCGATCTGACCTTACGGCTGGACATCACTCTGTGCGGCGACGTGGATCTACATCGGCGGGCGCTGGCGATGGCTGTGGACTTTGCGCTACCTGCTGCTTGTGATGCGCACTATCTGGCGCTGGCGGAGCGGCTGGGCGCATATTTTTGGACAGCGGATCATTGCCTGGTACAGGCGGTCAGCGGTCGTCTGCCGTGGGTGCATCTGTTGGTCGAGACGAACGTTGGGGCGAGTGCGTAACTGCCGTGTTGGCGATGTGTTGTCTGGTATAATCGTGATCAAGAAAGTCAAACACACTCGATAACACCGGGGCACTCTCCGGTGTTTCTAATTGTCAGGAGGTAGGATGGACAAGTCAATCTATCTGCGGCTGTACCGGGAGATGGTGCTCATCCGCCGGCTGGAGGAGCGGGCTGCAGAACTCTACCAGCAAGGGAAGATCGGCGGCTTTCTGCATCTATACATTGGTCAGGAAGCAGTGAGCACTGGCCTGATCGCCGCGCGCCAGCCGCAAGACCGCGTGATTACGGCCTACCGCGACCACGGCGTGGCGCTGAACTGCGGTCTCTCAGCGCGCGAGGTGATGGCTGAACTGCTCGGCAAGGCCACCGGTTGCTCCAAAGGCAAGGGTGGCTCGATGCACATGGCGGACGTGAGCAAGAACTTCTGGGGCGGGCACGCCATCGTGGGCGCACACCTGCCGATCGCTGCCGGCATGGCGCTCGGCGACCAGTACATGGGCAACGACGGCGTGACCATTTGTATGTTCGGCGACGGCGCGACGAACATCGGCTTCTTCCACGAGGCGCTCAACCTCTCAAAGGTGTGGAACCTGCCCGTGCTCTGGGTGTGCGAGAACAACCAGTACGGCATGGGTACGGCGGTGGAGCGCGCCTCGGCGGTCTCCGAAATCCGCCAGAAGGCGAACGGCTACGGCATCCCCAACGAACGGGTGGACGGCATGAACGTGCTGACTGTGCTGGAGACGGCGCAAAAGGTGCTGGCACGCATCCGGGGTGGTGAAGGGCCGTACTTCCTCGAAATCGTCACCTACCGCTATCGCGGTCACTCGATGGGCGACCCGGAGCGCTACCGCACGTCCGAAGAGGTGCAGAAGTGGAAGGAGAACGACCCGATCGGCATCTACCACCGGCACTTGCTGGCGGAGGGCATCGCCACGGAGGACGAACTGGACGAGATCGAGGTGCAGGTGGAGGCCGAGGTGGAGGATGCCGTGCGTTTTGCTGAATCCAGCCCGGATCCGGCGCCTGAAGAACTGTTCACCAACGTGTACGTGGACGAGGGAGGTGTGGCATGGCCCGCATAACCATGCGCCAGGCGATCTCCCAGGCGCTCTGGGAGGAGATGGAGCGCGACGAACGCGTGTTCATCCAGGGTGAAGAAGTGGGTGTCTGGGGCGGCACTTACGCGGTAACCAAAGGTTTCTACGACCACTTTGGTGAGAAGCGGGTGCGCGATACTCCGATCGCCGAGGCGGTGATCGTGGGGTCGGCGATCGGCGCGGCGCTGGTCGGATTGCGCCCGGTGGCCGAGCTGATGACGGTGAACTTCGCTTTCGCGGCGATGGATCACATCGTGAACGAGGCGGCCAAACTGCGCTATATGTTCGGCGGACAGATGAAACTGCCGCTGGTGATCCGCACGGTGGGCGGCGGTGGGCGTCAGTTGGGCGCCACCCACTCGCAGACGCCGGATGCGGTCTTCGCGCACTTTCCCGGCCTGAAAGTGGTCGCGCCAGGCACGCCCTACGACGCGAAAGGCCTGCTGAAGTCGGCCATCCGCTCGGACGACCCGGTGCTGTTCATCGAGCACGCCACGTTGTACCAGGTGCGCGGTGAAGTGCCCGAAGAGGAGTACCTGGAACCGATCGGCGTCTCCAAAGTGCAGCGACCGGGGCGCGATGTGACTATCGTCACCTACAGCAAGATGCTCCAGGTCTCGATGCAGGCGGCGGAGGAACTGGCGAAGACGGGTATCGATGTGGAGATCGTGGATCTGCGCAGCCTGCGCCCGCTGGATATGGGGCCGGTGATCGAATCCGTGAAGCGCACCAACCGTGTGGTGGTCGTGGAGGAAGGCTGGCTTTCCTACGGCGTGGGCGCGGAGGTCACTGCCCGCATCCAGGAGGAAGCGTTCGATTACCTGGATGCGCCGGTGCGCCGCGTGGCACAGAAGGAAGTGCCGTTGCCGTACAACCGTGCGCTGGAGCAACTGGCGCTGCCCCAGGTAGCGGATGTGGTGCGTGCTGTGCGGGAGGTGTTGTGATGGCAGAAGTCATTACCATGCCCAAGCTGGGCTTCGATATGGCGGAAGGCACCCTGGTGCGCTGGGTGAAAGCCGAGGGCGAGACCATCGCCAAAGGCGAGGTGCTGGCGGAGATCGAGACGGACAAGGCCACGGTGGAGGTGGAATCCAGCCGGGACGGCGTGGTGTATCGGCATATCGCCGCCGAAGGCGAGACGCTGCCGGTCGGTGCGCCGATCGCGGTGCTCGCCGATCCGGGCGAGGAAGTGGATGTCTCTGTGCTGCTGGGCGAAGCGCCGGCGGAAGCCGCTCCTGCGCCGACCGAAGCGGCCCTGGCAACTGCGGAAGCGCCTGCACCTGCCGCGTCTGCGCCGCCAGCGGAGACGCCTGTAGAAGGCGGTCGCTTGCCCGGTGGGGTGAAGGCCTCGCCGCTGGCGCGTCGCATGGCGCGCGAACACGGTCTGGATCTGACCCGTCTGACCGGCACCGGCCCCGGCGGTCGGATTGTGAAGCGCGACGTGGAAGCCGCGCTGGCGGCGGCTGCCCAGCCAGCTCCGACCCCAGCGAGCGGCGTGGTGACGCCGGCGGCGGGCGAAACCGTCCCGCTCACCCGGCTGCGCGCAGCGATTGGCCGCCGCATGACGGAAGCCAAGCAGCAGGTGCCGCATTTCTACGTCACCCACGAGTACAACATGGAACCGCTGATGGCGCTGCGGCGAGAGGTCAACGCGTTGCTCGCCGAGCAGGGCGAAAAGGCCTCGGTGAACGACTTCATCGTGCGCGCGGTGGCGCTCGCGCTGCGCGAGTTCCCCAACCTGAATGCCTCGTTGCAGGGCGATCAGGTGGTGCGCCACGCTCAGATCAATGTGGGCGTGGCGGTGGCGGTGGAAGGAGGGCTGCTCACCGTGGTCTGTCACGAGGCCGACCGCAAGAGCGTGCGTCAGATTGCGGCGGACATCCGCGAGAAGGTGGGGCGCGCCCGTGAAGGCCGTGTCCGCCCAGAGGACATTGAAGGCTCGACCTTCTCGGTCAGCAACCTGGGGATGTACGACGTGGAGCACTTCATCGCCATTATCAACCCGCCGGAGGCGGCGATCCTGGCGGTGGGGGCGGCGCGCGAGGTGCCTGTGGTGCGCGATGGGCAGATCGTCCCCGGTGTGACCATGAAGGCCACGCTCTCGGTGGATCACCGGGTGAGCGATGGTGCCGAGGCCGCCCGCTTCTTGCAGACATTGGCAAAGTACCTGGAAGAGCCGATGCGGTTGTTGGTGTAAAGGCTTCCCGTTGATAGAAACAGCGATGCGCCAGTGCGCATCGCTGTTTTATCTCAAACGATTCGCATTTAGACAAACGCCATGCGCCTGATTGGTGATCAGGCTACACGGATA
>CAYSXA010000201.1:0-4923 GCA_964435005.1 uncultured Anaerolineaceae bacterium | reverse complement strand
AGACGCGCACCGTGGTGCTGGACTTCGGCGCGGGCTGGCGGCAACTGCTCAACGCGCCCGGCCTGGCAGGGCACGTGGACATCCGGCAACTGTGGCCTAACGCGGTGCGCCCGCTGCGCTGGAACCCGCTTCAGATCGGGACGAACATTGACCCGGAGACCCAGTGGCGCGCCTTCGCCGACATCTTCGCCGGGATCACCCTGCTCGGCGTGCGCCGCCAGAAACAGGAATTACTCCAGGCCCTGCGCGTGGTGTACCTGCGCCACGGGGTGCTGGTGGACGACCCCGAAGTGCGCGCCGACCCGACCTGGGGGAAGGTGCGCGACGACCGGGAAGCCGACCTGACCCACGCCGCCGTGGGGACGCCGCTTGGCGACCTGGCCTACGACGCCCGCCGGGCGCTGGCCGTGCACCGCTCCCAATCCTGCGGCCTGGCCGACCTGTACGCCGTGGTGGAGGACAAACTGGACAACGTGCCCCCGCGCGACGTGATGCTGCGCGGGGTGCTGGAAGGTATCCTGCAGCGCCTCAACCCGCTGGTGCAGGGCGCGGCTTCGATGCTCTTTGCCCCCGGCCCGGACAGCGTGCCCATCGAAAACCTGGGCCGCCCGTGGGGGGTGACCATCATCGAGGGAGGGGCGTTCCTGGACGAACTCGGCAAAGCCTTCCTGCTTGGCTGGGCGGGCTGGCACCTGTACACCGACATGGTGGCCCGCCGCGTGCATCACCGCAACGCCGCCGACGAGCCCCTGCTGCAAATCGTGTACGAAGAAGCCAACAAAATCTTCGTCAAGGAGCCGTCCTCCGGCGAGAGCGACGGCCTCTCGGCCAACCAGCGCGCGGCGGATATGTTCCGCGACGCCCGCAAGTACGGCGTGCGCCTGCACGTGATCACCCAGGC
Organism: uncultured Anaerolineaceae bacterium; assembly: GCA_964435005.1. Taxonomy (GTDB): domain Bacteria; phylum Chloroflexota; class Anaerolineae; order Anaerolineales; family DRMV01; genus CAYSXA01. The sequence goes on along the minus strand of CAYSXA010000201.1, from coordinate 4,022 downwards.
CCCACACCTGATCCCGGATGACATCATCTCGTCCTGCTCCAACCTGATCATCGGCTTCCTGAAGAACCCTAAAGACAAGGACATCGTGCTTTCCGCCCTGGCGCGCTCCGAAAAGGGCTTCCGCGATGAGGAGTGGCGGCGCTTCCTGGACGACCTGCCCATCGCCTGGGCCATCGGGCGCTTCCCCTACACCATGCAGCGCGCCCAGATGCGCCCCTTCCTCTTCCGCCCCCTGCTGCTCGACGCCCCGGAGCCGGACGACGCGGAGATCGCCAGGAAGCTGGGACGGTTGGGGGGATGAGGGAGTGCGGATTGAGGATTGAGGATTGCGGATTGAGGATTGTAGATTGCAGATTGCAGATTGCGGCGACCCGTGTGACCAACGCAACCAATGCAACCAATGCAACTAACACAACCAATGCAACCAACGCGACCCATCGAACCAGGGAGGGTGGAGGAGATAATCGCATGGCGCTTTCGGCATGCACACCCCGTTCTGCCTGGAGGTTGATTCTGATGACCAGAGACTTCAACCAGGAGAGCCAAATTCATATTCCCGTGCTCGTCTTCTACGTGGATCGCGGCACGGGCCGGGTGATCGACCACGAAGTGTGTTCCTTCGAGGAGGCCGCTGTGCGCCTGGTGCTCACCGGCCACGGAACGGAAACCGGAGACGAATCCACACCGGAGGAGTACCGATGACCCGTCCGCAGATGGACACCCTGATCTGCGCTTATCGGCGTTCATCGGCGGACAACTAAGGAGGTGCCGCTGTGAAATCCCGTACCCTGCCCATCGCCGCCCTGGTGGTGGTGCTCATCCTGGGCGCGGTGATGATGAAACCCGCCGCCAGAGTCTCCGTGGTGGTGGCGGCTGCCGACCTGCCGCGCGGCCACCGCATCACCGACCAGGACGTGACCCTGGTGCAACTCCCGGCCAACGCCGTACCGCAGGGCGCGTTCCGATCCCCGGACGCCCTGGTCGGTCAGGTGGTGCAGTTCTCCCGCGCTGCCGGGGACTTCATCCTGCCGTCTCAGGTGGGAAACGAATTGCTCCTGGACTTGCAGCCCGACGAGCGCGGCATCGGCGTGCCGGTGAGCGCGGCGGGCGGTCTGGCCGGACTGCTCCAGCCGGGGGATCACGTCAGCGTGGTGGCCGTGCTGGAAAGCGCAGAGACGTACAGCGCCTTTGCCCCGCCGCCGCCGGAGAACACCGGGACGCAGTCCCAGCCGCTCACTCCCTCCGGGCCCTACGCCAAACTGCTGCTCACCGGCCTGCGCGTGCTGTACGTCTCCCCGGACTTCCGCGCCCCGGAGACCACCGCGCAGGAAAGCCAGAGCAGCAGCATCGCCTTGGCCCCTTCACGCGGTGCGGGCAGCAGCGGGGTGGTGGTGCTGGCCGTGCCCATGACCCCGACCGCTGTGGTGTGGGACTTCGGCGCGGACGCCGCCCTGCCGCCGATCACCCAGACGGTGAACCCCGCCGAACTGCTGGCCGCCGTGGTGCACGGCGGCGCGTCCCTCTCCCTGCTGCTCGAACCCGACCCAGCGGCTCCGGCCAACACCGCCGGGGTGTACCTGCAAACCCTGATCCTGCCGCTGCCCCCCACGGCCACGCCGGAGCCGCAGGCGACGGAAGGAGGTGGCCCATGACCTGGGGTAATCAGGCCATGACCCCGGACGCCGTGCGGGTGGTTCTGGCCGGGACGCAACAGGCGGTGAACGCCTGGTACGCCCTGCTGCAAAGCGACGACCGCTTCCGCGTGCCCTTCGTCTCCACCCACCCCGACGACCTGCGCGCCAAACTCGGCGCGGGGCAGGCAGAGGCGGTGTTGCTGCACGGCCCGCTGTTCCCCACGCCCCCCGACCTGGCGAACTTCCTCACCGGACTGCAAACACAGGTGGCCGTGTACGTGCTGGTGCCGCCGGGGGTGGAGGAGGAGGCCATCGCGCCGCTGCGCCAGATTCCCGTGGTGCGCGCCGTGTGGCCGGACGAGGACATGCTCTCCGTGCTCAACCAGGTCCACGCCGACATGATCGCCCTGCGCCGCAGCCCGCCGCAGCAAAGCGGAGGCTGGGGGGCGGAGAGCGGCGCGCCCACCGCGCCGCGCGCGGTACGCATCATCGCGGTCTGGAACCAGAAGGGCGGCGTGGGCAAGACCACCCTGGCCACCAACCTGGCCGTGATCGCCGCGCAGCGCGGCCTGTCCACCCTGCTCATCGGCCTGGGCGCGCCGGACGACCTGCCGCTGCGCTTCCCCGACCTGCGGGCCACGCCCAACATCGACACCTGGCGCGCCAACCCGACCATTGAGGGGCTGCGCCTGGCGCTGCAACGCTACGGCAGCCTGAACGTGCTGGCCGGGTTCCCCGACGTGCTCTCCGAATCCGCCGCCCTGGCCACCCCCGACGAGGCCCCGGATTCCATCGCCAGCCTGGTCAACCTGGCCGTGCGCGACGGGCACAGCGTGGTGGTGCTGGACGTGTCCCACAACCAGCTGGCCCCTTCCGCCCTGGCGACCGCCAACACGCTGCTGCTGGTCTCCGAGCCTTCGCTCTCCGGGGTGTTGTCCTCCACCGAAGCCTACCGCACCATCACGGAACGCATGCAGGGACGCCATGCCATTGCCCCCAACCGGGTGCTGGTGGTGCTCAACCGCGCCAGCGGAGAGCGCCTTCCTGCCGCGCAGTGGCACACCTACGCTTCCGAGGTGCTGGGCAAACCGTTCCCCACCGTGGCGCTGGAAATCCCCGACATGCCGGAGGTGGGACGCTTCCAGGACCGGCGGCGGCTGCCGGTGGAAGCCTCGCCGCGTTTCGCCCAGGCCATGCACGGCCTGGCCGACCTGCTGCTGGGCGACGGGCCGCGCCTGACGCCGTCCCCCAACGGCGGCAACGGACGGGTGCTCTCCCTGGGCCCGCTGCGCGTGAAGATGTGACGCGCGAACGGGAAACGGAGGAGAAGTGAACACATGGCCGGATGGAACAATTACGTACAAGCCGTGACGGCGCCCCCGGACGGGCTGGCGCAGCAGGTGGTCCACCGCGCGAATTTTCCCTTCGAGGTCATCCGCGACCGCGACCGCCTGAGCCGTGGAGTGAGCGACCTGGTTCTCCAGGTGGCGCGGGAGCGCCATCTATCGCTTTCACCAACGCAGGTGCAGGCGATCACCGCGGAGGTGATCAAGCACCTCTCCGGCTACGGCTTCCTGGATGACCTGCTGCCCCCCAAACGCACCGACCTGGAAGAAATCATGGTCAACGCGGACGGCACGGTCTCCGTGCTGCCCAAAAGCGCGGTCGCTCCGCAAATCCTGGACATCCAGCCAACCGCGGATGAGGTCTGGCGGGCGGTGGAAACGCTGCTGGGGCCAATGAACAAGGCCATCTCCGAGGCCGTGCCTGCGGTGTCCGCGCGGATGCGGCGCACGGAGCACTTCGGCGGGGCGCGCATCCAGGTGCTGCACCCGGTGATCGCGCCTGGCGGGGATTATCCGGTCCTCAGCCTCCGGCTGTTCGAGCCGCGCCCCGTGCCGCCGGAGCAAATCGTTTCCTGGAAGGTTGCGCCTCCCTTCGTGATGAAGGCCCTGCTGGACTGGGTGGCGCAGACCGCGCGCGTGATGGTGATGGGCGGCACCCGCCTGGGCAAGACCACCCTGCTGTCGGCGCTCGGTCATGGCATTCCAGACGATGCCCGCATCGTGAAGGTGGAAGACCCGGAGGAAATCTGGCTGCCCCACCGCAACGTGGTGACCATCGAAGCCCGCCCCAAACTGCCGGGCATCGAAATCACCGAAGTCACCCTGGCCGACGGGGTGGACATGGCCTTGCGCCTGGCCCCCAACTGGCTGATCGTGGGCGAGGTGCGTACCGGCCCGGCGGCGCTGGCGCTGTTCCGCGCCCAGATGAGCGACCACCCCGGCCTGACCACCTTCCACGCCGAGAACCCCGCCCACGGCCTGACCCGCCTGATGAACATCGCCTTCACCGACTCCGGCGTGCGCGGCGAGGCGGTCAAGGGAC
>CAYSXA010000200.1:0-5041 GCA_964435005.1 uncultured Anaerolineaceae bacterium | reverse complement strand
CAAGGGCAGTTTCCCGCAAGGGGACTGCCCTACTTTTTGTCTAAACTCGAGTAAGGAGCTGTACATGAGATATGAGGATTTTGCTGCAATTCTTGAAAGAAAAATTTTTTCAGATACCAGGTGCCAGTTGTTGCAAAAAATTGCTGATTACCCGGACAGATACGTAGGTCTATTCCGCCCCACAACGCCGAAAGGGAAAATTCTTCAGAACCTTACTCAGTCGCATGAAATTCGATTTGGTGACGCATTAGAGGAAATAATTGCTCGTTATTTTCTTGCCAGTGGTTATACGCCTTTGCCAAAGGGTGTTGATTTAGAAGAGGGAGAGGGAAAACGCCAACGTCTTGAGATAGATCAGTTGTTTAGAAAAGGGGAAATTGTTTTATTCGTTGAGCAAAAAGTTCGTGACGATCACGATTCCACCAAAAAACGGGGACAAATCCAAAATTTCGAGAAAAAAGTGGCGTTTCTATGTGCGCAGTATCCCCGTGCCAGGATAGAGGCGGTTTTTTATTTTATCGACCCTTCGCTGAGAAAAAATCAGAAGTTTTACTCAGAAGAAGTGCAGAGAATTTCATCCCAATATGATATCAAGGCTCATCTGTTTTATGGTGAAGAATTATTTGCATGTTATGAGATAGAGGGGTGGAAAGAGATTGTTGCTTACCTCAAGCGGTGGAAGGCCAATCTGCCTGATTTGCCAGAAATCAACTTCGATCTTGCTATTGAGGAGACTTTTGAAGAAATCAAAGAATTGCCCCCAAGGGTTTTTATCCGTTTGTTCTCAAACGATGAGGTCTTTAATCAAATTGTGTTGACTTTATCCCCCGAAAGAAAATTATTGCGCCGGCTGTTGAGATTCTTCCAAGACAATGCAACGCAAAAGAAAGATTACCAAGTTCTGGCTGACTTGCTGGGACGAAAACTGGCCTCATTTGAAGAGTGATGCAAATGAGGCGGCAAGGTTTTTTCATCACCTTTGAAGGCCCCGAAGGGAGTGGCAAGACCACACAAATCGCCCTGCTGGCCGGGTACTTGCGCCAGCAGGGCTATACGGTGATCCAGACGCGGGAGCCGGGCGGCACGCCCATCGGCGACCAGATTCGCGCCGTGCTCTCCGACCTGGCGAACCAGGCCATGCAGCCGCGCACGGAAATCCTGCTCTTTCAGGCGTCGCGCGCGCAACTGGTAGCCGAGGTCATCCGCCCGGCGTTGGAGCGCGGCGAAGTGGTGCTGTGCGACCGCTACGCAGACTCCACCCTGGCCTATCAGGGCTACGGCCACGGCTTCGACCTGGACGAACTGCGCCGCCTGATTCACTTCGCCACGGGCGGGCTACAACCCGACCTCACGCTGCTGCTGGATGTTGACCCCGAAGCCGGGCTGCGCCGACGCGCCGACGCAGGCAACTGGAACCGCCTGGACGCCTACGACCTGGCGTTCCACCAGCGCGTGCGGCAGGGATACCTTGCCCTGGCCGCTGCCGAGCCAGAACGTTGGACGGTCATTGATGCCGCACGGCCACCGGAGCAGGTGCAGGCGGCCATCCGCGAGGCGGTGCGGCACTTGCTGCCCCCCGCCCAAGCCTTCCCCCCATTGGGGGGAGGGGGCAGAAGGGGGGCTTAAAAGTCATCGTCGAAGCCGCCGCCGAGGTCGTCGCCGAAGTTGCCGCCCTCGGCCAGTTCGGGCAACTCCTTTTCAATTTCTTCGGGGCTTTGCCCGGCTTCCAGGCGATCCACTACTTCGTCGAACTCCGGGCCCAGGTCTTCGCCCAGTTCGTCGCTCATGCGGCGCATCAGCCGCCCCAGCGCGCGCGGGTCGTCTTCCAGGCCGTCCAGGTCCAGGTTGTCCAGGTCGGCCAGCGATTCCAGGCGGCTTTCTTCCGAGCGCAACATGCGCACACGGCGGATGCGCCGCTGCACGCGCTCGCTGCCGCAACGGCGACAGGTCACGGTCTTGCTGCCGTACTCGGCGTAGGTCATGAACACGGTAAAATGACGGTTGCAATCCAGACATCGATACGTATAATTGGGCATCATTCACCTCCCCGGTGAGATGATCTGAAATTCGAGCAGAGGAATTATAACCAAAATGAGCGACCCGAACGCTTTTGATGTGCATCACCCCGAACCGTTGTTGATTGTGATTTCCGGTCCGTCGGGCGTAGGCAAGGACACTGTGATTCAGCGCATGAAGGAACGCCACCTGCCGTTCCACTTCGTGGTCACGGCGACCACCCGCCCGCCGCGCCCGAACGAAGTCCACGGTGTGGATTATTTCTTCGTCTCCCATGACGAGTTCGCGGAGATGATTGAGCAGGGGGAGTTGCTGGAGTACGCCATCGTGTACAACGACTATAAGGGCATTCCCAAAGCGCAGGTGCGCCAGGCGCTGGACAGCGGCAAGGACGTGATCATGCGCGTGGACGTGCAGGGCGCACGCACGGTGCGCAAACTGGCCCCAGAGGCGTTGCTCATCTTCCTGACCACCGCTGACGAGGAAGAACTCGTGGCGCGCCTGACCGCGCGCAAGACGGAATCCCCCGAAGGGTTGAAACTGCGCATCGCCACCGCCCGCCAGGAGCTGAAGCAGGTGGAGATGTTCGACTACGTGGTGATCAACCGTCAGTTCCACCTGGACGAGACGGTGGATACCATCATGGCGATCATCCAGGCGGAGCACCATCGCGTGAAGCACCGCAAGGTGACCTTATGAGTGGCTATCCCTCGCCGCCGGTGGATGATCGCCCGCTGGAACCATCGCCTCAGGCAGCGGTGGTGCGCGTCGCGTTGCCCACTACCCGCCCGGTGGCGACTTACACCATCCTGGGGCTGACCGTGCTGGTCTTTGTGGCGCAAATGGGAATGCGGCTGGCGTTCGGCTTCGATGTGATCGCTGCGCTGGGGATGAAGGTGAACGACGCGATCCTGGCGGGCGAGTACTGGCGACTGTTCACTCCGCTGTTGCTGCATGCCTCGCTGACGCACATTGCCTTCAATATGTACGCGCTGCACGTGCTGGGGCGCGACGTGGAGCGGTTCTACGGCCACGGACGCTTCCTGGGGTTGTATTTGCTGGCGGGGTTCGCGGGCAATGTGGTTTCGTTCCTGCTCTCGCCGCATCCGTCGGTGGGGGCGTCCACGGCGATCTTTGGCCTGATCAGCGCAGAAGGGGTGCTGTTGTATCACAACCGCGAGGTGTTCGGCCCGCGCGCCCGTGCGGCGTTGAACCAGGTGGTCACTCTGGCGGTGATCAACCTGCTGATAGGCCTCTCGCCGGGCATCGACAACTGGGGGCACGTCGGCGGGCTGATTGGCGGGGTGCTGTTCGCCTGGTTTGCCGGGCCAACGTATCGGTTGCGCGGCCTGCCGCCGGAACTGCGCCTGGAAGACGCCCGCGAACCGGGCGCGGCCTGGCGCGTGGGGCTGGCGCTGGCAGCGTTGTTCGCCGCGCTGGTGCTGGTCAGGTTAATCGGATAGGGGCGACCCGCGGGTCGCCCCTATTTGTGCATGGGGGTTATTCAAATTTGGGGCGCCGTTTCTCCAGAAACGCGCGTAGTCCCTCGTGGTGTTCCGGGCTGCGCCCGGCAATCTCCTGCATCTGAGCTTCGTAAGCCAGCGCGGCCTCCAGATGAGGTATGACCACGCGGTTGAAAGCGCGTTTGGTTAGCCCCATGGTGAAGATCGGCCCGCGTGCCAGTTCCGCCGCCCAGGCGAAGGCGGCCTGGGGGAGTTCGTCCGCCGGGACGACGCGGTTGACCAGCCCCCACGCCAGCGCCTGCTGCGCGCTGATCGGCTGGTTGGTGAAGGTGTACTCTGTGGCGCGTGCCAGACCGATGAGCAGCGGCAGGGTGAGCGTGACGCCCGAATCGGGCACCAGGCCGATGCCCAGGAAGCCGACCACGAAGCGCGCATCGTCTGCCGCGATGCGCAGATCACAAGCCAGCGCCACACCCAGCCCGGCGCCGGCCACCGGCCCGTTGATGGCTGCAATCACCGGCTTCGCCACGCCGCGAATGGCGCGAATCAGCGGGTTGTACGTCGCCTCCAGGTGGGCACGAAAGGAGAGGTCTTCCCCTTCCTGCTCCTCCACAGCCAGGATTTCACGTAAGTCCTGGCCGGCGCTGAAGATGCGCCCGTGACCGGTGATCACGATCACGCGCACCGCGTCGTCCTTGCCAGCGGCTTGCAGCGCCTTGCGGAGCTGTTGGGTCAGCGACAGGTTGAAGGCGTTCGCCTTCGGGCGATGCAGTGTGAGGGTCAGCACGCCGTCGCGTAAATCTTGCAGCAGGATTTCTTCACTCACCAGAGCCTCCTTAAAAGCAACATCCCCCACAATCGCAGGGGGATGCGTGGACGATTACAGGTCGAAATCAAAGTCCAGGTCGTCGTCCAGGTCGTCGAATTCGTCGTCTTCGTCGTCGGCAAGCTCGTATTCCACCCGCACGTCGTCCATTGGAAGCCGCACCCAGAGCAACAGTTTGTCGCCTTCCGGGGTTTCTACGTTGCGGGCGGCCACGATGGGCACGTCCATGACCAGCCCGTCGGGTTGCCGGAACTCCAGCATGATGGATTCATGCCGGCTCCAGGCGCGGTAACAGCGCTCGACCAGGGCCGGGCCGTTGAAGGTACGCACCTCGGTCAGCGCGATCTCACCCAGCACCGGGCTTTCGAGCACCCCGCTTGTCCACTGCTCCCGGACTTCCGTGAAGACGGGCGGCGGGCCTTCAATAATCGTGATTTTCTTTTCGTCCATAAACACACCTTTACGTGTATGCGTTGGTTGAGGGTACGGGAATCATACCACAGGTGTAGTCGGGTGGTGCTTCAATTGCTTGCGCCGGTACGCGCGGCAAACTGGGGGTGATCATTGACCCGACCGCGGCGGAAGGAGACCGCCTCTCTGGAGCACGCTGAGATCGCTGAGGAATAAAGAAAAGCTCTGCGAACTCGGCGTGCTCGGCGGTAAAACACCAACAATATGTTACAGCCCACATTCCGCACCCTAAAATTGCATTTTGGGGTAATTATTTCGCGAAACC
>CAYSXA010000199.1:0-5055 GCA_964435005.1 uncultured Anaerolineaceae bacterium | reverse complement strand
TTTTCCATGCCCACATTCTGACACAGTTCCACCTATTTTTCAAAAGTCCAATTTACTGGTGAGCTATGCTATTATTGGAGGGTATGGGTGCACTATTACCTTTTTTCCCAGGAGGCGAACCATGAACTTCAGAACATTCTCGGTTTTTTGTCTCATCGCAGGATTGATGTGGATTTTCGTTGGCGCCGGCAGCACGCGCGCGGCGTGGTCGCAGCCGCAGGCGCCGACGGCTTCATCCTCGTTGATGTTTATCGAGAATGTTGGGCAGTTCGCGGAGGCGGTGCGCTACCAGGTTTGGGGTGGCTCCAGCACTGCCTTGTTGACAGATCAGGCGGTGTGGCTCCTGCTGAACGACCCTCAGCATGCGCGCCAAGCCGCTGTACGGATTTCGTTCGTTGGCGCGTCTAGTGCGGCGCACATTCAACCGCTCCGACGCCTGGAAACGGTGGTCAATTACTTCAGGGGCAGTGATCCCAGTCGTTGGTACACGCAGGTGCCTGTCTATGCTGGTGTACGTTACGAAGCGTTGTATCCTGGCCTGGATCTGGAGATAACCAGCCAGGGAGGGGCATGGCGCTGGCGCTGGATTCCCCGGACGGTGGGTTGGAGCCGTGCGGCTCTGCTAACTCGCCCGCAACTCCAGGTCGATGGCGCGCAGCATGTTGAAGCGGTGGCTGGCGGCCTGCGGCTGATAACCGCTGTGGGTGAGGTGTATTTCCCCTTGCCGACGGGTACGCGGGTTGGGGTTCGTCTCCTGGATGGGACAAGTTTCCTGGTGAATACAGACCAGCGGAGTGCCGGTGCTCCCCAGAACGCGCCGAAAGCCTTTCAGACCAACCCTGAAGACCTGTTGTTCTCTACTTTGCTGGGCGGAAGCGCCGCCGATTCGCCCGCCAGCATGGCGCTGGATGCCTCCGGCAACGTCTATCTGGCAGGTAAGACCGAGTCCTCCGACATGCCAGTGACTACCGGCGTGTACGATACCACTTATAACCAGGGCGGCGATGCCTTCGTGGCAAAGGTGCAAATCTCCGGAACCCAGCCCTCGCTGGCGTTCCTGACTTTCCTGGGCGGCAGCAACTTCGAGGAAGCCACCGACATCGCCGTGGCTGCTGGTACGTCCACGTACGCTTACATCACCGGATGGACAAAGTCAGCCGATTTCCCCACCACCGCCGGCGCACTGCAGAAGAACCTGCAGGGCACGTCCGACGCTTTCTTCGCACAAATGGACGCCAGCGGTCAGTTGTTGTACGCCACGCTGTTGGGCGGCACGAGTAGCGATTACGGCACCGCTGTGGCCGTTGATGGGCAACAGGCCGCCTATCTGGCCGGCTGGACATACTCCAATGACTTCAGCACCACTCAGGGTGCCTTTGACCCTACGCCCAACGGTGATGCAGATGTCTACGTGGCTAAACTCCAGGTCCACTCTGCCACCAACCCGATTACGGCCACATTGCAATACGCCAGCTACCTGGGAGGCAGTGGCTTTGATTCGGGCACGGCGATTGCCGTGGATGGCAACGGGGCGGCCTACGTGGGCGGCTACACCCTCTCGTCGGACTTCCCCACCCAGAACGCCTACGATTCGCTGTTCCAGCTGGAAGAAGGGTTCGTGGCCAAAGTAGCGCCAGATGGCAGCAGCCTCTCCTACGTCACTTTGCTGGGAGGGATGCTCACAGAGGAGGTGCGCGACCTGGCAGTGGACAGCACAGGCGCAGTGTACGCCACCGGATGGACGAATTCGCCGGACTTCCCCACCACCACCGGGACCTTCGATACCTCCCAGAACAGCGGTGACGACATCTTCGTGACGAAACTGGCTCCTTCCGGCAGCAGCGCGATTTACTCCACCTTCATTGGCGGCAGTGGCAGCGATCAGGCGCTGGCTGTCGCCGTGGACGGCGCCGGGCTGGCGTACATCACCGGCTGGACGGATTCGACGGATTTTCCCATTGACCTGGGGGCGTTCGACGCCACACCCAACGGACAGGAGGACGGCATCCTGCTGCGGTTGAGCGCGGACGGCAGCCAGCTGACCTACGCCTCCTACCTCGGCGGCAGCCAGTTGGACGAGGGCCATGATGTCACAGTGGACGCGCAGGGCTCTGTATTCGTGACCGGAAACACACGCTCAAGCGATTTCCCCACCGTCAAGCCCCTGGACACCACGGCCAACGGCAGTGAAGACGCCTTCCTGCTCCTTCTGGGAATGCAGTTGAAGTACACAGTGCACCTGCCACTGGTACTGCGCTGACGTTCAGCCAGAAAAGACAAAGAGAGCCATAGCGCCGCTCATCAGAGCGGCGCTACTTTTTTGGCAACCCACACCGGAGCAACGCTACGTTTCTTCCGTCTCAGCCACCGGCACGGTGAAGTGGAAGGTCGTACCCTGGCGGAATACGCTTTCAAACCAGATTTTGCCCCCTTGCAGCTCGACCAGGTTCTTGGTGATGTTCAACCCCAGACCTGTGCCGGGCGCCTGGCGCGTTTTTTCGTCGTCTGCGCGGAAGAACTTGCTGAAGATCTTGTGCTGGTCTTCCTCGCGGATGCCGATGCCGTTGTCTTCCACGCGGATGTGCACCACTTCGCGCGCGCCTTCCGGATCCCACTGGTTTGCCGTGTGTTCCGCGTGGATGACGATGCGCCCGCCTTCTTCCGTGTATTTGTGCGCGTTGCTGACCAGGTTGGTGAGAATCTGCACCAGGCGCACGCGGTCGCCCCAGACGGGCGGCAGGTTGTCGGGGACGTCGAGTTCCAGCGTCTGTCCCTTACTCTCGATCATGTGCCGGGTGGAACTCACCACCTCGTCCACGATGTCGTGGACATCCACGGCTTTGAAGTCCAGCCGCAGGCGACCGGCTTCGATGCGGGAAACATCGGCCAGGTCGGTGACCAGGGCAGCCATGCGCTCCACGTTGGCATGGATCACCTGCAGGAAGTTGCGTTGTGCCTCGTTGATCTCCCCGACCGCGCCAGAGAGCAGCAGTTCGGTGTAGCCGCGGATTGAGGTCATCGGGTTCTTCAGCTCGTGCGCGGCGAAGGAGACGAAGTCGCTCTTGGCGATGTTGGCGCGCTGCACTTCGTCGTACAGTTGCGCGTTGGCGATGGCGATCGCCGCGTGGTCGCTCAGGCGGTCGAGGAAGGCCAGTGCTTCCTTGGTGACGCGCTCTGGCTGCGTTGCGTCAAGCACCAGCAGGCCGATCGTGGTCTCCTGGCGGCGGATGGGCACGGCGATGCGTTCGGGCGCCTTGCCGATCAGCACGGGCTGGTCGCCGGGCAGCACTTCGGGCAGCCAGGGGAGCGAGTCCGTGTGCAGCAGATCGCCACGCTCCGGCCCCCGCCCTTCGGCGTATCCCTGTGTGACCACCACGCGCAACGCATCCTTTTCCACGAAACCGATGAACCCGGCCTCGGCCTGCATCTGACGCATCGCCCAGTTCAGGGTGATGCTCATTGCACGTTCCACGTCCAGGCTGGCGTTCAGCTCGCGGTCGATGCGCTGCATGGCGGAAAGTTCCTCCACGCGCGCAGCCAGCGCCTGGTCGGTCAGGGTGAACAGGCGGGCGTTCTCCAGCGCGATAGCCGCCTGACCAGCGAAGGCCAGCAGCAGGTCGGCGTCGTCGCGGGTGAAGGGGCGTCCGTCGCGCCGGTTGAGCACCTCGATCACGCCGATCACGCGGTCGCGCAGGCGCATCGGCGCGGCCAGGACGGCGCGCGTGATGAAGCCGGTCTGGCGGTCGGTGCGGTCGAACCACTCGCGCGTGGCCTGCACGTTGTTCTCGATCACACATTCCCCGCTGACCACCGCCTTGCCGACCAGTCCGGCGCCAGGGGGCAGGCGCGTGCCCAGCAGGTCGTTCGCCACCGGGCCGGTGGTCACTTTGAAGACCAGCTCGTCGGTATCCTCGTCCACCAGCAACAGGCTACCCGCCTCGCAGTTCAGAATCTCCGTGGCGCTTTCCAGGATTTTGCGCAGCAGCGGCTCCACTTCCAGCGTGGCCGCCATGCGGCGGGTGACTTCGTTCAGAGCGGCGAGCTGGTGGGCGCGCTGTTCGGTCTCTTCGAGCAGCCGGGCTTTGACAATCGCTCCCGCGGCCTGGTTGGCGATGGCCTGGAGCAGGTCGCGTTGCTCTTTGGTGTAGAACACTGAGGGGTCGCGGCTGCCCAGGCTGATCACGCCGATGATCTCCGCGCCGGTGATCAGTGGAGCGCCTATCCAGGCGTACAGGCCGTTGGCGTCGGGCACCAGGCCGCGTTCGCGGCAGGTGCGCTCGTAGTCGTCGCTCAGCAGCGCGCGCCCTTCGCGCCAGACTTCGTAGAGCAGGCCGTAGCCGCGACGTACCAGTTGATGTTCCTTCTCGCGCAGCCGTTCGTTCGCCTCCAGATAGAAGACGTACATCAGCGAGTCGGAGCCTTCGTCGTACAGGGCGATGCGGAAGTCCTGGGTGGGTAGCACCTGGTTGGTCTGCGCGTAAATCAGTTCGAGCATGTCGTCGAACTGCAGGGTGATGTTCACCCCTTGGGCCAGGCGGGCGAGCACGTTCAGCTCGTGGGCGCGGCGTTCCAGGTCGGCGACCACCTGGGCGCGTTCCAGCGCCACGGCGGCCTGGGCGCAGAGCGCTTCCAGGAAGAGCAGGTCGTCTTTGGAGTACGGCTCGCCGGAGCGGCGCGGGCCGAGCGCCAGCCAGCCGATGGCCTGCTGCTGGCCGGGCAGGGGGACGTACATCTGTGCCGAGAGCAGCGCCATGCGCGCCCGGTCGGCCATCAGGTGCTTCGGGATGACTTCGTGCTCGCCCAGGAAGATGCTCGCCTGGCGGTGGTGCAGCGTGGTCGCCAGTGCGCTGTTCGCCGGGAAGCGGATATCGCTGGTCGGCTGCCCGCTGTCGTCGGGGGCGGCCACGTACTGGCCGGTGAGCGAATCCAGCAGGTAGATGTGGGTCTGCGCCGGTAGCAGGCTTTCCTGGACGTGGAAGCGCAGCACGCGCACGATTTCACCCACGCTCATCGCCTGCGCCAGTTGCTGGCTGAAGGTTTGCAGCCGTTCCCGAT
>CAYSXA010000198.1:0-5097 GCA_964435005.1 uncultured Anaerolineaceae bacterium | reverse complement strand
CCCACCGATGTCGATGCCCTTCCCAGCGGGTACCTTTTGTGTTATCATCTTGCTGTGTCGAATAAGTGTCAAAATTACAATAACTGGAGCCTGTGATGGACGCTCGAACCCTCTATCGGCAACTGAAAGAGAAACTGGACGGCATCGTCCCAGATGTGGAACTGCGCTACAAGGCCGAACTGGCCACCGAAATCCTGCGTCTGAAGGAAGAGCGCAACGCGGTCATCCTGGGACACAACTACATGGAACCGGCGCTCTTCTATTCCATCCCCGACTTCACCGGCGACTCGCTGGGCCTCAGCCGCAAAGCGGCACAGACCGACAGGGACGTGATCGTGTTCTGCGGCGTGCGCTTCATGGCCGAGACGGCGAAAATCCTCAATCCGGACAAGACCGTGCTGCTGCCCTCCGAAAAAGCCGGTTGTTCGCTGGCGGCCAGCATCACCGCCGAAGACGTGCGGCAACTCAAGGCACGCTTTCCCGGCGTGCCGGTGGTGACCTACGTGAATACCTACGCCGAGGTGAAGGCCGAAAGCGACATCTGCTGCACGTCCAGCAACGCGGTCGCAGTGGTGGAATCGCTACCTGGCGACACGGTGATCTTCCTGCCAGATGAATTCCTGGCGCGCAACGTGGCGCGCGAGACCGGCAAGCACATCATCTTCCCCGACCAACTGCCGCGCTTGGACACGGAAATCGACTTCCAGATGATCGGCTGGCATGGGCGTTGCGAGGTGCACGAGAAGTTCACCGTGGACGACATCCGCGCAGTGCGCGAGCAGTTCCCGGACGTGGCCATTCTGGCGCACCCGGAATGCCCGCCGGAGGTGGTGGAAGCGGCGGATTTCTCAGGCTCCACCACGGCCATGATCCGCTTCGTGGAGCAAACCGACGCGCCGCGCTACCTGCTGCTCACCGAATGCTCGATGGGAGACAACATCGCCGCCGCTCACCCGGAAAAGGAGATGCTGCGCCTGTGCTTGGTGCGCTGTCCGCACATGAACCAGATCACGCTGGAGGACACCCTGGAATCTCTGCGCCAGATGCGCTACGTGATCGAGGTGCCCGAAGAAATCCGCGTGCGGGCGTATCGCGCCGTCGAGCGCATGCTGCAGATCGGCTGACGCCATGCGCACCGATGTATTGATCCTCGGCAGCGGGATCGCGGGCGCAGCGGCAGCGCTGCGGCTTTCGGAAGACCGCACCCGCCAGATCACCGTGATCACCCGCGCCGCTGAGCCTTCGGACTCCAACTCGCGGCACGCGCAGGGTGGGATTGTGTATCGCGGCGAGGAAGACTCGCCTGATCTACTGGTGGAAGACATCCTGCGCGCCGGCGATGGCCTATCCGACCCGAAAGCAGCGCGCCTGCTGGCCGAGGAAGGCCCACGCCTGGTAGACGAGATGCTGATCGGCCAACTGGGGGTGAGGTTCGACCGCGGGCCGGACGGACATCTGGCACTGGGACGTGAAGCGGCGCATTCCCGCCGCCGTATCCTGCACATCGGCGACGCCACCGGTCATGGCATCATGCAGGCCATGATCCGCGCGCTGCGAGAACGCCCGAACATCACCCTGCTCACCCACCACACGGCGGTAGACCTGATCACCTTTCCGCATCACGCCACCGATCCACTGGCGGTGTATCGCTTCCCAACCTGCCACGGGGCGTACCTGCTCGACCAACGCAGCGGTCAGGTGAAGGCAGTACTGGCAGCGCACACCATCCTGGCGACCGGCGGTCTGGGGCAGATCTACCTGAACACCACCAACCCGGCGGGCGCGCGCGGCGATGGGCTGGCGATGGCCTACCGCGCCGGCGCACGCGTGGTGAACGCGGAGTACGTGCAGTTCCACCCCACCGCGCTGTACGTGCCCGGCCCCAGCCGGTTTCTCATCAGTGAGGCGGTGCGCGGCGAGGGCGCGGTGCTGCTCTCCCCGGACGGCAAGCCGTTTATGGCGCGCTACGACCCGGAGTGGAAAGACCTGGCCCCGCGCGACGTGGTGGCGCGCGCCATCTACTGGGAAATGCTGGAGCACGACGCGCCTTATGTGCTGCTCGACCTGGCCTCGCACATGCCCGCCGACCGCATCCGCGAACGATTCCCTACCATCTATGCCCATTGCCTGCAACTCAACCTGGACATCACCGTGCAGCCGATCCCGGTGGTTCCCGCGGCGCACTACTTCTGTGGCGGGGTGCTGGTGGACGAATGGGGACGTACCTCGCTACCGGGATTGTACGCGGCGGGCGAGGTAGCCTGCACCGGCGTGCACGGCGCCAACCGGCTGGCGAGCACCTCGCTGCTGGAAGGGCTGGTGTGGGGCGACCGCGCGGCGCGGCACATCCGCTCGCAGCCGCCCGCCGAACCGCCCCCGGAGAGCGCCGTCCCGGCGTGGGATGTCTCCGACCTGCGCTACGACGCCGACCCGGCGCTGGTGCAGGGCGACATGCACACCCTGCGTAACCTGATGTGGCACTACGTGGGGCTGGTGCGCACCGAAGTGCGGTTGCAGCGCGCGGTTCGTGAGTTACGCCACCTCTGGCTGGAGGTGGAAAGTTTCTACCGTCAGGCGCGCCTGACAGACGGCCTGATCGGCCTGCGCAACGGCGTGCAGGCCGGCCTGATCGTGGCGCGCGCTGCGCTGCGCAACCGTGTCAGCCGGGGAGCACATTATCGAGAGTCGTAGCAACGCCGTGGACTGAAAGTCCGCGGCTTCTGGTGAGAAAGCCCGCTGAAGCGGGCTGTGTAACCGCAGCCGCCGGATTCATCCGGTGGCTTTTTCATACAAAACGCCAACGTTTCGTTTGCGACCTTCTAACAGGTGTCCGGTATCTTTGGGGGCGTCAGGAGACGAAATCATCCACCAAGGAGGTTGCCATGTTGACGCTGTATACATCGCCCTACCGCCGCATGAGCCGGCTGTTGGACGTGATGGATCGTATGTTGGAGGAAAGCCTGGTGGAAACGTCGCGCAGCAACGGCCATTCGCTGCACGTGCCGGTGGACGTGGTCATGGAGGACGACGGCTACACCTTGCTGGTCACCGTGCCGGGGCTGAAGCCGGAAGACCTGCACATCGAAATCCTGGACGACACCGTCACCATCAGCGGCGAGATTCCGGCGGTGGAGCACGACGAGAGCGCCCAGGTGCTGCTTTGCGAACGCCCGGCGGGTTCGTTCCGCCGCACGCTCACCCTGCCGACCGCGCTGGAGCCGGGTAAGGCGGAAGCGCACCTGGAAAACGGCGTGCTGCGCCTGTACGTGCCCAAAGCTGAGGCCGTGCGGCCCAAGACCATCAAAGTAAAAGCGAAATAACCCCCAGGGCGATCCAAACGTGCGACGCACCGTTCAGGTGCGTCGCACATTTATTTTGTCCAGAAACCATCCGGGTCGAAGCGCCGCAACACGGTCAGTTCCTCCTCGGTGGGTTGAGGAGTGGCGGACAGATTGGGGGCAACGCGCAGCGGCCAGCCGGTGTTTGCCTGTACCTCATCCACCGTTACGCCAGGATGCACATGAGTCAGCACCATCTCGCAGGTATCTGGTTCAAAGCGGAAAACCCCCAGCGTGGTGATCACGGCGGACGGGCCGCCGCGCGGCAGGCCGACGCGTTCCCGCCACCCGGGGCCGTCGCCGTACCCCGGCGAGGTGACGTAGTCCACGCGCGGGACGAACCGCCGTCGCTCGTGTTTCATCACGATGATGTGCCGCTTCGCCAGCGAGGCCAGGTCGCACGCCCCGCCGCTACCCGGCAGGCGCACCGCGCGGTCGCCGATCCAGGTGGTGTTCAGGTTGCCGAAGCGATCCACCTGCGCCCCGCCGATAAAACTGACATCCACCTCCCCGCGCTGCAACAATCCCATCAGATCGGCGGTCTCCGCCAGCCAGGCGGCCTGATGCAGCGTGGGCAGATCGCCCATCGTCAGGATGGGAGCGGGTACAGGCGTATCACGCAGGATGCCCAGTTCGTACACGCCCACAGCGTCAGGCGCATGCGTGTGTTTGGCGACCTGAAAGCCCAGCAAAGGCAATCGCATGCCCACGAACACTACCTCGCCGTCGCGGATTTCGCGCGCGGCGGCGACCACCATCAACTCGGCCAGCGTGTACATCGCGTTTCCCTCACTCCGGTAGATAGCCCAGCGCAATCAGCGCCGCGTGCACGCGATCTTCCGCGCCGGGCTGGATGCGCACCACGGTTGGGCTGAGCGGTTCGCCCAGAAAGCGAGCCGCTGGTGACTTTCGCAGCGCCTGCAACGCTTCGGGAGATTGCAGGCGCAGCACGGTCATCGTCTCCACGCGCCCGATGGGACCTTGCTGCTCCCAGCGGCGGAGCGCCTGGGCGATGTTCGGCGGAATCTCGACGGCGTGTCGCTGGAGCAGGCGTAGCAGGTGTTTCACCTGCAGGCCCTGCTCGCGCGCGCGCTGCAACGCCGTCGCGCTCAGACGGTAGCGGTGTTCCCCTGTTGTCGGCGGCTCCCAGGCGCAGAAGCGAGCGATCTGGTAGCGCACCGCGCGCGGCACGCCGGGTGGAGCGCTCAACCGCCCGTCGGATCGCAGGTGCAGGCGGGCGTCCTCATTCGTGGGGATGGGTGGCGGCTGTCCGTGCAGCAGGTCGGCAGCCCAGGCGGAGAAACGGAAGGCCGTCGGCAGCGCATCGGCTTCGGGCGCGGCCAGGTCGAGGAAACCCAGCCAGTGCAGTGGGCCGCGAATCAGCCAGCGTAGCAGCGCGCCGTCCACCGCGTCCCAGTGCGCGAAGCCGCGCAGGTACTCGCCGCTCTCCTCATCGCGCAGATACCAGGAATCATAGTCTCCTGCCGGGCGCTGAAAATCGGGGTGTCGCTGGCGCACCGCGCTCACGAAGCCTTCCAGGCTCCACCACGTTTCGGCGGGCACGGTGCTCAGCAGGTCGAGCACGGTCTGGCGGGTGCGGAGCGGATCGTTTTGCCAGGCGCCCTCGCTCACGATGCCGGGCAGGTGACGCAGGTCGTTGAAGTCCGCACTGTGCAGCCAGGCGCGCGCCAGTTGCAACATCGCCTGGGCGCGCGGCGCTTCGAGAAAGGCGCGCACCGCTTCCGGTTGCGGCGTGCCG
>CAYSXA010000197.1:0-5190 GCA_964435005.1 uncultured Anaerolineaceae bacterium | reverse complement strand
GCCATCTACAATCTGGAACTTCACGCCCAATCATGACTTTTGCAAGAGGTCTAATGTTCTCCTGGGCTATCGCTCGGCGCGCGTCGGCGACGTTCGTCTTGGCAAGCAACAACGTATTTTGCGCGTCCAGGCGGGCGATCTCATCTTGCAAGCGCTGGATGGTCTCATCGGCCTGCACCTTTTGCTCGCGCAGCGCTTCATATTGCTGATTAGCCTGATCCAGTTGCCCCTGCAAGGTCTTCACCTGCGATTGCAGTTGCTGGTTTTGGGCGGAAACGTCCGCCCAGGAAGCCTTCATCGGGCGGTAGAGCGTGGTATAGGCCACCAGAAAGCCCGCGCCGAACACAACCAGCATGCCCAAAGACCACACCAACAACCGCTTGAAGAAAGCGCTCACACGCTGGCCGAAGGTGGGCTTTTCCTCGACTTCGGACGCGCCCACGGCGGGCTGCGGGATGGGTTCGGGCTCCGGCGCGAAGGTCTCCTCCGCTGGCGGCGCTTCGGAAGCGGTTTCCACCACAGGTTGTTCTTCGGCAGCTCGCTTGTCCTCTTCCATGGTCAGGCTCCTTGTCTCACGGCGATGGGGTCTTGGTCGGTGTGGGCGTAGCGGTGGCCTCCGTCAGCGGGGTGAGCGTCGGCTCGGCAGGTAGACCAGCGCTCAGCATCTGCCAGGCGATCTCCAGATCATCAGCAGCCAACACCGGCTTGTCCGGCAGATTCGAGCGCGCCAAGTCAAGCCGACCCAGGATAGCCTGGAAGGCCTCTCGCTGGAAGTCGGCCACCAGCGGACGCAGCTCCTCCAGGTCAGCGATTGTCGCGTCCACCTCATCGGCAGCCAGCCCCAGGTTGTTATGCGCCAGAAAGACGCGCGCCCGCGTCAGGCGGGACATCACCCGCGTGAACGCTACCTCACGGCGCAGCGCGGCCAGCGGCGTGTCGAGCGCCGTCCAGCGCGCGTCCACCTCGGCGATGACCGTCTGGTTGTCGGCCACGACCTGGCTCAGATCGTCCAGCATGGCGGACAGGTCGTCGAGTTGCTGTTGCATCGCGCCCAGTTGCTCCATCAGCACTGCCTGATCGTCCTGAGCAGTTTGCAGCGCGCTCTCGGCAGCATCCAGCCGGGACTGCAGGTCGTCCAGCACCACGCTGAACGCATCCGCGCGGGCTTCGAGCGCGCTCAGGCGGTCGTCCGTGTTGTTTTGTTGCTGGTTGGCCTGGGTTTCCAGCACGTCCAGTCGTGCCTGCACCTCGGCCAGCCGCGCGGAATTCTCCTCCACGGGCTGCACGTACGTGCGGTAAAGCGCGGGCAGGCCGTAGTACGCGGCCAGGCCAAGACCCACGGCCAGGGCTACCAGCAACAACAGGCGCACCAGCGCTCGCACGAAGTGGATGAAAGCGGACGCCAGCCGCTCGCCGAACGAAGGTCGGGGCAGCGAAGGTTCCGTGCTCATTGCGCACCTCCTTCAGGCACCACGGGGAAAAGCAACTGACCGAGCAAATCGTACAGCCCGTTGAGGAAGTCGTCAAACAGACCGGTTTGCTGTTGCAACTGATCCACCAGCACACTCAACTCATCCGTCTGCTGCTGTAGCATCTCAACCTGAGCATTCAGGATACCGACCTCCTCTTCAGTCGCCCGCAACGAGGTCTCCAGCCGCTCCACGCGCGGGGTGAGGTTTTGCAGGCTGTTCACCCGGTCGCGCAACGCGCTCAGGTCGCCAGCGAGCGATTCGGCCTGCCGCTGGATGCCTTCCACACGCTGCGATAACGCGCTGAGATCCGCCGGGCGCACGAAGCGCAGCCCGCCGTTCAGCCCGGCGAGCAACCCCAGGATGACCACCAGGGAGAGGACAAAGGAGAGCAAGCTACTGCCCAGCGCCATCCACAACGCCTCGGCGCGCGTGACGGTGGGCGGGCTCTCCCGCGGCGAAGCGATTGTGGGGGGCGCTTCAGCCGACTTGGTGGGTTCCGCTTCTTCCTCCAGATGCTCCGGCTCCACCAGCGGCGTTTCTTCTTCCTCCTCGGCTGTCGCCACAGGGGTCACCGTGACCTGGCCTTCCAGTCGCGCCAACAGCGCCGGGCCGACGCCGCTCACCCGTTGCAGATCATCCAGATCACGGAAGGGGCGTGCGGCCAGGATACGGTCCGCCAACGCCGGACCGATCCCCGGCAGGGCGATCAGCGCTTCGCGGTCGGCAGTGTTCAAGTCCACCAGCGTGGGCAGCTCGGCATCTGCGACGAAGGGTTCCACGAGATCTTGGGGAACTTCCATCGGGGTTTCCATAACCTCCTCCTTATCAGGGGCGGACAGGTCGAACAAAGCCGAAAGGCTTGCTCAATCTGTCCCGAAGAACTTTTATCCCACCAGGGCGTACATCTCTGGCATCTCGAACGGGTAGGGTTTCGGCCCCTACCTGCCTGCCCTGGAACTTCAGAACCAGGGTCGGTACACCTCGTGCCACCAGGGCGCCGGGCGCGGACGTTCGAAGCGGCGGGCAAACAGCAAACCAAAGAGGAACCCACCGACGTGCGCCCACCAGGCCACGCCACCAGCGTTCATGCCCATGGGCAGCGCCAGCGCAAACAACCCCGAATACAACTGAGAGATAAACCAGAAACCCAGATAGAACAGCGCCGGGATTTCCACAAAGGTGAAGAAAAAGAAGAACGGCATCAACGTCACCACGCGGGCGCCGGGGAAGAACAGCAGATAAGCCCCCAGCACGCCAGCGATCGCGCCGCTGGCGCCCACCGTCGGCACCCACGAAGCCGGCAGCACGAAAGCCTGCAACAGGCCGGCAGCCAAGCCGCTCAACAGGTAGAACGCCAGATATCGTCCGTGCCCCATGCGGTCTTCCACGTTGTCGCCGAAGATGAACAGGATCCACATATTGCTGATCAGGTGAAACCAGCCGCCGTGCAGAAACATACTGGTCAATAGCGTGATCCAGACCAGCGGCGACCCACCGAACAGCCGGGCCGGCACCATGCCAAAGACACGGATGAAACGCTCCAGCATGGCCGGTGGCAGTGCGGCCTCAAAAAGGAAGGCAAGCACATTCAGGGCGATCAGTCCCCAGGTGACAAAAGGAAAGCTATATGAGCGAATGGTGTCCCGCAATGGAAGCATGTGCACCTCACTTTACATTAGGAAGTATAATCGATTTTAGAGACAACGGGGTGACCGCGCGAAAGTGGTGACATTTGTCCAGTATAATCCAGGTAGGTTGACCCTTGTTTTCGGCGCTCACACTATGTATGCTGACACAATGGGAATCATCCACCATCCCGCGATTGTAAGGAGCAACCCATGAAAGACCTGACTGCAGACATTCTGGAGCTGGTACGGCGCACGGCGACGGATCTGCCCCCCGACGTGGAGCGCAAACTGCGCGCCGCGATGGAGCAGGAAGAACCCGGATCGGCGGCGCGCGGCGCGCTGGAGACCATCCTGAAGAACGTGGAGCTGGCGCGTGCGAACTCCACACCGATCTGCCAGGACACCGGCACGCCGATCTTCTACGTCCATTACCCGGAAGGCTGGAGCACGCGCAAACTGCGCAAGATGATCCAGGATGCGGTGGCCGAAGCCACGCGCCGCGCCTACCTGCGCCCGAACGCGGTGAACGCGATCACCGGCCAGAACACGGGAAACAACATCGGCGACGAGCACTACCCCACCATCCATTTCGAGGAAGTGGACGGTGACACGCTGACCATCGAACTGATGCTCAAAGGCGGTGGGTGTGAGAACGTCGGCGCGCAGTACAAGCTGCCCGATACCCGCCTGCACGCCGGGCGCGACCTGGAAGGCGTGCGCAAGGTGGTGCTGGATGCGGTCTATCAGGCGCAAGGCAAGGGCTGCGCGCCGGGAATCCTCGGCGTGGCCATCGGCGGCGACCGGGGCACCTCGTTCCTGGCGTCCAAAGAGGTGCTGCTGCGCTCGCTCGACGAGGACGATGTGAACCCTGATCCGCAACTGGCGGAGCTCGAACAACGTCTGACCGAGGAAGCCAATCAGCTTGGCATCGGCCCGATGGGCTTCGGTGGCAAGACCACCGTGCTGGGCACCCGCATCAAGGGATTGCACCGCCTGCCGGCGAGTTACTTCGTCTCCGTGTCGTACATGTGCTGGGCCTACCGGCGCCGCAAGATGATCGTGCGCGGCGACGAGGTGAGCTACGAATAGGAGCGTTCCAATGCGCGAAATTTCCCTTCCCATCTCCGATGACGTGATCCGCAGCCTGAAGGTGGGCGAACCAGTGCTGCTCAGCGGCGTGATGATGACCGGGCGCGACGCCGTCCACAAGTGGATGATCGACACCTTCATCCGCCAGACACGCGAACCGCAGGGCGACGACCTGGACGTCTACGAAGCGATCAAGCCCATCTTGAACGGTGGCGTGATCTACCACTGCGGCCCCGTGGTCGCCGGGCTGGACACCGGTAACTACAAATTCGTGGCCGCCGGTCCGACGACCAGCATCCGCGAGGAGCCGTATCAGGCCGAGGTGATGAAGCACTTCAACCTGAAAGGCGTGATCGGTAAGGGCGGCATGGGGCCAAAGACGTTGGCCGCCTGCCAGGAAGTACCCGCGGTGTACTTCCACGCCGTAGGCGGCGCGGCCACGCTGATCGCCCAGAGTGTCAAGCGCGTGCTCGGCGTGTACAAACTCGAATTCGGCGTGCCCGAAGCGATGTGGGTGATCGAGGTCGAGAAATTCCCCGTGGTGGTCACCATGGACGCCCACGGCCACAGCCTGCATCAGCAGGTGGCCGCGCAGTCAGAGGAAAAACTGCACGCTTTGCTGAGTGTGTAACCGTGCTCCGACGGGCTGGCGCCCGTTGAAGGAGTGATTCAATGTACGGGTGCAGTGGCTGCACCCGTACACAGTGCCTTTCCAACCCATGCTCAATCGCTTCCGCCTGCGCACCCGTATCGGCCTTTTGGTGATCGCCGGCCTGCTGGTGATCTTCGCCAGCATGGCCTTTTTCGGTGCGCAGGCGGTCGCTCGCGCCACCGACTCGCTGCTGCAAGAGCGTCTGCGTCTGGCCACCACCGCCGCCGACGAGCTCGACCGCGCCCTGAACCACCCCCGACGCCGCCCATAACGAGGCTAGTGGAGAGCCCGGCGGTGGCCGGCGTCTTTAGCAAACAAGAAGGCGCGGACTGCTAGTCGCAGGCCACAC
>CAYSXA010000196.1:0-5259 GCA_964435005.1 uncultured Anaerolineaceae bacterium | reverse complement strand
GGACGGGTACGCCGTTCGCGCGGCGGACACCTACGGCGCGAGCGAGAGCCTGCCGGCGTACCTGCGCTGTGTGGGTGAGGTGCCCATGGGCGCGGAAGCGACGGTCCGGCTGGCGCGCGGCGAGTGTGCCCTGATCCATACCGGTGGGATGTTGCCGGCAGGGGCGGACGCGGTGGTTATGGTGGAACACACCCAGGTCAGCCGCGAGGACGAGGTCGAGGTGCTGCGCGCGGTTGCTGTGGCGGAGAACGTGATTCGCGCGGGGGAAGACGTGCGTGCTGGCGAGGAGGTTATCCCTGCCGGGGTGCGCCTGCGCCCGGCGGAGATCGGCGGCCTGATGGCGCTGGGGTTGACGTCCGTCCTGGTGCGCCGTCCGCCGCGCGTGGGCGTGATCTCCACCGGCGATGAAGTCGTGCCGCCAGACACGGAGCCGCGACCCGGACAGGTGCGCGACGTGAATTCCTACACCCTGGCGGCGTTGATTCGTCAGCTGGGCGGGGAGCCGGTGACGTACGGCATTTTGCCGGATGACGCATCCCGGCTGGAGGCCACGACGCGCGAGGCGCTGGCGGCATGTGACGCGGTGGTGATCACCGCGGGATCATCGGCCAGCGTGCGCGACCTGACCGCTTCGGTGATCAACCGCCTGGGTTCGCCTGGCGTGCTGGTGCATGGGGTGAATGTGCGCCCCGGCAAGCCGACCATTCTCGCCGTCTGTGATGGAAAGCCGGTGGTTGGGCTGCCGGGGAACCCGGTCAGTGCGCTGGTGATCGCCGGACTATTCCTGCTCGCGATGATGGACCGCTTGTGCGGCGTCTCGCGACGCCCGCCAGCGGCCAGGGTTGTCGCGCGGCTGACGGTTAACTTGGCTTCCCAGACCGGGCGAGAGGATTGGGTGCCGGTGCGGTTGATCGCTTCGGAAGAAGTGTGGCTGGCTGATCCGGTCTTCTACAAGAGCAATCTGATCTTTACCCTGACGCGCGCGGATGGGTTGGTACGCATTCCGCCGGAAGCGGGTGGTCTGTCCGCTGGCGCAGAAGTAGAAGTGGTGATCTTGTGAACTCGCGGCGACAAACGGTCTTCTTCGTCATGAGTGTGGCGGTCTTCAGTCTGGGGACTGCTGCGGTCATGACGCTGGCGCTGGGTGATTGGCGGGTGGGTAAATCGCCCGTGTCTTACACGCCTCATCCCCGTTTGACGAACACCCCACTCCCTTCACCAGTGCCTTTGTTGATTCCCTCAGCCGTGTTGGTGCCTACAGCTACACTGCGTCCCTTGCCTGCGCCGTCCTTCACGCCCCTGCCATCACCCACACCTACGGTAACGCCATCTCCAACGCCAAAAGAAGTGTTCTATTCGGCGGGGAGTGTGGTGGAGGTTCCCATTTTGCTCTACCATCACGTGGTAGATGGCCTTTCCGAAGGGCGTTTTCAGGTCTCGGCAATGGATTTTCGCCAGCAAATGGCGTACTTGCGGGCGCAGGGATATCAGGCTATCCCGCTTTCTCGATTGGTGGATGTGCTGCTGCATGGTGGCACTCTGCCGGAGCAGGCGGTGGTGGTCACGTTTGATGATGGATACGCCGATGTGTACACCCAGGCATTTTCCATTCTGCAGGAGATGGGGATGACAGGCACGGTCTTCGTGGTCGCAGGACGCCTGGATTATAAAGGTTTTCTGACTTCGGAGCAGGTGGTGACGCTGCATCGTGCTGGCTGGGACGTTGGTTCGCACACCATGACCCATCTTGACCTGACGCAGCATCATGATCGCGTGCGCGAAGAGGTGTTGGACAGCCGCCTGAGGTTGGGGAATCTGCTCGGTGAACCGATACGCCTGTTTGCCTACCCCTTTGCACTGAGCGATCCCTATGTGCAGCGGCGGGTGTACGATCTGGGATACTACGCGGCGGTTGGCGTTGGGACTACCAACCGGCATGGGCCGGGCAATTTGTATTACCTCAGTCGCCGTGAGGTGCGTGGCGACATGACGATGGAAGAGTTCATCGGTTTGCTCAAATGAGTGTTTATTTGCGAGACATCCCTTTGTCTGAAGCAAGGGCGCGTTTCGAGGCAGCGCTTCAGGAAGCTGGCCTGAATCGCGTGCTCGACGAGGAGGTCATCCCACTGGACGAGCGTGCGTTGGGGCGCGTGCTGGCCGCGCCGGTGTGGGCGCGCATCTCCTCGCCGCACTACCATGCCTCGGCTATGGACGGCTTTGCTGTGCGCGCGGCAGATACTGTTGGGGCGATGCCCACCGCGCCGGTGGTGTTATCTGTGGGGGATCAGGTGGCTTATGTGGACACCGGGGATCCCTTGCCGGCCTGGGCGGACGCGGTGATCCCCATTGAGCAAGTGGAGCCGCTGGACGAGGCCGGGCAGATCGCGGCGGACGCGCGTCGCCCGGCGGCCATCCGCATCCGCGCGGCGGTCACGCCATGGCAGCACGTGCGCCCGATGGGTGAGGACATCGTGGCGACCGAGCTTGTGTTGCCGGCAGGGCATGTGCTGCGCCCGGTGGATTTGGGCGCGGTCGCCGCCTGCGGCCACAGCGATCTTCGCGTAGCCAGAAAGCCGCGCGTGGCGATCCTGCCCACCGGCACGGAACTCGTGCCCGTCGGCGCGCCGGTGGCGTCAGGGGACATCATCGAGTACAACTCGCTGGTGCTGGCGGCGCAGGTGCGCGCCTGGGGTGGGGAACCTACCCGCTTCCCGATCACGCCGGACGATTTCGATGCCATTCGGGAACGTGTGGCCCAGGCGGCGCAAGAGCACGATCTGGTGCTGGTTAACGCGGGGTCTTCGGCAGGGTCGGAGGACTTCACCGCACAGGTGGTGGAAGCACTCGGTGAGGTGCTGGTGCATGGCGTGGCGTTGCGTCCAGGGCACCCGGTCATCCTGGGGATGCTGCACCTGGACGGTCGGCGGGTGCCTGTGGTCGGGGTGCCGGGGTATCCGGTCTCGGCGGCGCTGACCGGGGAGATTTTCGTTGAACCGCTGTTGGCGCGCTGGTTGGGGCGTCCTCCCCACCAGCCGCTCACGCTGGAGGCGGAGATCACACGCAAGCTGGTCTCGCCAGCAGGAGATGATGATTACGTGCGTGTGGCCGTCGGGCGCGTGGGCGACCGCTGGCTGGCGGCGCCGCTCTCCCGCGGGGCGGGGGTGATCACCTCGCTGGTGCGCGCGGACGGCATTGTGATCGTGCCACGCGGTGCACAGGGCCTGCCTGCCGGCGAACGGGTGACGGTGCGCCTGTATCGTTCGCCCTTGGAGCTGGCGCAGACGATTTTCGCCATTGGTTCGCACGACATCACGCTCGACCTGATGGCGCAGTTCCTCGCTGCGCGGGGACGGCGACTGGCCTCGGCGAACGTGGGCAGCCTGGGCGGGCTGGTCGCGTTGCGGCGCGGGCAGGCGCACCTGGCGGGCGCTCATTTGCTCGATCCGGAGAGCGGCGAGTTCAACCTGCCCTATATCCGTCAATACCTGCCCGAAACGCCCGTGGCCGTGGTCGCGCTGGTGGGCCGCGAGCAGGGTTTGATCCTGGCGCGTGGCAACCCGAAGGGGATTTGCGACCTGAGTGACCTGACGCGCGAGGACGTGCGCTTTGTCAACCGTCAGCGCGGCGCAGGCACGCGCGTGTTGCTGGACTACCATCTGGAACGCATGGGGATCGACGCCCAGGCGATCCAGGGGTACAATCAAGAAGAATACACCCATCTGGCGGTGGCAGCGGCGGTAGCCTCAGGTCGGGCAGACTGTGGCCTGGGGATCGCAGCAGCCGCCCGCGCGCTCGACCTGGACTTTGTCCCGCTGTTTCAGGAGCGCTATGATCTGGTGATCCCGCTGGCGTATTATCGCTCGTCGTTGCTCGTGCCGCTGCTGGATCTGCTGCATGACACGGACTTTCGCGCTGCGGTGGCTGCCTTGCCGGGATACGATCTCACGCCAATGGGACGCGAAGTGGCCGTGCTGGAGTGACACCCATGGGATACGTACTGGTCATCGACGACCACAAAGCCATGGCGGATGCGCTATGCGACCTGCTGAAGCTGCTGGACGTGCAGGCGCGTGCGGTCTATGGCGCGCGCGATGCCTTGTACGCCATTCGCAAGGAAGCGCCGCAGGCAGTCTTCCTGGACATCAACATGCCTGGTGTGGATGGTTTTGAGGTGTTTGCCTTCCTGCGCCGCGAACCGAACATGCGCGACGTCCCGGTGGCGATCGTGACCTCTGATGATCAACAGGAAACGCGCCAGCGTGCGCTTGCGATGGGTGCGGTGGCGTTCATCGTCAAACCGCCCACGCTGGAGGCCATTGAGACGGCGCTTAAACACATGGAGGAGTGATGCCGCTTAAAGCAGGAACAATTGCCCCGGATTTCAGCCTGCCGGACGAAACAGGTACTGAACGGCGCCTGTCGGAGTATCGTGGGAAGCCGGTAGTGCTGTATTTCTACCCCAAAGACGACACGCCTGGGTGTACGAAGGAGGCTTGTGGCTTCCGTGATGACTACGCTGCTTATGAGGAAGCCGGAGTGGTCATCCTGGGCGTGAGCCCCGATCCGCCAAAGCGACATGCGCGCTTTAAGGAAAAATACGATCTGCCGTTCACATTGCTGGCGGATACAGAGCATCGCGTTTGTGAACTGTACGGTGTGTGGGGGCGCAAGAAGTTCATGGGGCGCGAATATGATGGGGTGTTCCGTACCACCTATCTGATCGGCCCGGATGGCACGATCTTGAAGGTGTATGAGAAGGTCAGGCCGGCAGAACATTCGGCGCAGGTGCTGGCCGACCTGCAGGCGCTGCTGGGAGATTCGCCGTGAAGGAGTTCACGCGCCAGGCCAGGGGAGCGCTCGTGCTGCTGGGCATTGGGCTGGCGTTGATGTTGATTTTTCGGTTGAACCGGCAGATTGCGCGGTTACAGAGCCTGCAGCGTGAGGAGGCCCGTTTGCACACGGAAGTGGCGGCCATCACGGCCACCGTTCAGGCGCTGGAGATGCAGCTCACGGAAGCCGCCTCGGATGCCCGGGTTGAACGGTGGGCGCACGGCGAAGCGCACTGGGTGAAGGAGGGCGAGGTGTTGGTGGTGCCTCAGCCGGTTGGCACGCCGGAGGTCGATCTCTCACCGCCGGCGGTAGCCTCACCGACGCCACCGGCGCGGTGGATGCTCTGGTGGATGCTTTTTTTTGGCCCGCCGCGCTCCTGGTGATTACCCACAAGTACCGCCACCTCTGGGGAAGGGGTGGTGGGCGGCG
>CAYSXA010000195.1:0-5303 GCA_964435005.1 uncultured Anaerolineaceae bacterium | reverse complement strand
GCTATGGGGAAACGGTGTCCCTTGGGCAGGAGGAAGGTGTAAATGTCGGAGTAAAAGGCCTTCATGCCCGGAACAGCAGCCCGGCAGCGAACGCCAGGCTGAAGAGCAGTTCAAGTCGGGCGGTGCCTGCCAGCGTCTGGTTCAGCACACGCCCCTTTTCCCGAAACATGGCACGGATCAGGGGGATGGTCAGCGGCAGGGTGAGCCAGGTGAGCATCACGCCGGCGTCGGTGCGTTCGCTCAGCCAGAGGTAGAGCGGGATGAGGTAAGCCATCGCCAGTAACATCAGGTATTCGATCTGAGCGCCACGTTCGCCCAGGCGCACCGCGATGGTGTGCTTGCCCGCCGCGCGGTCGGTTTCCAGGTCGCGGTAGTTGTTCACCACCAGAATGGCGGTGGCCAGCAGGCCGACAGGCACGGAGCCGATTCCGGCAAGCGGGTGATAGGCAAGCGCCTGGACGTAGTACGTTCCGACCACGGCGACCGGCCCAAAGAAGAGGAACACGAACACCTCGCCCCAGCCGTGATAACCCAGCGGGTACGGCCCGCCGGTGTAGGCCAACGCTGTCAGGATGGAAGCCAGGCCGATGATCAGGATCGGCCAGCCTGCGCGAGCGATCAGGTACAGTCCGCACAGTGCGGCCAGCCCAAAGACCACCCAGGTACCACGCATGACGGTTTCCGGCGAGAGCAGTCCGGCCTGAGTGACGCGTAGCGGACCCAACCGTTCGTGGGTGTCTGCACCGTGCTGGAAATCCAGCGCGTCGTTGGAGAAATTCGCGCCGATTTGCAACAGCAGAGCGCCCAGCAGGGCAGCCAGCGCGGCGCCCAGGTGAAACACGCCCTGGTGCCAGGCCAGCGCCATGCCGACGATCACCGGTGCGGCGGCGGCGGGCAGCGTCTTCGGGCGCGCAGCCAGCCACCAGACTTTCCAGAGAGGGAGTTCACTCTTCGATGGTTCCATGTTGATTCCTCGTGGGATTTCGCAAATGAGCCAGGATTTCCTGTCCAATTTTCCGTTGTTCTGCATAGCGCGGGAAGTGTTCTCCGAGGGCGATCATCGCCTGCGCCATTTCATAGGGCAGGCGCAGTTCTTCCGCCCGATGGATCGCGCTCACCCAGGCCTGTCGGGCCTGACCTGCCTTTCCCTGGAGCCAGGCGCACCATCCCTGAAGCCACGCCAGCCGTGGGGCACCCAGCGGGAAGACCCGACTGTAGCGCGCCAGTTCGTCGAGCGCCTGTTCGGTCAGTTCCAGCAGTTTCCTGCGTTGACCTGCAGGTGCCTCTTTCGCCAGCGCCAGGAACACGTCCGCCGGCGCGGCGAAACCTTCCAGTACAGAGTACACCGTGGGCTGACTGGACTTGAGCGCTTCCAGCAACCGCTGCGCGTGACCAAACGCCCGATCTCGTTCCCCAAGGCGGACGAAGGCCTGAGCTTCTGCTCCCTGATGCACCAGGCGCTGAGCCGGGTCGAGGGTCTGTTCCAGATGGGGTGCGGCTTTCTCCGTGAATTGGAGTGCGGTTGCGGCGTCCTCCTGCCGCAGTGCGACCAATGCCAGCCCATCCAGGCTCCAGGCCAGTTGCAGGGGGTTGGCGTGCTCCTGGGCCAGTTGATGGAGCGCATTGTAATGCTCGCTGCAACGGTCCAGGCGGCCCTGGTAGTAGGCTGCCATGGCGGCGACCGCCAGACACTCGCCGCGCCTTCGATGGTCGCCCAGACGTTTTGCCAGGTCGGCGGCTTCCAGGAGATTCGCCTCGGCCTGCTGACAGGCGCCCACGCCTACCAGGTATATGCCGGTGCGCAGGGCGACCTGGATGCGCGTGTCCAGGTCAGGCAGGGTTTGCTGCATTTGTTGCGCGCGCTGGTTGTACCGTTGCGCCAGCGGGTGAATCGGGATCAGACCGGCAATCACGCAGGTGCCAGCATACGCCAGGGCCAGCTCTGGTGAAGGGCCAAGCACTTCGGCCTGGTTCAACGCCTTCAACGCGGTGTACACGGTGGGGATGGTCTGGTTGGTCAGGTAGAACGCCTCGGAAAGTTGCAGGAAAGCCTGAGCAAGCTCGCGAGTGCGCTCCTCCTCGTGGTGCGTCCACCGACCTGGAAACAATAAGTGGAAGGCCTGGATCAGAGCCTGTGTCAGAATCCCCAGGACCTGGAGAACGCTCCCCCGGGGGACTCGTACTCCCAGGGAGGCTAGAGCAAGTTGAAACGCTTCCAGGCTGTCTTGCAGCCGTCCCAGGCCCAGCAGCGCTTCCCCCAGCAGTCGGTGCATTCGTCCACGTAGCAGGGGATCGGTTTTCGTGTGTTCGGCAAGCGCAAGCGCCTTCTGGAGGTTGTCGAGCGCTTCCTGGTAGGCGCCGTGGTTCAACGCTTCTTCGCCGGCCAGGACGCGGTAGTTCAGCGCTTTGGTCGGCTCTTCCGCGCGCTCCCAGTGATGGGCGAGCAGGGTGTAGAAATCCCGCAGGTCTTCCTGGTGATGGCGCTCATACCACTCCGCGATCACCCGGTGCAGTTGTCGTCGCTGCGCATAAGGCAACAGGTGGTAGGTGGCTTCCTGGGTGATGATGTGTTTGAACAGGTAGGTGAGATCGGGTTCCGTGCTCGCACGCACGGTGATTTGCCGCTCTTCCAGCGTTTGCAGGTCCTGTGGAATGCGTTCACGTTCCTCTGGAATGGGATACACGTCACTCAAAACGCGGTAGGGAAACAGGCGGCCGATCACACTGGCCACTTTCAGCGTGAGCTGCTGGGAGGGCTTCAGGCGGTCGATGCGGCTGATCACCAGACCTTGCAGGGTGTCCGGAAATTCGATCCTTTCCAGGGAGGTGGCCAGGGTGCATCGACCGTCCGCTTCGATCTGGAGGGCGCCGGAGTCACGCAGCGCGTAGGCCAGCTCTTCGCTGTAGAACGGATGTCCCTCGCTGCGTTTAGTGATGAAGCGCTCTACCTCTTTGGGCAGGACGGTTACCCCCAGCCGCGCCTGAGCCAGTTCGAGCGCTTCTCTGGCGGAAAGAGGCGCCAGTGGGATGTGTATCGCGTAAGGCAACCGCCGCAGAACGTCGTATTCCGCCTGTGGTTGGGGTAGCGGGCGGAGCGCCAGGACGAGCAACACGTTCTTTAGCTCTTTAGCGACCTGGAGCGCCAGCACCCAGGAAGCGCTGTCCATCCAGTGTGCATCCTCAAGTACGATGAGCAGGGGCTGCGTCTCCGCGGCCATCCGCAGCAGGTGCATCATCAACCGGCGGGTGTTCTCGGCGCGCACCTGGCCGTGCATCTGGGTGGTCAGGTCGTTGTCCGGCAGCTCGTATGGCAGCACCGGATTGAGCAAGGGGGCCATGCGCACCAGCTCAATGGATTGCATGTTGGGCGCTACGTTCGGGTTGGGTGGGGCGAGGCGGAGGACGGCGTCCTCGACCAGCGGGGCGAACACTCCGCGCCAGGCGTGGTAGGGGCGACTGTGCTCGATGGGGTCACCCTCTCCGCGCAGCGTCAACACCTTGAAATGCTGTGACTGCGCCACCAGATCGTCCACCAGCCGGGATTTTCCGATGCCGGCTTCGCCTTCGATGAGGATGACATGGGTTTCGCGGTCTCGCAGCAGCGCCTGGAGTTGATCGGCCAGCAGTGCCCGCTCCTGTTGTCGACCTATGAGCAGTTCCTGTGCCTTGGGGATCCGCTGGATCCGTTTGAGTGGGCGATAGATGGCTGCCGGGTGTCGCTTGCCCTTCAGTCGGACGGCGCCCAGTGCGTCGAAAGCAACGTGTTGTCGGGATTCGCGGTAGGTCGCGTGATCGGTGAGCACCGACGCGGCATGGTTCTGCATCAACCGGGCGGCAATGTTAATCACGTCGCCGATGATGGTGTACTCGCGGCGGCGGTCGTTCCCCACGGTGCCGCAGAAACCCGTCCCGGTGGCCACGCCGATCGAGCACCGTAAACCAAGTTCCTGTAAGGACTGATGTATTTCCAGCGCAGCCAGCGTACCTCGGAGCGGGTCGTCTTCGTGGGA
Source organism: uncultured Anaerolineaceae bacterium (assembly GCA_964435005.1). Classification (GTDB taxonomy): domain Bacteria; phylum Chloroflexota; class Anaerolineae; order Anaerolineales; family DRMV01; genus CAYSXA01. Next base: position 1,293 of record CAYSXA010000195.1, on the reverse strand, counting down.
CAGCGGCGGCAGGCCAAAGGCAGCCAGCAACAGGGTGCCCTTGTCGTCCAGTGTAATTTTGTTCAGGCTGCCTTCGTAGCGGTAGATGACGCGTTGCACGGCCTGTACCGCTTCCTGTGCGCGAGATAGTGGTGTCTCGGGCTGGATGTCCTGCAACTGGACGAACAGGGCGGTGACCGGGCGCAGCTCCGCCAGCCAGGCCGCGTGCCCGGCGGAGATCCGGTCGATTACTGCACCGGGGATCAGCGGTCGGATCTGATCCTCTTCCAGGTTGCGGAGAGGGAGCGGGACCATCGGTGTGGTTTTGATCTCTTCTTTGATCTCCAGAATCCGGCTCCCCAGGGAGCCGACCGGCTCGCCGTGCACCAGGGGGGCCATGGCCTGCCAGGTCGCCTGATCGGTGGCCACCTCGCCGGGGTGGGTGATGTCTTCAAGGCGACTGAGGACTTTGAATGGGCGACCGGTGAACACCGGCTCCCAGCGGTGGTATTCGCCCCCGACCATCAGCATCCGCACGTCGCCGTGGGTGAGCGTGATCCGCGTGGTGAGGAAGATTCCGGACGCCGCTTCGAAATTGTGCAGCGTTCGCTGAATGTACAGCGCACAGCGGGCGGCGCGAACCGCCTGATCGCTGAGGGAAGATGAGGTAAGGATCGGCCACTGGGCGATCAAGGCATCGCCGGCAAACTTGAGCACCTCGCCGCCGTGTGCGGTGACCAGATTGATCATGTTGTTGAAATACGTTTGCAGCAGCAAGGTGATCTCTTCCGCTCCGCGATCCCCCTGGGAGGCCAGGTGTTCAGTCAAGGCGGTAAAACCGCTGATGTCCGTGAACAGGACCATCGCCGGATAGGTCCACTCCCGGGGCCGTTCAAGCGTGAGCCTATCCTGGGCCAGAAAACGGATGAGCGGTGGGGGAACAAAACTGGCCAGCAGGGAGATCGGGTTTTGGGGCATTGTTCACCTTTGATCAGGCAGGGGGGAGGATGAGACTATTATACGCGAAAGAGCCTGAGGAAGGTTTGTTTTTTTCTGGCCATCGTTGACCAGCGGATGGGGAACGGGACAGCAGCTGGCCACCCACCACGTGAACGGTTTCAGGATCCGCTGATGGATCGAGGAGGTGGAAACACCGTGGGTGAAGCAGTTTTTTGAGGGCTTCGAAAGGTTTCAGTATCCGCCAATGGAACGAGGGGGGCTTACCCCCGGTGCCTTCCCTTGGAAGCCGCGTTGCAGGATGCGTTCCTGGCTAGAGTGGGTGGGATGTCGACGGTATACGCGTCGAAGGTCCGG